>JAIXPM010000143.1 GCA_027486275.1 Sphingomonadales bacterium | reverse complement strand
ATCGGAATGTTTTTATCCGCCAGCGCCCGCAGCGCCTTGCGGGCGCCGCTGGAAACGCCGCCGGCGCCAACCCCGGCCACGATCACGCCATCGGCATTGCGCACGATGTCGCGCACTTCATCTTCGGTCTGGCCGGCATAGGCATAAACCACCGCAATGCGCGGCAGCTTGGCCGTGCCCAGGGCCAGCATTTCGGGCTGCGGCTGCGGCGGCCCGAAAAAGCGCGGTGCCAGGCCAAGCACATGGCCAATCGGGCCGCGGCTGGGGGCGGTGAACGCCTCGACGCGGTTCACGTCAAATTTGGTGACGGAACGCGGATCGAAGATCGTGTCGTTCATCACCACCATCACGCCGCGACCGGTGGAAGCGGGCGAGGTCACCACCCGGATCGCATCCAGCATGTTTTGTGGCCCGTCGGCGGAAACGGCGGTGCTGGGCCGCATCGCGCCGACCACCACCACCGGCTTGGTTGGCGGCAGAATCAGGCTGAGCAGAAAGGCGGTTTCCTCCAGCGTGTCGGTGCCATGGGTGACGACCACCCCGGCCACATCAGGATCAGCAAACGCCGCCAGCGCGCGGGCATGGAGCTTGCGCCAGATGGTTTCGTCCATGTCACTGCTCGGCACGTTGGCGATCTGCTCGCCTGTAACCCGGGCAATCTTGTCGACCCCCGGCAGCGCGGCAATCAGATCGTCAACGGAAACGGCGCCTGAACGATAGCTGGTGCCCGCCGCATTGCCCTTGCCGGCAATGGTGCCGCCGGTGGCCAATATGCGCACCTGGCTTGTCGCAGCAGGTTCAACGGGCTGCGCATGCAGCGTCGTGCCGGCCAGCAGCATGGCAGCGGCCAGAATCCATGTGGATTTGTGCAAAGCCTGTCCTTCACCCATTGTCGTTGGCGCCTGGGTTGGTCCCCGGGTTAGCGCCCGGGTTAGCGCCCGGGTTGGCGCCCGGGTTGGCGATGGTCCGCCGTTCGGCGAGCTTCCGCAGCAGCGCCCGAGTGCGCAACTGGCCGAGCAGTTCGTTGATCACCGAAATGCCTTGTTCGGCCATGTCCAAGGCCTTGGCCTCGCCAACATGGCCGGCGGTGTGCTCCAGAAAGTGGCGGACTTCCTGGGCGGTCAGCCAGTCGATCAGGACGTTGTACAGGCGCATCTGGCCGCCATCAAAACCCAGTTCCGGTGTGAAACCGATATCGTCGAGCCGCTGCACGGTGCGCAATATGGCTGCATCCCGGGCGGTGACAGTGCCGTCTTCGGCCAGCGGGATCATCAGATCATCGAGATGTTCGCGGCTGTGCGGCGGCAGGCCAAGATCGTCAAAGACCACCCGCGCCGGCCCGCCGTCTTCAAGCCGCTGGGCGAGCAGGGCATCCAGCGTGGGAAACACTTCGGGCAGCAGCCAGCGGTCGCCATCGTCGGCCTCCAGCAGGGTGCGGATCACGGCCAGCGGCAGGAAGCGTTCTTCCTGCAGGCGCTTGATCGCCTTCAGCCGCGCGACATGCACATCGGTGTAACGCGCGCTGTTCGGGCTGGTCTTGTCCGGTTCCGGCAACAGGCCTTCGCGGATGTAGAATCGGATGGTTTCCCGGCCGACGCCACTGGCCTTTTCAAGATCGCGCATTCTCATCCCTGAGCGCCTTAGCGCAACTGAGGCGGTCATGCTAATGGGCTGATTGCCGATGGAATCCTTTGCCCGCCTGCTCGATGCGCTGCTCTACACGCGCAGCCGCACCGCCAAATTGCGGCTGATCGCGGATTATCTGGTGGCCACGCCTGATCCCGATCGCGGCTGGGCCCTGGCGGCCCTCACCGGCACGATTGATCTGAAGGCGGTGCAGCCCAGTCTGCTCAAGGCGCTGATGGCCGAACGGGTTGATGCGACCCTGTTTGCGCTGTCCCATGATTTCGTGGGTGACATGGCGGAGACGATTTCGTTGCTGTGGCCTGATCCGCCGGGCGAGAAGCCACCGTCACCCGCGCTCGACGAAGTGGTCGTCCAGCTTTCCGGTCTGTCGCGTGGTCAAGCACCGGCGGCGGTCGCGGCGCTGCTCGATCGGCTGGACGTGCAGGGCCGCTATGGGCTGATCAAGCTGGCGACCGGTGCGCTGCGTGTTGGCGTATCGGCGCGGTTGGCGAAGACAGGACTGGCTCAGGGTTTTGGCCTGGATGTGGAGGCGGTTGAGGAAGTCTGGCACAGCCTGACACCGCCGTTCACACCGCTTTTCCAATGGGCCACCGGCGCCACGCCGCCGCCCACTGCCGGCGACGTGCCGGTGTTCCGCCCATTCATGCTGGCCAGCCCGCTGGAAGATGGGGTGACGCTGGATCTGGCTGACCATGCCGCCGAATGGAAATGGGATGGCATCCGCGTCCAGATCGTCCACGCCGGCGGCCAGACCCGCCTGTTCAGCCGCACCGGCGACGATATTTCGGCCAGCTTCCCCGATGTGGCGCAGGCCTTGCAAGTGCCGCTGGCGCTGGATGGCGAACTGCTGGTGCGGGGGGAAGGGCAGGCAGATAGCGTGGCCGCCTCGGGCAGCTTCAATGCCTTGCAACAACGCCTTGGCCGCAAGGCACCGACGGCGAAGCTGATGGCCGAGCGCCCGGCCTTCATCCGCGCCTATGATCTGCTGTCCCATGCTGGCGAGGACCTGCGCGCCCTTCCGTGGACGGCGCGTCGCGCCCGGCTGGAGTCCGTGCTGCCCGTCCTTGATCCGGCCCGGTTCGAACTTTCCCCGTTGGTGGAGGCGGGCAACTGGGACGAGCTAGCCATCCTGCGCGATGCCGCACGTGATGCCGCCATTGAGGGCCTGATGCTGAAACGCCGCGACGCACCCTATGTGGCGGGGCGCAAAGCTGGCCAGTGGTTCAAGTGGAAGCGCAGCGCGCTCACTGCCGATTGCGTGCTGATGTATGCCCAGCGCGGCCACGGCAAACGGTCGAGCCTCTACAGCGATTTCACGTTCGGGTGTTGGACGCCGGATGGCCAGTTGCTTCCGGTCGGCAAGGCCTACAGCGGCTTCACCGATGCCGAACTGGCGCTGCTCGACAAGTTCGTGCGCGGGCACACGCTGCAGAAATTCGGCCCGGTGCGCGAAGTGGAAAAATCGCTGGTGCTGGAAGTCGCGTTCGACTCCATCCACGCTTCAAGCCGCCACAAATCCGGCCTCGCCATGCGTTTCCCGCGCATTTCGCGTATCCGCACCGACAAGCCGGCGATCGAGGCCGATACCATCGCGGCGCTGTTGAAGCTCGCCACCTGAGCGCCTAGGGTTCACCCATGCTCATCGCCTCCTTCAATATCAACGGCACCAACGCCCGCCTGCCACGCCTGCTGGAATGGCTGGAGGAGGCCAAGCCCGACATCGCCTGCCTGCAGGAAATCAAGATGATGACGGAGAATTTCCCCGTCGAGACGTTGCGCGAGGCGGGCTACCACTGCCTTGTCCACGGCCAGAAGGGCTTTAACGGCGTCGCCATTCTCAGCCGCGAACCCGCCACAGAAGTGCAGCGCGGCCTGCCTGGTGATGAGACGGACGAACAATCCCGCTATCTCGAAGCCGACGTGATGGGCGTGCGGGTGGCGAGTATCTACCTTCCAAACGGCAACCCGCAGCCTGGCCCCAAGTTCGATTACAAGCTGGCCTGGATGGAGCGGCTGCGCGTCCACGCTGCCCGGCTGCTGGAATCCGGCCAGCCCGTGGTGCTGGCCGGCGATTACAACGTCATCCCCAATGATGACGACATCTGGGATACCACGGCGATGCGGGACGACGCTTTGCGCCAGCCGGAATCGGTGGCCGCCTACCGGCAACTGCTTTGGCAGGGCTGGACCGATGCCGTGCGCCAGCTCCATCCGGTTGGGGGTATCTGGAGCTT
>JAIXPM010000154.1 GCA_027486275.1 Sphingomonadales bacterium | reverse complement strand
CCTTTCATAGCGATTTTGCCCGGCCCGGTCATCCCCGCTATCATCCCCGCTGTCATCCACCGCGCATCAGCCGGCGGTAACCGGCGGCGATCAGCGTGTGGCAGTGCCGCGCCAGCGCCTTGCGATCGGCATGTTCGGCCGGATCGATGGGATCGTGGAACAGTATTTCCGCCGTCACCCGGCCCAGGCCCGCGAAGGTGATCGCGTGGGGCGCCAGTTCGGTATCACCCACCCAGGCCAGATCGGGTAATTGCCGGCGAGTAACCGGCAGGCCGTTGACGCGCGTATAGGCCAAGGTGATCGGCTGGATGATCAGGCCGGGCACGTCGCCCACCACCGAAAACAGCGCGGATTTGAATGGCAGCACGCCGGTGCCATCGCTGTTGGTCCCTTCCGGAAACAGGATGATCGATCCGCCGGCATTCAACCGATCGGCTATCTCGTTCTTCTGGATGGCGGCGGTGGAACGGCGATCGCGCGCGACATAGACGGTATGGGCAAAACTGGCGAGCCAGCCCACCGGCCCCCAACCCGCCACTTCCGATTTGGCGACGAAGCTGGCGTGAATGCGCGCGCCGAGTACTGGAATATCGGTCCAGCTCAGGTGATTGGCGATATACAGCACCTTGCCGCGCCGGGGTGGCTCGCCGTGGGTGATGATCCGCAGGCCAAGGGAACGCGACAGGCCGCGATGAAACCAGATCGGAAAATAGGGTCGGTTGCGCAAGGTGATGGCGCGCAGCAGAAGTTCGGCCGGCACGGTGGCAGCGGCGGTGGCGGCGGCGCCAAGCGCGGTGCGGGTCTTGCCCCATCGCCGGGCCGGCGGCGGACGGCGTTGCATCAGATAATGGCCTCAGGCCGGCTTCTTGAGGGCCTGGCCATACAGCTCCATGCGGTGATCAACGAGGCGATAGCCCAATTTCTCGGCGATGCGGCGCTGCAGATCTTCAAGTTCAGGATCGTGGAACTCGATCACGTCGCCGGTGTCGATATCGATCAGATGATCATGGTGGCCATCGGCCACGGTTTCATAACGGGACCGGCCGCCCTGGAATTCATGGCGTTCAAGGATGCCCGCTTCTTCGAACAACTTCACCGTTCGATAGACGGTGGCGATGGAAATGCGCGGGTCAACCTCCGCCACCCGGCGGTGCAACGATTCCACATCGGGGTGGTCGGTCACTTCGCTCAGCACGCGGGCGATCACCCGGCGCTGTTCCGTGATGCGCAGGCCCTTCTTCAGGCACAGCGCCTCGATGTCGATGGGCGTGGTCACGATCATTCTCCCGCCGGGCGCACCAAAGCCCGCCCTGCTTCCCAATTAGGGGCCAAGGCGGGCTTGAGCAAGCGGGGCAATTGCCGGTGCAGGCCCTCCCCAGCACCGGCAATTGCAGCCTGATAAATCAGGCCGGGTTCTTGCGCGGACGACCGCGCGGCTTGGACGTGCGCTTGGTGCCGAGGCCAATCGACTTGGCCAGCGTACGACGCTGTTCGGCATAGTTGGGCGCGACCATCGGATAATCGCCTGGCAGGCCCCACTTGGTGCGGTAATCATCGGGCGTCATGCCGTAACGCGTCATCAGGTGACGCTTCAGCATCTTCAGCTTCTTGCCGTCTTCCAGGCAAACGATGTGATCTGGCTTGATCGAAGAGCGGATCGAAACCGCCGGCTCCTGTTTCGGCACCGGCACGACGACGGGCGTGCCCAATCGTGCAAGCGTGGCGTAAACGCTTTCAATAACGCCCGGCACTTCGGCCGGGGCAACCGTGTTGTTGGCAAAGTGCGACGCGACAATATCAGCCGTCAAAGCCAGCAATTCGGTGTGAGACTGTGAATTTTCCGTCATTTTTATGTCCTTGACCCGTGAACATTTGCGGTTCTAGATCCCGCAATTGTCACATTGAGCGTTTTTAAAGGATTTTGCAACCCGAAATCCTTATCCGACCAACTGTTCGAGACTATATCGCATCGTAATCGCCGCACTCCGATTGCCGTCTTTAGCCGTGTAATAGTCAGCGCGGCGCCCAACCTGCACAAAACCGGCCCGATTATAGAGATACTTGGCCGGTTCATTATCCTCACGCACTTCCAGGAACAATTCGCTGGCACCGCGCCCCATGGCGTCTTCTTGGCAGCGCAGCAGCAACCGGCCGGCAATGCCTTGCCGGTGAACCGCCGGTGTGACCGCGATTAACAACAATTCCACTTCCGGCCCTGCCGCGCGGCACAGGCTGAAACCCACGGCCTGCGACCCCAGCAACGCCAGGCGGGCCCAGCAACCGGGCAGGGTGAGGGTGGCGGCAAGCTGCGCCGCCGACCAGGCTTCGCCATACCGCGGATCAAAGGCGGCGTGCATCACGGCCATCAGCGCATCAAGATGCCGCTCATCAGCCGGCACAATGGCCAGAACGATTTCCGGGGCGGCAGCGCTGTCCACAGGCGACGGGATAATCGGCTCAATCGCCGGCGTAAAGCGCCTGCGGCAGGCCAAGTGCCGCGGGCGGAAAATGTCCGGCAAAAGCCGCGTCGGGGTGATCCAGATGCAGCGCGGCAGCGCCCGGCAACAGGCCGGCACCCGCGCCCGCCGCAGCGGCACCCGCCGGCAGCGAAGTGACCACCGCCGGCCGCGACGCCACCAGGTCTGGCCCGATGAGTACGCCGGCCGCATGGCCACGCCCGGCATCGATCAGCGCAAACACGCTGTCCAAGGCCGGATCAGCGGCAAAGGCCTGCGCTGCCACCAGCCCCAGTGCCGAGACGCCATGCACCGGCACACCCCACGCCACCCCCAGCGCGCGGGCCGCCGCGATGCCGATGCGGATGCCAGTGTAGCTGCCCGGCCCGATGTCGACGATGATCGCTTCAGCCCGCCGCCCCGCCAGCAGGGCCGCTATTGCCGGCACCAGCGCTTCGGCATGGCCGCGCCCGATCAGTTGATGATGGCGGGCCAGCACCTTGCGCCCATCGACCAGCGCGATCGACAGCGCCGGCGATGACGTGGAAAGGGCAAGGACGGTCACAGTCGCGCCGCTACAGGATTTGCGCGGCATCCTCAAACGCCAAGCGCGGCAGACGCAGGAACAGGCCCTCGCCATTGCCCTTGCCGAGCGAGCAGATGAAATTGGTTTCGATGCCGGTCTCGCCCCAGAAGGCGCCATCCAAGGCTATCTTGTCGAAACCTGACATCGGCCCAGTGTCCCAGCCCAGACCGCGCGCCGCCATGATTAAGTAGGCACCCTGTAAGCTGCTGTTGCGAAAGGCGGTTTCGCGGGCGAAATCAGCACTCCAGTTGAACCAGGGCCGCGCATCGACATGCGGGAACAGCTCGGGAAGCTTGTCATAGAATTTCGGGTCAAAGCCGATGATCACCGTGACCGGCGCGGCCTTCACCTTGGGCTGGTTGGCTACACTTACGCACGCAGCCAACTTTTCACGGGCTTCAACCGAATGACAGAAGATGAACCGCGCAGGGGAGCCGTTGGCGGAAGTCGGCCCCATTTTCACCAGATCATAAAGCTGGCGCAGATCAGCTTCGGCGACCGGCGTCGCGTCCCAGCCATAATGCGTGCGGGCATCGGTGAAGAGTTGCGCCAGTGCAGCACCATCCAGCGGGGATGTGGCCATGATCAGACCGCCCGCACGTCGAGAACTTCAGGCACATAATATTTCAGCAGCGATTCAATGCCCATCTTCAGCGTCATCGTGCTTGATGGGCAGCCGGAACAGGCGCCCTGCATTTCGAGGAACACAGTGCCCTGGCGGAAGCCGCGATAGACAATGTCGCCGCCATCCTCTGCCACCTGCGGGCGCACCCGGGTTTCGATCAACTCCCTGATCTGCATGACGATATCAGCATCAGCGGGATCGTCATCGGTGGCGGCTTCCTGCACGGCGCCGGTGAACAGCGGCGCACCGATGGTGAAATGATCAACCAACACGCCCAAAATCTGCGGCTTCAGCGCCGGCCAGTCAGCACCCGCCGGGTTCCGAGTGACCGAAACAAAATCATGGCCAAAGAAGACCCGGTCCACATCGCCCAACGCGAACAGCGCGGCTGCCAGCGGCGAGGCTTCGGCGGCTTCCGGGGTGGGAATGTCCACGCCGTCCGCGCCGGTCACCTTCTGGCCGGGGCGGAACATCAGCGTCATCGGATTGGGGGTTTGTTCGGTTTCGATGAACATGAGCGGGGCCTTTTAACAATACGCAGTCGATATGGCCCACTGGCTGGCTCGCTTCAAGTCAATTCAGACAATTTCTGTCGTGATTCAGGCACCAGGGTCAGGCAATCGTTACCAGCCTGTCCGGATCGAGGCTGCCGGGCACCAGCATCAGGATGCATGGCAGACTGCCGGCGCGTTCGCCGGCAAAGAAGCTGACCAGCGGCCCCGGCGTGCCGCGGCTGGCCGTGCCGAGCACCAGCGCACGAACGCCCGGATTGTCCTTCACATGCGCCAGAAT
>JAIXPM010000200.1 GCA_027486275.1 Sphingomonadales bacterium | reverse complement strand
GGCACCATTTCGTTGCGGATGCGGATGTTGGCGAAGGTGCCGCGCATCATCACTTCATGGTTGCCGCGGCGCGCGCCATAGGAGTTGAACTCCGCCTTGGTCACCTGGCGTTCGGTCAGGTAGCGGCCGGCCGGGCTCGATTCCTTGATGCTGCCGGCCGGGCTGATGTGATCGGTGGTGATGGAATCACCGAACACGGCCAGCGCGCGGGCGCCGATGATGTCGGCCACCGGGGCCGGGGTCATCGTCATGCCGTCGAAATAGGGCGGGTTCTGCACATAGGTGGATGCCGGGTTCCAGCGGTAGGTGGCGCCGCCTTCGACCTTGATCGCCTGCCAGCGCTCATCGCCATCGAACACGTTGGCATAGCGCGCGGCAAACATCTCGGGCGTCACGTTGGCCATCACCATGCCAGCGACTTCGGCGTTGGTCGGCCAGATGTCCTTGAGGTAAACCGGGCCATTGGTGCCTTCACCGATCGGTTCCTTGGTCAGATCCTTGCGCATCGTGCCGGCCAAGGCATAGGCAACGACCAGCGGCGGCGAGGCGAGGTAGTTGGCCTTCACGTCCGGCGACACACGACCTTCGAAGTTGCGGTTGCCCGACAGCACCGAGCAGGCAACGATATCGTTGCTGTTGATCGCGTCCGAAATCGGTTCCGGCAGCGGGCCTGAGTTGCCGATGCAGGTGGTGCAACCATAGCCGACCAGGTTGAAGCCCAGCGCATCCATGTCCGCTGTCAGGCCCGACTTGTCGAAATAATCTGTCACGACCTTGGAGCCAGGCGCAAAGCTGGTCTTCACCCACGGCTGGTTCTTCAGGCCGAGCGCACGGGCCTTGCGGGCCACGAGGCCGGCTGCAACCAGCACGGCGGGGTTTGACGTGTTGGTGCAGCTGGTGATGGCGGCGATCACCACGTCACCATGGCCGATGTCGTAATTTGCGCCGGCAACGGGCACACGCTGGGCCATCTTGTCGGCCTTGCCGTAACCGCCGGCCAGTTCCTTTTCATACGCCGGCTTGGCGTCGGACAGCAGCACCTTGTCCTGCGGGCGGCGCGGGCCGGCGAGGCTGGGCATGACGGTGGACAGATCAAGCTCCAGCGTGTCGGTGAAGACGGGATCGGGCGTGTCGGCTTCGCGCCACAGGCCCTGCGCGCGTGAATAGGCTTCGACCAGCGCCACGGTTTCGGCATCGCGGCCGGACAGCACCAGATAATCGATGGTCTTGGTATCGACCGGGAAGAAGCCGCAGGTGGCGCCATATTCCGGCGCCATGTTGGCCAGTGTGGCGCGATCGGCGAGCGTGAGCGCATCGAGGCCGGGGCCATAATATTCGACGAAGCGGCCCACCACGCCCTTCTTGCGCAGCATCTGGGTGGCGGTGAGCACCAGATCGGTGGCGGTCACGCCTTCGGCCAGATTGCCGGTCAGCTTGAAGCCGACGACTTCGGGGATGAGCATGGAAACCGGCTGGCCCAGCATCGCGGCTTCGGCTTCGATGCCGCCCACGCCCCAGCCCAGCACACCGAGGCCGTTGATCATCGTGGTGTGGCTATCGGTGCCCACGCAGGTATCGGGATAGGCGATCATCGCGCCCGAGGCGTCTTCGCTGCTCCAGACTGTTTTTGCGAGATATTCCAGGTTCACCTGGTGGCAGATGCCGGTGCCGGGCGGCACCGCGCGGAAATTCTTCAGCGCGCCGCTGCCCCAGCGCAGGAACTCATAGCGTTCCAGGTTGCGGGCATATTCCAGCGCCATATTGTCTTCAAACGCCTTGGGGTTGCCGAATTCATCGACCATCACGCTGTGATCGATCACCAGATCGACCGGCACCAGTGGGTTGATCTTCATCGGATCACCGCCGAGCTTGGTGATGGCATCGCGCATGGCGGCCAGATCGACGACGCACGGCACGCCGGTGAAATCCTGCATCAGCACGCGGGCCGGGCGATAGTTGATCTCGTGGTTCGACGTGCGGGTGGCCTGCCAATCAACCACGGCCTTCACGTCGGCGGTGGTCACCGTGCTGCCATCTTCAAAACGCAGCAGATTCTCCAGCAGCACCTTCATCGAATAGGGCAGGCGCGAGATATCGCCCAGCTGCGCCGCGGCGGCCTCCAGGCTGTAATAGGCATATTCCTTGCCCGCGGCCTTCAGCGTGCGGCGGGTGTTCAGACTGTCCTGGCCGATGGCGGTCACTGCGCCTCTCCCTTTGTATGTGCTTTGACAAGATGTCGCACGGTCTAGCCCATATGGTGCAGCGCGAAAAGCCTGTGCGCCGGGGAATTCGTGTCAAAATCCAGACCGGTTGCGCCGGTAAAAATCTGTCACCATAAGGGGCCATGGCTTCGCCCGAAATCGATGCACTCACCAACGCGCTGGCCCGGCTGCCCGGTCTGGGGCCGCGATCGGCGCGGCGGGCGGTGCTGCACCTCATCAAACGGCGCGAGGTGGCGCTGTTCCCGTTGCTCGAAGCCTTGCAGGCGGTTGCGGCGAACCTGGTGGTGTGCGGGGTGTGCGGCAACGTCGAAACCAGCGATCCGTGCGCCATTTGCCGCGATCCGCGCCGCGATCCGTCGCTGCTCTGCGTGGTGGCGGACGTGGCTGATCTGTGGGCGCTCGATGGCCGCCACCTGTTTTCCGGCCGCTATCATGTGCTGGGCGGGCGCTTGTCCGCGCTCGACGGGGTGGGGCCGGAGGATCTGGCCATCCCGTCGCTTGTGGCGCGTGCCGGTGACGGCGTGGTGAAGGAGGTGGTGCTTGCCCTGTCGGCCACCATGGAGGGGCAGGCGACCATGCACTATGTCGCCGAGGCACTGGCCTCCACCGGTGTGAAGGTCAGCCAGTTGGCGCAAGGCCTGCCGATGGGCGGCGAACTGGACTGGCTGGACGAGGGCACGTTGGCCCTCGCCCTCAACGCCCGCCGGCCTGTCGGTTAGAGTTTCACCAGCATCTTGCCGGTGTTCTTGCCTTCGAACAGGCCGATGAAGGCTTCCGGCGCCTTTTCGATGCCGTCCAGTACCGTTTCCTGCCACTTCAGCTTGCCGGCCCGGATCCACGGGCCCATCTCGGCCAGGAAATCACCGCGCAGGCCGGCAAATTCCATCACGATGAAGCCGCGCATGGTCAGCGATTTGCCCACCACCTGGATGATGTTGCGCGGGCCGGGGGTCGGCTCGGTGTCGTTGTAGGCGGAAATCATGCCGCATTCGATCAGCCGCGCGAACGGGCGGGCGACTTCGATGGCGACTTCCAGATGCTCGCCGCCAACATTGTCGAAATAGATGTCGATGCCCTTGGGTGCAGCGGCCTGCACGGCGGCCAGCAGATTGCCGCAGGTGCGATAGTTGATGACATGATCGATGCCGAGGCTCTTCAGCCATGCGCACTTGTCGTCACTGCCGGCGCTGGCGACCACGGTGCAGCCCTTCAGCTTGGCAACCTGCGCCACGATGCTGCCCACGGCACCGGCGGCACCGGAAACGAACACCACGTCACCGGACTTGGGCCTGCCGATCTGCGTCAGGCCGGCCCAGGCGGTGAGGCCGGGCATGCCGAGCACGCCCAGGAAGCTTTCCATCGGAATGCCACCCGGCACGTCGAGCTTTTCCAGTGCAGCAGCCGGGGCAACGAAGGCCTCGCGCCAGCCGAACATGGAGGAGACGATGTCGCCCTTCCTCAGCCCTTCCGCGTTGCTTTCCACCACCACGCCGATGGCACCGCCCTGCAGCGC
>JAIXPM010000432.1 GCA_027486275.1 Sphingomonadales bacterium | reverse complement strand
TCAGCCTCCGTCTCGCGCACGATGACGTGCACGCGATAGCCGAACTTCAGCGTGCGGCCACGCTTCGCGGCGCGGGAGGTCATGTCGCTGACCACTTCCTTCACCTTGTCCATCGTGTCGGGCCACATGAGGTACACGTCGGCGGCTTCGGCGGCGGCTTCGCGCGCGTCTTCGGACAGGCCACCGAAATAGAGCGGTGGGCATTTGCCGGAAACGGTCTTCACGTTCGGCGGCGGCAGCTGCAGCTTGTAGAACTCGCCCTGGTGATCAAGCGCGTTGCCGTTGAGCAGCGTCTTCAAGATCTTCATCACCTCGACCGTGCGGTCATAGCGCGGCTTGGAGGCCAGCACTTCGCCCGGCATGTCGGACGAGATGATGTTGACCGTCAGGCGGCCGCCGAGGATCTGATCGAGCGTCGCGATCTGGCGGGCCAGCTGCGGCGGCCAGGTTTCCCCCACCCGGATCGCCATCAGCAGGCGGATACGATGGGTGAGCGCGGCGATGGCGCCGGCAAACATCTGGGTGTCGATGCCAAGCTGATAGCCGGACGGCAGCAGGATGTTGTCAAACCCGCCTTTCTCGGCGGTCATCACGATATTGCGGCAATGTTCCCAGCTGGAACGCAGGCCCGGATCGGGCACGCCGAGGAATTCATAATCATCGTCGCACAGCGCGGAGAACCAGCTGATTTCAGGGCCACTCACGGCAAATTCTCCCCAAGCGATGCGACCAGGATGGCGTACCATTCCGCACGCGTGAACGTCACCTTGAAGGCATCGGCCGCCTCGGCAATGCGCGCCGGGTTCTGGCTGCCGACGATCGGCGTGATGCCGGCCGGATGCGCCAGCACCCACGCATAAGCGGTGGCAGCGATGCTCACGCCGAATTTCTGCCCGTGCGCCGCCAGCGCCGCCTTGACCCGGATCAAGCGTTCGTCTTCGGATTTCTTGCGGCCCGGGCGCGGATCGCCGTCGCCCAGCCGGCCCTGCCCCAGCGGCGACCAGCCGAGAACCGCCTGACCCATCTCCATGGCCAGATCGAGCGTGCCATCGAACAGCGGGTTCAGCGCCAGCACCGAGAATTCCGGTTGCGTGGAGACCAGCGGCGCTTTCAGATGCGCGGCCAGCGCGCGGGTCTGCGCCGGCGTGAAGTTGGAGACGCCAACCGCGCCGATCTTGCCGGCCTGCACTTGGGCATCCAGCGTGGCGGCGACGTCGGCCCAATGGGTGAGCATGTCGGGCCGGTGGATCTGCCATAGATCGATGCGCTCGACGCCCATGCGGCTCAGTGAGACGTCGATGGCGGCGACCAGGTATTCGGGCGACGAGTCGTAGGGCACGCCCATGCTGATGCCGCCCTTCGACGCCAGCACGATCTGCCCGCGCAGGGCCGGCGCCGCCTTGAACACGCGGCCGAGCAGCGCTTCGGATGCACCGAACGGCTCGTCATTGTCCGGGCCATAGATATCGGCCGTGTCGAAGAAATTGATGCCGGCGGCCAGCGCCGCCTCACAGCGCGCGTGCGCGGCTGCCACATCATCACCGGCAAAGCGCCACATGCCCCAGGCCAGCGGGCTCACCTGAAATTCGGACTTGCCCAGCGGGCGGCGATTGGGGCTTAGAGCGATCTGCGACATCTTGGCTTGATAGACTGAAGGACGGGTAGATGGGAAGCACCGACAGTATTCGCTGGGGCATTGTTGGCACCGGCATGATGGCGCTGGAACATGTCGCCAATATCCAGCTGCTGGGCGGCGGCACCATTACTGCCATCGCCGATCCGGTGCCGGCCTGCCTCGATCGTGCTGAAAAGGCGATCGGACACAGCGTGGCGCGCTTTCCCGATGCGGCTGGGCTGGCCGCGTCGGGCCTGTGCGATGCCGTTGTTGTTGCCTCGCCCAATTTCACCCATCGCGCTGTGCTGGGACCGCTGATGGATGCTGGTCTGCACATCCTGTGCGAAAAACCGCTGGCGACGACGCTGGACGACGCCAAGGCGGTGGCGGCCGCCGTGAAGGGCTATGACAAGACCTTCTGGACCGCGATGGAATATCGCTTCATGCCGCCGGTCTCCGAATTCGTCAGCCACATCCACGCCGGCAAGGTCGGCAATCTGCAGATGCTGTCCATCCGCGAGCACCGCTTCCCCTTCCTGGTGAAGGTGGGCGACTGGAACCGCTTCGCGGTCAACAGCGGCGGCACCATGGTCGAAAAATGCTGCCACTTCTTCGATCTGATGCGCCACATCGTGAAGGCCGAGCCGGTGCGCGTCTATTGCAGCGGCGCGATGGACGTGAACCACAAGGACGAGCGTTACGACGGCAAGACGCCGGATATCATCGACAACAGCTACACGGTTGTGGATTTCGCCAACGGCGTGCGCGCCATGCTCGATCTGTGCATGTTCGCCGATGGCGCCGAGCAGCAGGAGGAGATTCTCGCCACCGGTGACAAGGCACGGCTCGACGTGCTGATCCCGGCCGGCGACATCATCCATTCGCCCAGGGTAGGCTTCATGAACCCCAAGCAGACAACGCGCTGGCATGTCGAAACCCCGGCCGATGCGCTGGCGGCCGGGCAGCATCATGGCTCCACCTTATTCCAGCACCGGCATTTCGCCGCTGCTGTCCGGGGGAGTGGCCCGGTGATCGTGACCGCCGATGACGGCCTGCGCGCCGTCGCCATCGGTCTGGCCGCCGAGATTTCGGCCAGGGAGAATCGCGCCGTCACCATGGCGGAACTGGGCCTGTAAGCGGATGACAAATGTGTGACTCCGTCGCCACAGCGTGGCCAGAACTGCACATGAACGCCGCTAACTCAGATTGACCACGATCAAGAAAGCCTGTCTTGGCAAGGCAACAGGCTCACGAAATACTGCTTCGACAAACCGGCAAAAGTCCGGACAGATACAAGGGGAGTGCTATGATCCGCCGTTTCTTGATGAGTTCAGCCACCATATTGGCCGTGACTGCAGCACCGGCCTTTGCGCAGACCGTTGCCGAAGACAATGAGTCGGTCGAAATCGTCGTCACCGCGCAAAAGCGCAGTGAAAAGCTGCAGGATATTCCGCTCGCCGTGTCGGTGGTGAGTGGCGATGCGCTGGCTCGTCAGGGTGCGCTCAACCTGGAAAACGCCCAGTATCTGGTGCCGTCGCTGAACTTCCGCAAGTCGGGCACCAGCATCAACCAGTCGCTCTATATCCGCGGCGTCGGCACGGCGACCTTCAGCCTCGCTGGCGAACCGTCGATCTCCACCGTGCTCGATGGCGTCGTGCTGGCCCGCGCCGGTGAAGCCTTCTCCGATCTGGTCGACATTGATCGCATCGAAGTGCTGCGCGGCCCGCAGGGCACATTGTTCGGCAAGAACTCCTCTGCCGGTGTGGTCAACATCGTGTCCAAGCGCCCGGGCGACAAGCTGGCGGGCTATGCCGAAGGTGGCTGGTTCTTTGGCAATGGTAATGAATATCGCGTGCGCGCCGGCGTTGATGTGCCGCTGAGCGATAGCGTCCGCACCCGCCTGACCGCCTTCTACAGCAATTATGACGGCAACATCTTCAACGATGCAGCCGGCGTGAACCGCCGCGTCAACGGCTATGACCGGTACGGCGTGCGCGGCATCATCGAAGCCGACGTGACCGAGACGGTGAAGCTGACGGTGATCGCTGACTGGCGCAAGGCCAACGACGATTGCTGCGCCGAAGTGATTGGCACCACGCCCACTGGCGTGGCCGCGCTGGCGCTGGCCGGCATCAACTTCCAGGGCGATGAAACCCGCACCGTGCGGCACAATCTCGTCACCCGCACCGAAGAGGAAAGCTATGGCATCTCGGCCCAGCTGGATGCCGAAGTCGGCACCCACACGGTGACCTGGATCAGCGCCTGGCGCCGGTATGACAACCGCGAAATCCGTGAAGGCGATTGGGTGGGCGGCGCCTTTGCTGGCCTCGCGCAGCTGCACGATGATGGCCCGCAAACCGGCACCACCTTCAGCCAGGAACTGCGGCTGACGTCGCCCAGCGATCAGGCCTTCACCTATGTGGCCGGCGCCTTTTTCAGCCGCGCTGTGACGGAACGCACCTTCAGCCGCTTTGTCACCCGTTGCGGCAATGCGCCGACGCCGGTCGCGCTGGTCACCTGCGGTTCGCCCGGCTTCCCGGCCGAAAATGTCAGTGGCACCGCGACCTTCGGTTCGGCCTTCGACAACTACGCGCTGTTCGGCCAGGGCACCTACGCCTTCAGCGAAAAGCTGCGCGCCATCGTCGGCCTGCGCTTCACGGCTGACCAGCTGTCGATCTTCCACAGCCGCGTCGCCTCGCCCAACATCGCCGGCCTGCCCGGCATCCAGCGCAATTTCGATCAGG
This sequence comes from Sphingomonadales bacterium, assembly GCA_027486275.1. Next base: position 3 of record JAIXPM010000432.1, on the reverse strand, counting down.
GCG
>JAIXPM010000290.1 GCA_027486275.1 Sphingomonadales bacterium | reverse complement strand
GCCAGCCACCGCAATGATGTGCACCAGGTGCAACTCAGCGCGCTGTCGATCACCCAGGCCACCGAATGCGGCACCGTTTACACCCCATCGGAAATCGCCGCGCTCACCGCGCATGCTGCCGCCAAGGGCTGGCGCGTGCACATGGATGGCGCGCGTTTTGCCAATGCCGTGGCGCAATTGGGCTGTAGCCCAAGCGAAATGGTGGCCGGCGTCGATGCGCTCAGCTTTGGCTGCATCAAGAATGGTGGGCTTTCGGCCGAAGCGCTGGTGCTGTTCGATCTCTCCCTGGCCGATCAGTTGCGCTGGCGCCGCAAGCGGGCGGGGCAGATGCCATCGAAAGGCCGATTCAACGCGGCGCAGATCATCGCGATGGTGGAAAATGATGTCTGGCTGCGCAATGCCCGCGCCGCCAATGCCGGCGCCCAGGCGCTCGCCGCCGCCGCGAAAGATCGCCTGTTGCACCCGGTGCAGGCGAATGAAGTCTTCGTGCAACTGGCCCCCGGTGAACCCGATCGACTGCGCGCGCAGGGTTTCAATTTCTATGATTGGGGCGATGCCGGTTCGAACGAAGCCCGGCTGGTGGTAAGCTGGGACACGCCGGCCGCCCACGTCGAGGCGCTGGCCCGCGCGCTGGCAGCAGGTTGATGGCAACGACTGAAGGCCGCTTCACCCCACTGGCCTGGTTCGCCTTCATCGTCTGCACCCTGATCTGGGGCAGCACCTGGTTCGTGATCCGCACCCAGTTGGGCGAGGTGCCGCCCAGCTGGTCGGTCACCTGGCGCTTTGCGCTGGGCGCCGCCGTGATGTTCGGCCTGTGCCTGGTCAGGGGCAAATCCTTGCGGCTCACCGGCCGTCAGCACGGTTTTGCGCTGCTCGTCGCGGTCAGCCAGTTCGTACTCAATTTCAATCTCGTCTACCGGTCCGAACAATATCTCGCCTCCGGCCTGGTCAGCCTTACCTTCGCCTTCCTGCTCGTCACCAACACCGCGCTGTCGGCGGCGTTCCTGGGCCAGCGCGTCACCGGCCGCTTCATGATCGGCAGCGCCATTGGCCTGGCGGGCGTTGCCCTGCTGTTCGCCCCCGATCTGGGCAAGCCTGGCGGCGAACAGATGGGTCTTGGGCTGGCGCTGGCCTTTGGCGGCGTCATTTCCGCTAGCGTTGCCAATGTGTTGCAAGCCACGCCGCAAGGCCGCGCCATGCCGCTGGAAGCTGGCATCGCTTGGGCAATGGCGTGGGGCGCGCTGATCGATGGCGCGGTGGCGTGGGGCATTTCGGGCCCGCCGGTCATTTCCACGGCGCCCGTCTATCTGGCCGGCCTCGCCTATCTGGGCATCGCAGCGTCGGCGGTGGCCTTCAACCTCTATTACATCCTGATCCGCACCGTGGGGGCGGGGCCGGCGGCGTGGAACGGGGTCGCGGTGCCCATAGTGGCGATGGCGCTTTCCACCCTGCTGGAAGGCTATCAATGGACCCTCACCGCAGTGGCCGGCATTGCGCTGGCGATGATCGGCCTCATCATCGCGCTGAAGGCCAAGCAAGGGTAATTCCCCCTAAGTAGCTGCCCCGATTCCAACGGCTGTACTTCCTGCCACTATCAGCGCGGGAGAGCGACGATGGTTTTCGGGAACAGCTGCAAGCAATGCGGTGTGCGTGGGCAGGCCCTGTGCGGTGTGCTGGCCGATGAGGAGCTGGCACCGCTGGCCGCCTGCGGGGTGCAGCGCAGCCTTGCGCGCGGCGAAACGCTGGTGCACGCCGGAGACAGGGTGCCGATCTGCGCCAATATCCAGCGCGGCCTGATGAAGATCAGCCATATCAATCCGGCCGGGCAGGAAGTGATCGTGGGCCTGTTGTGGCCAGGTGATTTCGTCGGCACGCCCTTTGCCGGTGGCCAGCCGCTGCCCGCCGGGCACGATATCGTGGCGCTTACCCCTGTGAGCCTGTGCCAGTTTCCGCAAGCGCGCGTTGAACGCACCATGGTCGCGCATCCGGCGATGGAGCGGGCCCTGCTGAGCCGCACGCTGGCCGAACTGGGCGCGATGCGCACCCGGCTTTCGCGGCTGGCGCGCGCCACGGCGCTGGCCCGCGTCGCTGGCTTCATTGTCGAAACCGCGCGACGTCAGGAAGCAGTGGGCAGCGCGGCAGACGATGGCGAAACGGTGACGACCATCGAATTACCGCTCAGCCGTGGCGAGATCGCGGATCTGCTTGGCCTGACCATCGAAACCGTCAGCCGCCAGATGACGCGGTTGAAAAATGCCGGGGTGATCGGCCTGCCCGGCGGCCGCCGCGTGGAGATCCATGATCCCGACGCGTTGGCCGAAGCCGCCGAAGAACTTGTCTGAAGGGAGAGACCGCGATGAAGACGATCCTTGTGCATATCGAAGGTGACGATGGCCAGGAGGCAAGGCTGAATGCCGCCTTTGATCTGGCGCGCGCCGCCGGCGGTCATCTCGTCTGCCTGTCGGTGATGCCCTATGCCGCTTATGCGCTGGGCGATCCGGCGATGGGCGCCTTTCCGGTGACCACCCTGATCGACGCGGTGGAAGCCCGCCGCAAGGAAGAACGCGTCGCGGTGGAAGCGCGGCTCACCCAAGAGGGCGTCAGCTGGGAATGGCAGGCTGCCGATGGCGATTCCAGCGATCGGCTCGTCGAATATGCCCGCCTCGCCGATGTGGTGGTGATGAGCGCCGGGCCGTTCTCGCGCCAGGCCGCGTTGCAACTGGGGATCACCGGCGATGTCGCCATCCGTTCCCCGGCGCCGGTGCTGGCGGTGCCGCCCAACGCCCGCGGGATCACGGTGGCTGGCCCGGCGCTTGTGTGCTGGGATGGCGGGCAGGAAGCAGCGCGGGCGCTGCGCGCGGCGCTGCCGCTGCTGGCGTTGAGTGAGGCGGTGACGTTGCTGACGGTGGAAGAGAAAGACACGCAATTCGGGGTGCGTGCCGCAGCGGCCTTCCTGTCCCGCCACGGCATCCATGCCGATGTGGTGGAACGCGCACAGGGCAGTTCCAGCATCGAACAGGTGATCCGTTCGGTGGCGGCGGAACGGCAGGCGGCGTGGATTGTGCAGGGCGCCTATGGCCACAGCCGCATGCGCCAGATGCTGTTTGGCGGGGTGACGCGCGGGCTGCTGGCGGATGCGCCGGCACCAATCCTGATCGCCCATTGATCTGGATCAAGGCGAAGGCCGGCCGGGCTTGGCAGTTTCTTGAGGGACGCCCGGTGGCGGGCGCAGCTTGGGAGAGGGGAAATGAAATTCGAATTCCGCGAAGAGCATGGCGTGGCGATCGAAGGCGCCAAACAGGGCGTTCTTGCACCTGAACAAGGTGTAAGGCGACTGGATTTTGACTTACCAAACAAACTCTTAGCACAACTGGTGGGGGCTGGAGCGGCTTATCTTTCCATCATGTATGTTGCGTTTGAGGCAGGCACCGGGCTTGGTTTGATCTTCGTGGTGTTCGGTCTGGTGCTGGTGGCCTATTACGGGTTGCCCTTGATGATGCAGCAGGCGTCGGGCCCCAACAAGGATGACGTCCCGCGCAAGGGAGCGTGGGGAATTGATACCGCCAGCGGCTATCTTTCAGGCCGGGCAGCCTATGCCCAGGTGATGACGGTGCCGTTGCTGATGGTGGCCTGGGCCATTTTCGTGGCGGTGATTACCTGATTTCCCCGTTTCAGGGGTTGGTTGTCGACCGGACTGCATCCTCCGTCTCCCACCCATCCTGCGGGGGGTGACGCCGGGCCGATCAACCAACGGAAGGCCGTCGACCCGGGCAGGGACG
>JAIXPM010000462.1 GCA_027486275.1 Sphingomonadales bacterium | reverse complement strand
TCCGGCTTGGTGCGCAGGAAGCCGTTCAGCACCAGATAAAGCACCAGGAACACCACCACGCCCACATAGGAGTACATCATCGACCGGGTGAGCGTGGCGACCGCAAAGAAGATCGCCGATGTGAGCAGCACGTTGGGCAGCGCCAGCACCATATAGGCATAGGCATAATCGGCGATCCGGTTGGGCCCCAGTGTTTCGGGATCGAGCCAGGGCATCACAGAGCCAATCACGATGGCCAGCGGCACCACCAGGAAGGCCAGCGCCCCGGCCAACGCCGCCCCGGTAAAGCGGCCGAACAGATAATCGAACTTGGAAACGCGCGTGGCCCGCACCATCGGGCCAAAGCCGCTTTCATCGTCGCGCACGATTACATTGGCCACGAACGCCGTGGTCACGAACATGAAGAACAGGGAAAGGATCTGGTGCACCTGCACCACGGCAAAGGGCGCATTCTTGTGGACATTGCCGCCCGATCCGATCTGGATCTGATCAACCGTGGTCGCCCCGAACGTGAGCAGGAAGAACAGGATCGCGACAACCCAGAACACCGGGTTCTTCAGCTGATAGCGCAGCTCGAACAGCGTGATGGCGCCAAACATCGTTCGCCTCAGGCCGCAGCAGCGGTGGTGGTGCGGCGGCTGCGGGCCAGCGTGGCGAAATACACATCCTCCAACCCACCTTCGACGGCGGTGAAGCCGGCACCCGGATCGCGGTCGGAAAGGATGTGCACGATGGTGCGCCCGGCAAACAACCGGGTGGAGATCACCTCATGCGCGGCCTTGGTGGCCTCCAGCTCATCCCGCCCGATCGTCTTGGCCCACACGCTGCCACGCGCCCGTTCGATCAGCTCCAGCGGCGCGCCTTCCAGCTGGATGCGCCCGGCAGCCAGCACCGCCATGCGCGGACACAGATCGGCGACATCTTCAACGATGTGGGTGGAAAGGATGATCACCACGTTCTCGCCAATCTCGGCGAGCAGATTGAGGAAGCGGTTGCGCTCTTCGGGATCAAGGCCGGCCGTCGGCTCATCGACGATAATCAGCCGCGGATTGCCGATCAGCGCCTGGGCAATGCCGAACCGCTGCCGCATCCCGCCCGAAAAACCGGCGATGGCCTTGCTCCGCACGTTCCACAGGTTGGTCTGGTTGAGCAGCGTTTCGACCGTCGCCTTGCGTTCCCCGGCCGAAGCAATGCCCTTCAGCACGCACATGTGATCGAGCATCGCATAGGCCGACACGCGCGGATAAACCCCGAAATCCTGCGGCAGATAGCCCAACGTCTCGCGCAGCTTCTCCGGCTGGGCGATCACGTCGATATCGCCAAACATGATCTTGCCGGCCGTGGGCGTCTGCAGCGTCGCCACCGTGCGCATCAATGTCGATTTGCCGGCACCGTTTGGCCCCAGCAGGCCGAACATGCCATTGGGCACGACAAGGCTCACATCATCCAGCGCGCGGGTACCATTGGCATAAACATGGGTGACGCCCGACAGCTGCAGCATGCGTGATCTCCCTCTGGTGGCCCAAGGGTCATAGCAGCTGTATTACATATGTAAAGCGGCCAGCAGGCCGATTGTGACAAATCCGTCTTGCGGTCTTGGTCAGATTGTAAACATATCTTCACCAGCGCGTCACAACCAGACCCTACCCGTTCGCAGCCATCGTTTCGGGCTGGCAGGGATACTGGGGAATGAAGATGCGTAAATCGTCGTGGCTGTTGTGTGTTTCCATGCTGATGCCCGCAGCCGTACAGGCAGCCGAGGAGCAGGCCATCGCGGCTGCCGCCCGTGAAGATCGGGAAATCGTCGTCACCGGCTTCCGCAAGGGTGAGCTCGATTCCGTGCTGGCCAAGAAGGACAATTTCATCGTTTCCGACCTGATCGTGTCGGATGATATCGGCCGCCTGCCAGATCAGAATACGGCCGCTGCGCTGCGCCGCATCCCCGGCGTGTCGGTACAGGAAGACCAGAGCGAGCCGCGCTTCCCGTCTATCCGTGGCCTGCCGCCCACCTACAACCGCACCCAGATCAACGGCGCGATGGTGGCTACCGGTGACAACGGTGGCTCACGCACCGTGCCGCTCGATACCGTGCCCTCGACCTTCGCCCAACGGCTGGAGGTGTTCAAGACGATTACGCCCGAACTGGATCCCAACGCGGTGGGCGGCATCATCAACATCGTGACAAAAAGCGCCTTCAGCGAGAAGGGCTTCTTCCTGAACGGCACGGCGGCGTTCACCGATGTCGAACAATCGGGCAAGATCGCCAGCCGCCGGCCCAGCTGGCGGGCCAGCGCCCAGGCAGGCACCCGCTTCGGCCCTGATGGCCAGTTCGGCGTGGTCGGTCAGATCAATTATTCAGTGCGCGATTACGATATCACCCAGTTTGAAAACGCCACCCCCAGCTTCCGCGAGTATACCGCTGCCGGCGCGCCGGTGGATCTGGGCCGCGGAAATGGCATTCCGGTGCCTGTGCAGGAACGTCTGTTCCTCTACAACAACGTGCGCCAGCGCATCGGCGGCGCACTCACTCTGGAATGGCAGGCCAATCCCGATCTTTATATGCGCGTGTTTGGCACCTACAACCGCTTCAAGGATGCCGAAACCCGCGACGAAAACCGGCAGGAGCAAGTGGGCAATGTAACCAACCAGACGCCGACGAGTGGCACCTTCGCCACGGGGCGCAACGTCATCAACCTCAACCTGCCGATCAACAGCCAGAAAATCTGGAACGTGCAGTATAATGCGCGCTGGGATGCCTCCGAACAGCTGCGGCTGGACGTAGATGCCATCTATTCCGGCGCCGAAGGCCGCGAGATCGGCCGCGGCGAAACCTTCCGTTCGCCCAGCAGCACGGCCTTTGGCTTCAACTACGACACATCGCGCTTCTTCTTCGATTTCAATCCTCTCACGTCTGCCAGCCTGGCCAACCCGGCGCTACACCCCTTCCTCAGCCGCACCGAATCGCTGAACCTCACCCACCAGGATGTTTACGAAGGCCGCGCTAAGCTCACCTACAAGTGGGAAAGCGGCGACACCGAATTTGCCGTGAAGGCCGGCGGCATTTTCCGCCAGATCGATCACAGCACCGATCAGAACCAGACGACCTATTCGCTCGCCGCCGGCTCGGCCGTCACCTACACCCTAGCCAATGCTTTCGTGCGCAAGCCATTGCCGGTGGTCGGAAACAAGGTGTTTGATTTGGCCATCGATCGTGATGCCGCACTGGCCTTTTTCACCACCAATCGCAGCGCCTTCACCGCCGCTACCAACAACGTGAACGGCGATTTCACCGTTACCGAAAAAGTCTTTGGCGGCTTCGTGCAGGGCCAGATCAAGACCGGCGACGTCGAAATGTTGGGCGGCGTGCGCTATGAACGCACCGACGTGGACTCGACATCAGTACGGGTCAGCAGCGGCGTCACAACCCCGTCGAATGCTGCCGGCGGTTTCGGCAATTTCCTGCCGAGCGTGCATGTGCGCTGGAACGCCCGGCCCGATTTCGTGGTGCGCGCCGCCTGGACCAATACCATCGGACGCGCCAATTTCGGCGACGTGACGGCGCGCGAAACACTGAACGTCATCGCTGGCACCCTGCCCACCCTGGCGCGCGGCAATCCCGATCTGAAACCCCGCAAATCCATGGGCCTTGATCTGTCGACCGAATATTACAGCGGCAATGGTGGTCTCGTCTCGCTGGCCCTCTTCTACAAGGACATCAAGAACGAGATTTTCAGCGTGACCTCGATCGAGACCATCGATTTGGGCCTGGGCCGCGGCGCCGAACAGGTGCAGGTGACGCGGCCGGACAATGCACAATCCGCCACGCTGTTCGGCGTGGAAGCCGCCGTGCAGCAGTCGCTGACCTTCCTGCCCAAGCCGTTCGACGGCCTGGGCGTCAACCTCAACGCCACCTATGTGAAGAGCAAGCTGGATGTGTTGACCAGCAATGGCCCGCGCCGGCTGGGCTTCTTCTTGCAGCCGACCTGGGCGGCCAACGCCACGATCTTCTACACCAATGGACCGGTGGAAGCGCGGCTGGCCTATAACTACACCGGCGGCTTCCTGGAGACGATCAACCAGACGGTTGCGGGTTCCGACCAGTTCTGGCGCTGGCGCGGCCAGCTTGATGCGCAGTTGCGGGTTCGCGTGAACCGCAATATCCAGCTTTTCGTGGAAGGCGAAAATCTCACCAAAGCCGGCCGCATCGAGCTGACCGGGCCCAACCGCAATCTGCTGCAAGAATCGGCAAGCTATGGCCGGGCGTTCAGCTTTGGCCTTTCGGTGCTGATGTGATGCGGCCGGTGGCCGTCGCCCTGGTGGCGCTGGCGGCGGCGGCGGCTGCGGCGCAGAATCCACCGCCGGCCCCGCCACCACCGGCGCAACTGCCGGCAGCCGAGCTGGTGCGGCGCTGGACCGCGCCGGAAGCCCGGCAGGGCGTGGCGGTGGATGGGACGCATTTTTATGCCATCGTCAACAGCCGCATCGGCAAATATCGCAAGGCCGATGGCGTGAAATTGGCGGAATGGGTGGGTGACCGTATTGCCATCCGCCACCTCAATAGCTGTATCGTCGAAGGCCGCGAACTGATCTGCGCCAACAGCAACTATCCGCAGACGCCAATGGCCAGTTCGGTGGAGATTTTTGCCACGAAGGACCTCAGCCACCTGCGCTCCATCCCGCTAGGCGTTCGCGATGGCTCGCTGACCTGGGTGGAGCGAAGGGGCACCCGCTGGTGGGCGGCCTTTGCCAATTATGACGCGCCGCGCAGCGATGGGGGCCGCACGCATCGTGATACCAAAATCGTGATCCTCAACGATGATTGGGCCGAAGTGGGCGGTTATATCCTGCCCGATACGGTGTTGGCCAAACTGCCGCCCAACAGCATTTCCGGCGGCAGCTTCGGACCTGATGGCCTGCTTTACCTCACCGGCCACGACGCGCCGGAACTGTATGTGGTGCGCATTCCCAAACAGGGCCCAGTGCTGGAACATGTCGCAACCGTCCCCGCCGTGCTGGAGGGCCAGGCGTGGGCGTGGGATCGCAGCGCGCCGCGCACGCTGTACGGGATCACCCGCAAGGCCGGCGAGGTGGTGGTGATGAAGGTGCCCCCGCTGCCGTAAACGGCGCGCTATTGCGGCAGTCCACCCGTCTGCCTGAGCGCCTCGCCCAGCGCGAGGCCAGCGGACATGGCGAGGTTCAGCGAGCGCACGTCGCGTTTCATCGGCAAGCGGATGCGGCCCTCGCAAGCGGCGTGGACATGCGGCGGCGCGCCGGCGCTTTCCTTGCCGAACAGCAGCACGTCATCGGGGCGGAAGGCGAATTCATAGGCGGAAACGCTGCCCTTGGTGGTGAGCAGCACCAGCCGCGCGGCACCAATACTGGCGTGGAAGGCGGGCCAATCGGCGTGGCGGGTGATGGCGACGTGATCGATATAATCCATCGCCGTACGGCGGACGCGGGCATCGTCCCACAGGAAACCGAGCGGTTCGATCAGATCGACGGGTACGTCCAGGCAGGCGCCGAGGCGCAGGACGGCGCCGACATTGCCGGCAATTTCCGGCTCAAACAGCGCGATGCGCATTCTCAGCGCAGATTGCCCACCGCGCGCTGGATGCGCTTGCAGGCTTCTTCCAGCACCGCGTCAGAGGTCGCGTAGCTGATGCGGAAAGCCGGCGAGCCGCCGAACGCCGCGCCATGGACAACGGCAACACCTTCGGTTTCGAGCAGGTAAGCAGCGACAGCTTCATCGTTGTTGAGCACGGTGCCGGTGGGCGTCGTTTTGCCGATCAGGCCGGAGCAATCGGGATAGACATAGAAGGCGCCTTCCGGGCGGGGGCAGATCAGGCCCGGCGTCTGGTTGAGCATGGACACCACCAGATCGCGACGGCGCTGGAAGGCGGCGTTGCGTGTCGCAAGGAAGCTCTGATCGCCGTTCAGCGCGGCGACCGTGGCGGCCATGGAGATGGAGCAGGGGTTGGAGGTGCTCTGCGATTGCAGCTTGGCCATCGCCTTGATGATCCACGCCGGACCGCCGGCAAAGCCGATGCGCCAGCCGGTCATGGCATAGGCCTTGGAGGCGCCGTTGAC
>JAIXPM010000006.1 GCA_027486275.1 Sphingomonadales bacterium | reverse complement strand
TGTTCTTCGTGGAACAGCCGCCACAGCAGTTGCTCGGCAGACAATTCGGCGTCGGTCAATTCCTCGGCCGACGTGGTGGCGGCCAGCGCGGCGACATGTTCCCAATCCGGGTGCTGTTCACCGGCATCCAGCCGCTCGCCGCCGATTTCGGACCGCGCCAGGTGTTGCATCAACAGGCCGCCAGCCAGCCAGCCGGTCGCCGCGCTGCCGGCCACGCCAATGCGCATAAGGGTGGGCAATTGTTCAGATTGGCTGAACCAGCCTTCCAGTGCGCCGGCCAGACTGTGGCCTTCCAGCGGCACGATGCCCTGCCAGCGTTCTTCCGAACTCACCTGGTCGATGGTGATCGCCAGATAGCCTTTGCCGAACAATTCGGGCAGAGACATGCCTTGTGAAACAGGCATTTGATCGTCATACTTGATGTAACCGCGCAGTTCGCCGGCGCGCCAGTCACAGGCCAGCAGATCGACCACACCGCCCTTGGCCGAAGCCTGCACTGTCACCTGGCCATCGTCCTGCCGCATGGTGCCACCAACCAGTGCGGTCAGCGTCAACGCTTCGGCCAGCAGCCGGATCAGGGGTTCGGGATAGGCGTGCGCGGCCAATATGGCGTTCAGCGTCGCATCCAACCGCACCACCATGCCGCGGGCGTTGCGGGCCGGCACCATGAAGCTGAGCGTGCGATCGGCAGTGGGAGCAAGTCCTTCAGCCAGCATCACAATTTGCCCAAACACCAAAGCAGGATGGATTTTTGCACGTGCAGGCGGTTTTCGGCCTCGTCCCACACCGCCGAAGCCGGGCCGTCCATCACGCTGTCGGTCACTTCGTCGTTGCGGTGGGCCGGGAGGCAGTGGAGGAACAGGGCGCCCGGCGCTGCCTTGGCCATCAGTGCATCGTTCACCTGGAACGGCTTGCACGCCGCCATTTTTTCCTTGGTATCGGCCTGGCCCATCGACACCCAGGTATCGGTGACGACGACATCGGCCTCTTCCACCGCGGCTTCGGCACTGTGCACCAGATCGATGCAGCCGCCGCGCGCGCAGGCGGTGGCCATCACGCCTGAATCCGGCTCCAGCCCGTGTGGCACGCCCACTTTCAGATCGAACTTCAGTAGTGAGCTGGCTTCGATCAGGGAATTGGTCATGTTGTTGCCATCGCCGACATAGGCCCAGGTCGAACCTGTTACCGGGCGGCCAGCGCGCTCTTCAAAGGTCATGATGTCGGCCAGTACCTGGCAGGGGTGCGACAGATCGGTGAGGCCGTTGATCACCGGGATCGTGGCATGTTCGGCGAGTTGTTCCAACTTTTCATGGTTGTTGGTGCGCAGCATCAGCGCATCGACCATCCGGCTCAGCACGCGGGCGGTATCGGCAACGGTCTCGCCGCGGCCCAGCTGCATCTCGCCGGCGCTCGACACGATCGTGGTTGCGCCCAGTTGGCGGGCACCCATGTCGAATGAAAATCGGGTGCGGGTGCTGGGCTTTTCGAAGATCATGCCCAGCACATGGCCGGCCAGCGGCGCATCGGCATCCACCTGGCCCTTGGGCCAGCCGGCGCGCGCGGCCTTGCGGGCATGGGCATCATCCAGGATGGCCCGCAGGCCGGCAGGGGTTGCAGTGGCGAGATCAAGGAAATGCGGCATTTTTCAAATATCCTCCCCGCCCCGGCAAAGGGGAAGGGTGTTGCAACAGCAGGGGCACAAGGCCCCACGGCCAATGGGTCAGGCAGCGGCAGCCGGCTGATAGGAACGCGCAGCGGCCGACAGGCGCTCCACGCATTCGCGGATATGCTTTTCCTCGATGGTGAGCGGCGGCAGCAGGCGCACCACATTGTCCCCGGCGGCGACCATCAACAGGCCGTGGCTGCGGGCGTGGCTGACGAACGCGCGGCTGTCGCTCTTCAGCTTCAGGCCCAGCATCAGCCCCTTGCCGCGGACGCTTTCGAACAGATCATCATGATTGGGGATCAGCTGTTCGAGCGCCTGGGTGAGACGCGCGCCCATTTCCGTCACCTGCGCCAGGAAGGCCGGCTCGGCAACGATGTCCAGCACGGCTTCGCAGGCCGCCATGGCGAGCGGATTGCCGCCATAGGTGCTGCCGTGGGTGCCGATCACCATGCCGGCGGCGGCCTTTTCGGTGGCGAGGCAGGCACCAACCGGAAAGCCGCCGCCAATGCCCTTGGCGATCGCCATGATATCGGGCGTGATGCCATACAGCTCATGGGCGAACAATTTGCCGGTGCGGGCAACGCCGCACTGCACTTCGTCCAGAATCAGCAGCAGGCCATGCTTGTCGGCCAGGGCGCGCAGGCCCGTCAGGAACTCCATGCTCGCCGGGCGGATGCCGCCTTCGCCTTGGATCGGCTCTACCATGAAGGCGCCAACACTGTCGTCGATGGCCGCTTCGGCAGCGGCGAGATCATCAAACGGCACCACCTTGAACCAGTCCGGCAGCGGCTCGAAACCCTTGCGCAGCTTTTCCTGATCGGTGGCCGAAATCGCCGCCATGGTGCGGCCATGAAAAGCGTTGGAGAAGGTGATCACCCGGTGCTTGTGCGGATTGCCGGCAGCATAATGATAGGACAGCGCGGTTTTGAGAGCGCATTCAAAAGCTTCGGCGCCGCTGTTGGTGAAGAACACCGTATCAGCAAAGGTCAGCTCCACCAGACGCTGGGCCAGATGCTCCTGCGCCGGCGCCTTGTAGAGGTTGGAGGTGTGCATCAGCGTGGCGGCCTGTTTCTGGATGGCCTGCACCAGGTGCGGGTGGCCATGGCCCAGGCAATTGACCGCGATACCGCTGGCCATGTCCAGCCATTCGCGGCCCTCCGCGTCATAAAGGTAACAACCGTCCCCTCGCACCGGCGCAACCTCGCACCGGCCATAAACGGGCATGAGCGGGGTGATGGTCATCGTGGTTCGTCCCTGTCATTTGAAGACTGGCGGCCTCGGGATGCGGAAACCGGCAACGCACAAAGGCGGCCCAAACAAGCCGCCTTTACATTCGCGCTATAGCGACTTGGGCCAGCGCCCTCAACCCCCGACGATGAGGCCGATCCGGATGCTGCGGCCCGGCTGCGGCAGACCCAGTTGCGGCAGGATCACCGCGTTGGTGAGGTTGTCGATGGCCGCGGTCGCACTCACTTGTACCTTGCCCAGCCGCAGTACCGGCACACGGGCGCGCAGGTTGATTTCGGTGGCGGGCGCCAGCCGGGCCAGCGTGCCATCGGGGGCAAGATCGCGGGCCGGGCCGATGCGGCGCAGTTCGGCGCGCAGATCGAAGGC
>JAIXPM010000342.1 GCA_027486275.1 Sphingomonadales bacterium | reverse complement strand
TTCGGGCGGAGCGCGGCCGGTTTCGTTGAGATACTTCACCGCCTCTTCCTCGGTCCAGCCGAGCGCGTGGATGCCGGTATCGGTCACCAGACGGGCGGCGCGGAACAGTTCGGCATCCAGCCGCATGAAATCGGCCGCCACATCGGGGAACGCCTTCATTTCGGCGCACATGGCTTCGGCATAAAGGCCCCAACCCTCGCCAAAGGCGACATAGCCGGTGACAGCACGGAACTTCGGACCGCCCTTCTGCCGCACCTGGATATCGCCCTGCATGTTGTGACCGGGCACCGCCTCGTGACACATCAGCGTGTAGAGCGAGGCCGGGTCCTTCTGCGTGCCAACCAGATGCACATAGGTGCGCGCCGGGCGCTTGCCATCGGGGCTGGGCGCGCTGGCGTGGGCGGCGCCGCCGGGCACTTCGCTGAACGACGGTTCGCGCACCACTTCGATGCCATAGGCCGGCAAAGTGCCGAAATATGGGCCGAGCAGGCCGCGAACATGGCCGACGAAGCGATTGGCTTCCTTCAGATAGGCTTCGCGCGACGCATCATCGAACGGCTTGGCCGGGAATTGCTGCGCGCGCTGCGCATAATAGGCGTGACGGTCCTTGACCCCGGCCTTCTGCGCCAGCGCGTCCTGCTCCGCCTCGATCCGCGCCACTTCCTTGCGGCCGATGGCATGGATCTGATCGGCGGTCAGTTCGGTCGTGGTGTTGAGCTTCAACGCCGCGGCATAATAGGCCGCGCCGTTCGGCAGGGTGACGGCACCCACCTTGCCCGACGGCGCGGTGGCGAGCGCGCCCTTGGCCCAATCGATCACCCGGCCGTAGGCGGGCTTCAGATCGGCAATGGCCGTGCGGGCTTCAGCCAGCAGCGCATCGGCTTCAGCGCGCGGCAGGGTGCCGGCCGCCACCAATTTCTCGGTCTTCGCCTTCACATCGGCCCACAAGGCCGCATCAGGAGCACCCGTTCCATTGGCGCCAAAGGGCGCGCCGCTGGTCAGCTGGGTGGCGCCGGAAATGATGGATTCGATCTGGAACTTGGGCGCGCGCACGCCGGCGGCTTCGCTGGCTTTTGTGCGGGCGATGGCCATATCCAGCACCGCCGGCATGCCACGCACCCGGGCGATATAGTTTTTCAGATCCGTCGCATCGGCAACCGTGTGCGTGTTGATCAGGAAATCCGGCAACTGGCTGTGCGCCGAATAGAGCCGCGAATAAAAGGGCGGGCTGTAGACACGATTGGCATTGCCCATCGCCGCGCGCTCGGCCTCCAGCGCCCAGATGTCGTAATTCACCTGGGCCTCGCCCGACAGCTTGGTGCGGTCGATCATGGCCTTCATCCGCGCCGCGCTGGCCTGCCGCCACGCCACTTGCGCATCGGCTGCGGCATCGCTGGTGTCGTTCCACTTGTCCCCGCCGGCTTTGATGCCCAGGCGCGTCGCCAATTGCGGCTGCGATTTCACATATTCGGCAAACTCGGCATCCAGAAATGCTGTCAGCTTCGCGTCTTCGGCTTGGGCAACGGCAGCAACCGGCGCTTGCGCCACGGCGGGCAACACGGGCAGGGCAAGGGCGCAGAGCAGCACGGCGATACGGGTGGTGAATTTCATCGGGGACCCTCCTGTTGGTTAGGCCGTGTCTAGAAGCCGGCAGCGCCAGCGGGAAGGGCCAATGTTGACAGGCGGGCCGCGCTCGCCCCTATGCCGCCATGGCCCGCAAGCCCGTCCTCCCCGCTGCCGACGCCTTGCGCGCGCTGGCTGATGCGCAAGACTGCCTGATGCTGCGCGTCACCCCCAATGCCGGCGCCGATACACTCACCATCGGAGATGGCATCATACAGGTGCGGGTGACGGCCACGCCCGAGGCCGGCAAGGCGAATGCCGCCGTGCTGGCGCTGCTGGCCAAGGCGCTGGGCGTGCCGAAATCCGCGCTCTCCATCGTGCGCGGCGAGACCGGGCGCGACAAGCGGGTGCGGCTGCCGCCACGCTGAAAGGCGGCCTGCCCATTGACAGGCCGCCCGCCGCCGCCATGGTGCCGGCCCATGGTCACCACGCCCAACCGCTCGCTCCTTGCTGCCATCAAACCCTATTTCGAAGCCGGGCCCTTGGGCGCGCTGGCGCTCGGCATGGCATCGGGCACGCCTTATGCGATGATCGCCGCCACGCTCACCACGCGGCTGGCGGAAAGCGGCATCGAAAAGAAATCGGTGACGGCCTTTGGGCTGGCGCTGCTGGTCTACAGCTTCAAGCCGCTGTGGGCGCCGCTGATTGATCGGGTGCGCATCCCCGTGCTGGCCAATCTCATCGGCCAGCGCCGGGCCTGGCTGGTCGTCTCGATCATCATGGCCAGCGCCGCCATCACCTGGCTCGGGCTGCTCGATCCCACCGCCGATCTGGCGTTGTTTGCCGCCGCTGCTGTTGCCGTGGGCTTTGCCGGGGCGACGCTGGATATCGTGATTGACGCCATCCGCATCGAATGGCTGCGGGTCGATCAGATGGGGGCAGGCTCTGGAATGACCCAATATGGCTGGCGCATGGGCAGCTATCTGGCGGGCGCCGGGGCGTTGTTGCTGGCGGCGGGCGGCAGCTGGACGCTGGCCTATGCGTCGGCGGTGTTGCTGTTTGCGCCGTCGTTGATCGCCGCTGCCGTGCTGGGCGAACCGAAACGCCCGCCCGCGCTGCAATCGGGCAAGGGGCTGAGCGCGGCCATCAAGGACAGCATCATCGCGCC
The DNA here is from genome assembly GCA_027486275.1 of Sphingomonadales bacterium. Next base: position 3,858 of record JAIXPM010000342.1, on the reverse strand, counting down.
GCTGGCAGATTTTCTCACCCGCAAAGGTGCCTGGATCGTGCTGGCCTTCGTGCTGGTCCACAAGATCGGCGATACCGTCTGCCAGCTATCGGTGCGGCTGTTCTACAATGATCTGGGCTTCACCAAGGAAGAAGTCGCCTTCTACGATGTGTCGCTGGGCCTGTTCGGCTATCTGGCCGGCGTGTTTCTGGGCGGGCTGATCTACAAGCGTGTCGGGCTGGCCGGATCGGTGTTCCTGTCGCTGATCCTGATGGGCGTATCCAACGCCGCTTATGCCGGGCTCGCCATCATCGGCCACGATGTGTGGGCGCTGGCGCTGGTGCAGGGCTTTGAAAATCTCGCCAGCGGCATCGGCGGCGTCACCGTGGGGGCCTGGCTGGCACTGCTGTGTGACCGCCGCTTCACCGCGACGCAGTTCGCGCTGTTGTCCTCCGCCGCCGCCATCCTGGGCCGCGCCTTTTCGTCGGGCACGGCCGGCGCGCTCATTGAAAGCCTGGGCTATGTCGATTTCTACTGGCTCACCACGGTGCTGGCCTTGCCCGGCGTGCTGATCTTCCTGTGGCTGTGGCGCGCCGGGCTGGTGGTGGCCGATGACACGGTTGAGACTGCAACAGGCGCGTAACCCAGCCGCAACGCGCCTGTCATCGCGCGGCCACACCATTGTCATGCAGCTGCGCTATCGCCCACCAAACCAGCGGAGCCGATGATGACCCTTGCCCTCGCGCGTGCCACCGAACTGCCCGCCGCCCTGCTCGCCCACGCCGCGCCGATCCACCGGGCTGGCCTGCTGGAAGTGCGGCTTGCCGCCAGCGAAGCCGAAATCATCGCCGCCCAGGCGCTGCGCTACGCGATTTTCTATGATGAAATGGGCGCGCTGCCGACGCCGGCGATGGCCCGCGCACGCCGCGATATCGATGCCTATGACATGGTGTGCGATCATCTGCTGGTGATCGATCATGCCAATGCGCTGCGCCCGCGCGTTGTCGGCACCTATCGGCTGCTGCGGCAAGACGTGGCGATGGCCAACGGCGGCTTCTATTCGGCGGGCGAGTTCGACCTGTCCGCCCTGATCGCCCAATCGGCGCCGGGTCGCCAACTGCTCGAACTGGGCCGCAGCTGCGTCGCGCCGGAATGGCGGACCAGCGCCACCATCTCGCTGCTGTGGCGCGGCATCGCCACCTATCTGGCCCAGCACGGCATCGGCCATCTGTTTGGCTGCGCTTCGCTGCACGGCGCCGATCCGCTGCTGCACGCCGCCGAACTGTCGTGGCTGTATCACAACCATCTCGCGCCGCCGTCGCTGCGGGCCAGCGCGCTGCTGCCGCACCGGGTGGAGATGAACCGCCTCGACGCCGCCGCCATCGATGGCCGCGCCGCTTCCCGCGCGCTGCCGCCGCTGCTGAAGGGCTATCTGCGCGTGGGCGCCGTGGTGGGTGATGGCGGCTTTGTCGATCGCCAGTTCAACACGGTGGATGTGTTCGTGGTGATGCCGGTTGATCGCATCACCAGCCGCTATGCCGAACGCTTCGGGGCCGCCAACGATTGACTACGGGCGATTGAGAGTTTCCCAGTCGCCTCGCCTGCGCTAGCCATGGCGCATGCGCTGGCGCTTTCCCCTTCTGGCTGTGGCGGCCCTCGCCGGCATCGCGGCGGCTGATCCGGCCGCCCCGCCGCCGGAAGCCGCCATCCCCGCCGGCCCCGATGGCGATGCCATCAGGCGCGGGCTGGCCATCATCACTGATACGCGCGCTGCCGCACCCCAATATGCCGGCAATGACCTGAGGTGCGCCAATTGCCACCTCGATGCCGGGCGCACCGCCGGCGCTGCGCCCTTGTGGGCCGCGTTCGGCAATTTCCCGGTTTGGCGCGACAAGAACCGCCGCATGAACAGTTTCGAAAAGCGCGTGCAGGATTGTTTCATCTACTCGATCAACGGCAAACCGCCGCCGATGGGCGGCGAAGTGTTGCTGGCGGTGAGCGCCTATGCCGGCTGGCTGGCGCAGGGCCAACGCATCGGCATGTCGCCACCGGGCCGCGGCTTCCCCGCCATCGCGGCGCCACCGCTGCCGCCCGATGATGCGCGCGGCAAGGCCGTGTTCACCGGGGTCTGCGCCGCCTGCCACGGCGAAGACGGGCAAGGCCTGAAGGATGGCGACACCATCATCAACCCGCCGCTGTGGGGCAAGGCCAGCTACAACTGGGGCGCCGGCATGGCGCAGGTGGACAAGGCCGCGGCGTTCATCCGCGCCAACATGCCGGTGGGCAACGCCGGCACGCTCTCCGTCCAGCAGGCCTGGGATGTCGCCTGGTATATCGATGGCCAGACCCGCCCACAGGACCCGCGCTTTGCCGGCGATCTTGCCGCCACCCGCGCCGAACACCACAACCGGCCGTGGAGCCGCTACGCCACCACAATCTCCGGCCATACACTGGGCGACCCCACCACCACCCCGCCGCACCACGTGCCGCCGGGCCATGAATTTTAGGAGCCGTCCATGTCCACCGCGCTTCGCATCGATTTCGTTTCCGATATCGTCTGCCCCTGGTGCGTGATCGGCCTGAAATCCCTTGAACAGGCGCTGGCCGAACTGGGCGACGACGTGGCGGCGGACTGGCATTTCCACCCGTTCGAACTGAACCCGCAGATGCCGCCCGAAGGCGAGAACAGCGCCGAGCATATCCAGCGCAAATATGGCCGCCCGCCGGAAGAGGGCGCCGCCGCGCGCAGCCACATCAAGCAGATGGGTGAAAACCTCGGCTTCACCTTCAAGGGCGGGCCGGATTCGATGATCTGGAACACCTTCGATTGCCACCGCCTGCTGCACTGGGCCGAAAGGGCCGGAAAGGCCCACGCCCTGAAAATGGCGCTGTTCGAAGCCCATTTCACGCGCGCCGAACCACTGAACAGCCACGAAACGCTCATCGCCGCCGCCGTAACCGCCGGGCTGGACGCCAGCGCCGCCCATGACGTGCTGGAAAGCGGCCGCTACGCCGACGACGTTCGCGCCGCCGAAGCCTGGTGGCGCGACGAGCAAGACATCACCGCCGTGCCGGCCATCATCTTCAACGGCAAATATGCGATCATGGGCGGCCAGCCACCGGCGACCTTCGTGAAGGTGATCCGGCGAATCGTGGCTGGCGAAGTCTAAAGGACCTCCGGCGGGCAGGGTCGCAGACCCTGCACCCGTTCGAATCAGTGCAGCCCCAATTCAGCATGACGCCCGTCGGGAAATGGAGGCTAAGCCAAATCAAACGGGTGCAGGGACTAAGTCCCTGCCCGCCGGAGGCCCTCCTTCCATCCGAACTCACGGCGCTGCGCGCACCTCCACCGGCAGGCCCAGTGCCTTCAGCTGCGGCTCCACCTTTGCCCGATCCCCCACCACGATCCACAACAGCTTGTCCGTATCGAACAGCTGCACCGCACGGTTCAGATCGGCCGTGGTCAGCGCGCCCAGGCGGCGGGCGGAGGTGACGTAATAGTCGTCCGGCCGGCTGAGGATCTGGTTGCGTTCCATCGCGGAGAGGAAGGCGGTGCCACGTTCGAATTCGCCGGGCAGGGCCAGCACGGAGTTGGCGATGCTGCGATTGCGTTCTTCGGCGGTGATCGGTTTGGCGGCCTTGATGGCAGCGATATCGCCGATGATCGCCTTCATGCTGTCGGCGGTGCGGTCAGTCTGCACCGGGGCATAGACGAGGCTGGTCAGCTGCCCCTTGCCGTCGGTCAGGCCGGCATAGGCACCATAGGCCCAGTTCTTTTCCTCGCGGATATCGGTGGTGATGCGGCTGGTGGAAAGCCCGCCCAGCACATCGATGGCGGCGCGTTCGGCGATCAGATCCTGCATGCCGGTGATAGGCAGC
>JAIXPM010000372.1 GCA_027486275.1 Sphingomonadales bacterium | reverse complement strand
CTATTTCCGCCGCAACATCAAGCTGTTGAACGATTACACCTATTACACCGTGGCCTATGACAGCTTTGGCCCTGGCTATGAGAGCTATCTGCAGTTCTTCGACAAGGCGGGCTGCACCGGTTCGGGCGCGTCGCTGCGCTGCTCCACCCTGCTGAACCCGACCCAATATTACAGTGGCAACCGCAACGAGCGCATCTTCACCCAGGAACTGCGGTTCAAGACGCCGCAGAGCTGGCCGGTCGACATCACGTTCGGCGGTTTCTACCAGTACCAGAAGAACGAGATCAACGACGACTACGCCACGCGTGGCCTGGGCAATGTCGCCGGCTATACCGAATCGGGCGGCGGTGACCGCGCCGATTTCGCGACATCATTCGGCGTGCCGGTCGATCAGGGCGGCAGCATGATCCTGGGCACGCCTGCCGTGAAGAACGATGCCTTCTACATTACCGAGCAGAACCGCGTCACGCGCGATTATGCCGTGTTTGCGGAAGGCCATTACAACATCACGCCCGCGCTGAAGATCACCGGTGGCATCCGTTATTTCTGGACGGAACTGAACGTCGTCGGCTTTGCCGGTGTCGCCGCATCGGCGCAGAACGTGCGCAGCACCGTGGCAGCCACTGGCCAGGCGGGCGGCTGCCCTACCCCGCTGTCGGCCACGGAACGCCTGACCTGCCTCAACACCAACTTCTCGCGGCCCGATCACCAGCTGATCTATCGGGAACAGGGCCAAACCCACAAGATCGCGCTGGATTGGCAGGTGGCCCCCGGCAAGATGATCTATGCCAACTATTCCACCGGCTTCCGTCCCGGTGGCCAGGGCCGGCCGCTGCGCATCGGTGGCCAGGTCTATGCCGTGGCGCCATTCCGCTCGGAAGATCTGACCAACTATGAAATCGGCTTCAAGACGACATGGGGCAACATCTTCCGCCTGAACGCCGCCTTCTACCTCGAAAAGTGGAATGACCTGCAATATACGGTGGTTGTCGCCGGCGCCCAGGGCGCGGGCATTACCGGTAACGCCGGCAATGCCGAAGTGAAGGGGGTCGAGTTCGATGCCGATCTGCGGCTTGGCCAGTTCACCATCTCCACATCGGGCTCGTACAATGATGGCAAGCTGAAGGGCAATTTCTGCAACTTTGCCGCCAACGCCGCGACCTTGTCCATCGCCCAGCTGGCGTCCTGTACGCTTGGCGCCTTCGCGCCGGGCAACCCGCCCACGCCGGAAGTCGCCGCCGCCGATGGCACCCGCCTGCCGCGCCAACCCAAGTTCAAGGGCACCACATCGGTGCGTTTTGATACGATGCTGGGCAAGATGGATGCCTATGTGCAGGGTGCCGCCCTGTATCAGACCGGCGCCACCCAGGATCTGAACACCGAACTGAATGATCTGCTCGGCAACTCGGCAGGCTTTGTCTCGTTCGATTTCTCGGCCGGTGTGAAGAAGGACAAGTGGTCGGTGGACGTGTTCATCCAGAACGCCTTCGATCGCCGCGGCATCCTGACAACCAACACCTTCTGCTCGATCTCGATCTGCTCGGGTTCGTCGCGGAACTTCCCGATCCGGCCGCAATTCTTCGGCGTGAAGTTCGGCCAGCGTTTCTGACGCTGCACCACGGCTGAAAGGAAAAGGCCCTCGCGTTCACACGCGAAGGCCTTTTTCATTTCTGAATAGATGGTCGGGGAGACAGGATTCGAACCTGCGACCCTCTGCTCCCAAAGCAGATGCGCTACCAGACTGCGCCACTCCCCGACTTCGCCTTGCCCTAGGTGAAGCCCTTGCAAAGCGCAAGGCTGGCAGACGCGGGGACAAGAAAAGGCGGCTGGCCGCGCCAGTGATTGCCCACGACATGGGCCTCAGCTAGGCAAAGCAAATGCGATCTCCAGACACGGCGTTTTTTGGTCACCCGGCCGGGCTGGGCTTTCTGGCCTCTACCCAGGCGTGGGAGCGCTTTTCCTTCTATGGCATGCAGGCCCTGTTGCCGCTCTACCTGGTCGATCATCTGCTCAAACCCGAGGTGGCGGCCGGGGTGGCGGGGCTGGACGGCCTGCGGGCCGGGGTGGAGTTTCTGACCGGCCCATTGAGCACAACGGCTTTTGCCGCCCAGTTGTTCGGGCTCTACATCGGCCTGTTCAACATTGCGCCGCTGGCGCTGGGCTGGCTGGCCGATGGCGTGTTCGGCCAGCGACGGCTGGTGCAGGCCGGGTTGGTGTTCATGGCGGCCGGGCATCTCGCCATGGCCGTGGAAGCCCTGTTCCTGCCGGCGCTGCTGCTGCTGCTGCTGGGGGGTGGCTGCCTGAAGGGCAATCTCTACGCCCAGGTCGGCATGCTCTATGCCAGTGGTGATGGCCGGCGCACCCGGGCCTATGCCATCCATCTGATGGCGTTGAATGTCGGCTCCATCGTGGCGCCGCTGGTCTGCGGCACGCTGGGGGAGCGGGTGGGCTGGCACTGGGGCTTTGCCGCGGCCGGCATCGGCATGCTGCTCGGCCTTGCCATCTATGTCGCCGGGACGCGCCAGTTGCCGCCCGACAGCATCCGGCGGCTGCGTGGCACGGCGGATGTGCCCCAAGGCACAGAGACTGCGGCCATCGCCGCCATCATCCTGATGCTGCTGCCCTTCACCATCGTCTATGCTGCGGCCATGCAGGCCTATAATCTGCTGCTGGTGTGGGCGCAGGACGTGATGGACCGCGACGTGGCGGGGTTCGAGGTGCCGGTGACCTGGCTGCTGACCTATGATGGGTTGATGACCATCGTCGGCATTTTCCTGGCGCTGCAGCTGTGGCAGCGGCTTGGCGCGAGGGAGCCGGATGCGATGATCAAGCTGGCCGTCGCCGGGCTGCTGGTGGCGGCGGCCTGGGTCATGCTGGCAATGATCACCACGGCGTCGGCCGGCGGGCCGGTATCGATGCTGCTGGTGCTCGCCTTCTTTGCGCTGCTTGATCTGTCTTATGGCTGGCTTGATCCGCCGGCCAACAGCTTTGTTTCGGTGCATGCCCCGGCGCGGCTGGCCAGCACGCTGATGAGCCTGAACATCGCAGCGTTCGGCGCGGCCAATATCGCATCCGGCTGGCTGGGCCGGTTCGAGGAACCGCTGGGGCCGGCCGGCTTCTGGTGGCTGCTCGCCGCCGTGGGCGGCGGCGGCGGCGTGGTGGCAATGGTGCTGCGGCCCTTGGTGAAGCGGCTGGCGCCGGGCTGATTACTGCGGCGGCAGTGGATCCCGCTGCCAGAAGTGGCGAACCTCGTCGTCGAAACCGGTCATGTCATAACGGATCACCGACATGGGCAGGCGACCGGCCGCCATGAACTCGTCGTGGAACTGCTTGAGCACGAACTTTTCGCCCAGCTGATGGCGACGATCGGCCAGCAGCTTCTGCATCTCGATCATGCCGACGGTGTAGCCCAGGCCATAGCCCGGCGGGCGGCGCAGATAGATTTCGGCATCCACACGCGCGACATTCTTGTCCAGCCAGGGCGTCCACTTCTGCCAATCGGCCACCACTTCGGGCACGGTCTTCTGGTTCAATTGCAGCTCGATGTCGCCGGCCACGCGCACGGCGCGGAAAATGCCGAAGATATCGATCAGTTCGCGAACCCGCGGCCGATCTTCCATGAAACCAAGGCGTTGGGCGGCTTCTTCCAGATAGACGCCCCAGCCTTCGCCGCGCACGCCGTCGCCGATGAACCCGCGAATGGGCCGCTTGTCCCGCCGGGCCATCTGGCCATCAAAGGCATGGCCGGGCAGCGTCGCGTGCAGCAGATCGGGCGTGGGATCGCGATACTGCACCTGTTCCCAGAAATTGGGGCCATCGGGGCGCACGATCCACGGCACGTTGATGTAAAGATCGCCAATGTCTTCCGGCACGGTGATGATCTCTTCGCGCGCGATCCACTCGCGGATCAGCTTCATCGTGCGGTCCTTGCGGCCGGCGTAATCCTCGGCCGTGGTCGGCAGGTTCAGCGGCGCGGCCTTGCGGTTGCGATGCTCCTCCAGCGCGTGGACCGACCACAGGCGCTGGGTTTCGCGGGCGCCCAGCACCATCAACTGATCGCTATTGTAGGGCAGCAGCTTGACGTTCTTCAGATACCAATCAAAGCGCGCCTTGCCGACCCCCGCCTTGGCCGTCATCGCCGGGCGCCCCGCCTTCAGCCAGGCCTGAAACTCAACGGTGGCCGCCCGTGCCTTGCGGATTTCGGGCAGCAATTCCGGCTGCTGTTTGGCCGCACGGCCAGCCAGATCATCCAGCCAGCCGAGCACGCCCGCCGGCGGCACCGGCCGATAAGGGTGGCCATGGCCCACGCCATCGGCGGTATCGATATTGTGCAGGGCCAGATCGGCATAATCGCCTGGCACGTTCTTCAGATTGGTTTTGGCAACCGCCGCCAGTCGCGACACATTGGCAAGGCCTGTCTTCAGCTTGGCCAGCGCTTCGCCCTTGGCCGGCAGTTCGGCAAAGCCGACATCAAGCATTTCATCGACATAGAAACCGGGATCGCGTTCCCACGGCTTGGCTGCCTCGATCAGGAACTGATGTTCCAGCATCTTGGCGCGGGCCGCCAGCCATTCGGCGCGCTGGCCGCGGTCCATGGCGGCCACGTTCATGTTTTCGACGCGCGTGAGGTAACCGGCCATGGCAGCACGTTCGGCAGCCATGCCGGCGGCCGACCAATCGGGTGTGCGCGCTGCCCAGCCGCTGCGCCAGGTGCGGAATTCGGCCCATACGCCGAGCAGTTCCTGATAGCTGCCTTGCCCGCGCGGTGGCCCGGCTTCGGCCGCAGCCATTTGTGCGGCCGCCGGCGCGATGGAGAGAGGCACGGCCAACGCCGCCATGGCCACGGCCAGCAACAGTTTCGTGTTCATCTTGCCTCTCCCCTCGCGTCCGTTCAGAAGCGCGTGCCGATCCCGATGAAATATTGGCGACCGATCACGTCATACAACTGCGGGTTGGTGTTGGAATCGCCACCCGCGGCAAAGCCCATCACCGGCGGCTGGTTATCCAGCACATTGTTGATGCCGCCAAAGATCGCGATGTTCTTGGTGATCTCGACCCGGGCCGAGATGTCCCAATAGGTTTCCGAACCCAGCGTGCCCGATTCCGACGGCGGCGCCCCCGGCAGCAGTTCGAGGCGGCCGACCATGCGGACCTGGTTGCGGACGGAGACCGGGCCGCTCTTGTAATCGGCGCCGAAGAAGGCGCGGAAGCCGGGCGAGATGCGGGTCGAATCCGACGAGCAGGCGCCGCCGTAGAAGCCGGCGCAATCGATGGTGGGCAGGCCGGTGATCGGCACGGTGGTGTTGGCGAACTGCCACGACAGATTGGCCGACAGGTCGAGCTTGCTGCTGTCCCCGATGTTGAAGAAGGACGGCAGCGCCGTGGTGTAATTGGCGCCCACGTCGAGGCCGCGCACCCGCCGTTCGGCGACGTTGAGCAACGGTGCCCGCACGAAGTTGATATTGCCCGAGAAGGTGTCGCGCACGATCGACTGGCACGGCACTGAGCTGCCCTCCAGCGTCGAGAAGCAGGTATCAATCAGCACCTGCGCCCCCACCTGGGCAATCGCGTCGCGCACCTTGATGTCATAATAATCGATGGTGAACGCCAGGCTGCGCAGCGGCCGGATCACCGCCCCCAGCGTCAGTGTATCGGCCTTTTCTTCCTGCAGGTTGCGGTTGCCGCCGCTTTCGGTGCCAAAGCCCTGGCTGGCGCCCACGGTGAGCGTATCGATGAACGCCGCCGGCACGCCCTGGGCCACGCAAAGGGTCTTTTGCGCGGCGCTGGGCCGGTTGACGGCCAGGCAGGGGTCGCGGCCGCCGATGAAGCCCTGGCCGGTGGGCGCGAAGAGTTCGGCAAGGTTCGGCGCGCGGATGGCGCGGCTGTAATTGCCACGCAGGCGCAGCCAATCGTTCACTTCCCAATCCACCGCACCGCGCCACGTGAAGACACCGCCGATGGTGTTGTAATCAGCATAACGGGCGGCACCTTCAAGGGCCAACATCTTGAAGAAGGGCTTATCAGCCAGGATAGGCACCCGGACTTCGCCGAACACTTCAAACAGGTTGAACGAACCAGCGTTGCGGATCGGCGGCACCTGCACGGCGGCCAGATCGTTGGACAGCGCCACTTCGTCGGGACGGATGGTGAAGCTGTCCCTGCGATATTCGACACCGAAGGCCGTGGCGACCATGCCGGCCGGCAGCTTGATCAGATCGCCGGCAAGGCTGCCGCCCGCCACGGTGCGCTTGAAGGTGCTGGCCGTGGTGGTGTCCACGCTCAGGAATTCGGCCATCTGCGGGGTGAGCGTATCATTGCCGAAGATGTTGACCGGGATACAGCCCGGGATGATGGCGTTGCGGCAGCTGGCCGTGCCGTTGGCGTTCACCACCACGTCGAGACCGGCGGTCGTGCGTGAGCGCGACAGCAGATTCTGCCGCTCGCTGTCTTCATCCACCTGCTGATACTGGAAGAAACTGTCCCATCGCCACTGGTTGCCGCCGACATCGAACTTGCCGCGCAGGCCGGCAGTGGCGTTGAAACTGTCGGTGGCGAAACGCACGGTGCGCGGGCCGAACTCTTCAAAGCGGCGGCCATAGCCACGCACGGTGTAGGTGCCGTCACCATCTGAATCAAAGAAGCCGGCATTGGCGGCAAAGAAGGTGCGCTGCGCTGCGGTCAGCACCGGGTTGGTCAGTGCATTGGGGATCAGCACGGTGCCAGCGGCCTGCCCTGACGAGGACGGGTTCACCGCTTCGGCCGCCTGCTGGAAGCTGTTTTCCTTCTTGGTGAAGAAGAACTGGCCATAGGCCTCGATGCCGCTGGTCAGTTCATAATTGGCGGTGACGGCCGCCTGATAGCGCTCCAGCGGGCGCAGCAGGAAATTGGGCGCGGCATAGTTGAACTGGTCACGCAGACGGCAGAAGGGTTCCGGCCGGCCACCGGGCTGGGTGAAGCGGATACCGGCGTTGCCCACGTTGCAGGCGCCCGACGCGTTGTTCAGATCCGGCACGCCATTGATCTGCGCCAATTGCGCGGCGTTCAAGGCGATGGCGCCGCCGGGGATGTTGCCCGAACCAAAGGGCTGGAACTTGCCGGTGGCATCGGCCAGCAGCGGCAGGCGGCTGAAATCGCGATCGCCCATCAGCACCTGATCGCGCTTGGTATAGCTGAAATAGGCGGTGATGTTGCCGCGATCATCCGGCGCGTTCACGCCCATCATCACGTCAAGCTTGTGGCTGCGGCCATCGCCGCGATCGGTTTCACCGAAGGTATATTGCGCCTGCACGCCTTCAAAACGCCGCTTGAGCGTGAAGTTGACCGCACCGGCAATCGCATCCGAACCATAAATGGCCGAAGCGCCGCCGGTGATCACTTCCACCTTTTCCAGCATCAGATCGGGAATGGTGGCCAGATCGGTGAGGCCGGAGAAATTGGCCGGATTGAAGCGCCGCCCATCAACGAGCACCAGCGTGCGTTCGGGCCCCAGACCACGAAGATCGGCGGTGAGCACGCCCGAGCCGCCGGACTGGTTGGAGCTGGAGGTGCTGTTGGGCTGCAATTGCGGCAACTGGTTCAGCGCGGTTTCCAGCGTCGGGACAGCCTGCGCGGTGAGGATATCGGCGCTGAGGGTGACGACGGGGCTGCTCGATTCAAGATCGCGACGCGACAGGCGCGAACCGGTGACGATGATGGCCTGATCTTCGGCAGCGCCACTGGCAGCGGCCTGCTCCTGCGCGGCAACCGCCGGAGCGACAGCCAGGGCCGTCAGCGCTGTCGCCAGCCGCAGTTTCGTTGCAATCGAACGCAGTGCGCACAGCGAACCGGAATTTGCCCGAACCATGATCAATACCCCCTTGCTGTTGCAGCCTCCGGGTCGATAATTTTCAAGTTTATCAGAGACCTGAAGAATGCAGCGGTCACTCCCTTGCCAATGCGGAAGGCCGCCTTTTTCCGCGCCTTCCTCCGTATGACAGGCAGATAACAGCGCCATGCGCGCGCCCTGTCAATCGTGAATGCGCGCCAAGCGCACGTTGGCACGCTATGCGAACAGATTCCTTGGCAGGTGTGGCGAATTTGCTATCGTGGTGCAGTGACACCGCCCGCCGCCCCCTCTCCAGACCCGCGCCCAGACCCGCGCGCCATCCAGGACTGGCAGCGTTTCTGGCAGGATGCCGGCATCGATGGCTGCACCGCGACGCTGCCGCCGGCGGTGGCGGCCAGCATATCCGGCGGCTGGCAGGCCCTGCTGTCGTGCGTACCGCCTGCCATGCGGCTGCTGGATGTTGCCTGCGGTCGCGGCGCCATCCTGGCACTGGCCCGGGCGCAGGGCTTCACCGAAGTCTGCGGCGTTGACCTGGTGGCAATTGACAGCGCCGATCCGGCAATCACTGGCGGCGTTGATGCGGCGCATTTGCCGTTTGCCGATCAGAGCTTCGACATCGTGACGAGCCAGTTCGGCATCGAATATGCCGGCTTGGCTGTGGCCGGGCTGGAGGCTGCCCGGGTGGCGCGCCACCACCTGTGGCTGCTGCTGCACGCCGCCGAAGGCCCGATCGCTGCCCAGGCCCGCGAGCAGCTGGATCAGCTTGGTTGGCTGCGCGACCAGGAAGATGCGTTCGCGTTGATCCGCGCGCACGCCAGCGCCCCCGACGCGTCCACCTCTGCCCGCCTGCAGACCCTGCGCGTCCGGATGGTGGCACGAGCGGAAACCGCGGAGAACACCACGCTGCTCGAAGGCCTGTGGCACACCATCGGCGACATGTTGAACGGTGACGCCAGCCGGGCGGCGGGCATGGTCAACGAGCTGGAAGCCTATGCCAACCGCCTGACCACGATGGCCGCAGCGGCACCCACGGCCGACGAGACGCAGCTGCTGCGCGCCAGCCTGGAAGGCCAGGGCTGGCAGGTGGAGATCCGAGGCGAAGGCCAGCAGCCGGTGGCGCGCTGGTTGCTGGCCGCGCGCCGCTGAAAAGGAGACCGAGATGACCCGCTTCCCCCATGCCCTGTTTGCCAGTGCCATCGTGCTGGCGGCGCCCGTGCACGCCAGCGACTATGCCCAGCTGGCCGGCCTGCACAAGGAATGGCGGGCGTTTCAGGCCGGGCCGATGACCGCGCAAGGCGTGCCGGATTTCACCGCCGCCGCCAACCAACGCCGCGCCGATGGGCTGAAGCAGTTTCAGGCCCGCCTCGCCGCGCTCGACATCGCTGGCTGGAGCATCGCGCAGAAGGTGGATTACAACCTCGTCCGCGCCGAAATGAACGGGCTGGATTTCGACCTGCGCATCGCCAAACCCTGGCAGCGCGATCCCGCCTGGTATGTTTCGGTGTGGGACGCTCAGGCCGACACGCCGGCGCATGAAGGCCCGGTGCACCCGCTGCCGGTGGACCTGTGGACCTATCGCTTCCCGCTGGACGCCGTGCAGAGCGCCAAGCTGACCGGCGAACTCGCCCATATTCCCGGCCTGCTGAGCCAGGCGCGCGGCAACCTCACCGGCAATGCCCGTGATTTGTGGAAGGCCAGCCGGCGCAACGTTCAGGGCCAGTTGGCAGCGTTGACGGCGCTGGCCGCCAAGGTTCCACCGGGTGACCGCAAGTTGCAGGCCGCCGTCGCCGCGGCGCGAGCCGCCACCATCGACTATCTGGCCTGGGTCGATGCCCAGGCGCCGACCAAGACCGGGCCATCGGGCGTCGGCAAGGAAGCCTATTCGTGGTTTCTGAAGAACGTGCAGCTTTCCCCCAACAGCTGGGAAGATGAAGTCGCCATCCT
>JAIXPM010000358.1 GCA_027486275.1 Sphingomonadales bacterium | reverse complement strand
CTTGCGGCAGCCATGGGCGACAGCATCACCATCAGCGCCACCGGCCCGGAAGCCGAAGCCGCTGTGTCCAAGCTGGCCGGGCTGGTGCTCGACAAGTTCGGCGAGGATTGACCGACTACGCGTTCGGGTCTCTTCTGCCCCAATGCGCCACATCCTCCTCGCCACCGCCGTCCTTGCCGCCCCGGCGCTCGCCAAACCCGATGCTGATACGAAGGCGTGGCTGGCCCACACTGCCGAACTCAGCAGCGATGCGATGGAAGGCCGCGATGCCGGCAGCCCCGGCCATGCCCGCGCGATCGATCTGGTGGAACGCTGGTTCAAAGCGGCGAAGCTGCAACCGGCCGGCGAAAACGGCACCTATCGCCAGACGGTGCCGCTGCACGAAGTGGCGGTGACGGCCGCGGACATGCGCGTAGTGGCACCCGATGGCAGCGCCGTGCCGCTCAAATTCCTGCACGACATCACGCCCCGCCCCGCCACTGATCTGCCTGCCACGCTGTCTGGCCCGATGCGTTTCGCCGGCTATTGCAGCACGGCCGAGGCCGGCCCGGAACTGAAGGGCAAGATCGCCGTCTGCTACGGCAGCCGCCGCGCTGGCCGCGCCCAGGGCGCCGAACGGCTGGCGGCGGTGACGGCGGCCGGCGCAGTGGCACTGCTCACCATTGATGATGCCGGCTTCACCGTGGAGGCGCCGCGCTGGCCCGATGCCTATGCCCGTGCGGTCGCGCATGAAGGCAATCCGCTGCCCACCGGGCTGCCCCAATTCCGCGTCAACGGCGCGGCGCTGGAACGGCTGATGGCCGGCACCGGGCGGCTGGCCGCCACCCTGCTGACCGAAGCGACCTATCACCGCGATCTAGAGGCCTTCGATCTTCCCGGCCGCTTCGAGGCAAAGCTGACCACCGTGCAGCGCCGGTTCACCAGCCAGCAGGTGATCGGCCTGCTGCCGGGCACCGAAAAGGCCAAGGCCGGCGAGGTGATGCTTCTTGGCGCCCATATCGATGGCTATGGCTTTGGCGAACCGGTGAACGGCGATGGGCTGTACAATGGAACGCTTGATGATGCCGGCTATGTCGCACTGCTCGCCCGGCTGGCCGAACGCCGGCGCGGCAAGGGCTATGCCCGCCCGGTGCTGTTCGCCGCGTGGACGGCGGAGGAAAAGGGCCTACTCGGCGCGCGCTGGTGGCTGCAGCATCCAACGGTGCCCAAGGAGCAACTGGTGGGCGTGATCAATCTCGATCAACTGCGACCGCTGTTCCCGCTGAAGGCGCTCACCCTGCACGGGCTGGACCAGAACACGCTGGCCGATACGGCGAAAGCGGTGGCGACAAGCCTGAAGATCGAAATCCGCCCTGATCGTGAACCGGAACGCAATCTCATCCGCCGCGTCGATTCATGGCCGTTCATGGAAGCCGGCATCCCGGCGGTGAACTTCGTCTTCGCCTACAACCCGCGCACTGAGGAAGAACGCATCTACCGCGATTGGTACCAGCGCCGTTACCATCGCCCGCAGGACGATATTTCGACGCCGATGGACCTGGATGCGGCGCGGGATTTCAATCGGTTTTTCTACACGCTGGTGGAGACGGCGGCGAATGCGGCGCAGAAGCCCACGGCAAAGCCGCTGCCGGTGATTGTGCCGGTGCCGCGCCAGTAGAGTGGCCGACGCTAGACGGTGCCTCAGGTCCTCATTCGCCTAATATCGGACTGTGGATGCAACCTTTTCGAGGCGATTAGCGAGTTCACCTATTAGGACACCGTCGGTGAGCCGTCGAACGCTACCGATAGCAATTCGAGCCACTGGCGGAATGATTGCTGAAGGCAGGACAAAGAACTCCCACTGTTGCGGATCACGGTGATCGGCGCTGTCGTCTCGCCGGTCGTGATAGGCAAGAACGTAGATATGCGCCGCTCTTCCATGCTCCCGAACGAACTCACTTCCTTCCCACCGGCCTGTTCGTGCCTTCACATCGAAGCCGGGTGAAATCTTCGCTCCTGGAGCAGATTGCCAGCTCTGCCGATATGCCGATTGCTTCACCTCCAGCCGCAAACCATCGGGTCGCTCGAAATCCCAAGATGAGTAGTCTGCGCTGCACCAGTTCCACTCAGGCTCAAGAGCGAGCGCAACGATTGCCTCAACTACTTGTCCTCTCAAGACATTGGTTACCAGTGGCCTGCCAAATGCGGCATCGCTCACTTTAGAGACTACGTCCAAAGTGCTGAAGGGGCGCTTCATATCAATGCTACCTGCGTTGGACGAGAGCAAAACATGCCAAGCTTGCTTATTCCCCCGGCCGGTACGACTTCTCCACATGTCCCTGCAGCTGCGCATCGGTGAAATAGACCGTGCGGAAATCGTGGGTGCGATAGCGTTCGGCCTGGTCGCGGAAATGCGGGCTGGCGGGGTTGCTGTTCAGGCCGCCAGCGTGGACGGCGCGGGCTTCGGGCCCGTCCTTGCCGAAGCGGACGACGGCGACGAAGCTGTTACCGTAATCGCCATACCAGCGCTTGGTGCCCTCACGCTGGCGGGCGCCGAAGCTGGCGAGGCTGCCCCAGTTGCCGCTGGCAAAGCCGATCGGCGTTGAGGGCAATTTGTCGTCATAGGATTGCGCGATGTTGGCGGTCAGGCGCTGGAAGCGGTTGATATGGCCCCACGGCACATCCCAGCCGCCGAAATCCCCAGCCAGCTTGCCAACGGCGGCATCGAGTGCGGCCAGGCGTTCGGCATCGGGCACCTTGGCGCTAGCCAGATAGGGCACGATGGCTTCCTCATCCAGCTTGGCGACCGGGCCGAAGCGTTTGACCATGTCATCACCCCAGAACATCGCCAGCGACGTGGG
>JAIXPM010000402.1 GCA_027486275.1 Sphingomonadales bacterium | reverse complement strand
GGCAAAAGGCGCGAATCGCCGGCATATGGGTGAATGCGACCGGCGTGCGGTTCGAATCGGTGCCGGGTTTCTATGCGGTGGCGGCCACCCGCCCCATCACGCAGATTGCCGATGAACGCACCACCGCCATTTACGAAATCGGCATCCGCAACCTGCAATTGTCCCCGGCCAGCGGCGCAGATGATGGGATCAGCCGCACATTCGAAACCGGCCTGATTGCGGCACGCCAGAAGGCAGGGCTGTTTACCGAGCGTTCCGATGGCGTGCAGATCACCCGCGGTGTTCTCTATGCCGCCCGCATCGCGCTGCCTGCGGCGGTGCCGGTGGGCGATTACACCGCCGAAATCCACTTGGTGCGAAAGGGCCGGGTGCTGGCCAGCACATCGGCGCCGTTCGTGATCGACAAATCGGGTTTTGAACGTTGGGTCTACGTGATGGCACAGGAAAACAGCCTGGCTTATGGGCTTGCCGCCGTAATGGCCGCGCTGGCGGCCGGAGCGTTGGCTGCGCTGGTCACGCGGCGTCGGTGGTAGCACCGTTTTCACCCGCCAATATTCGACTCGCGTCCAGCCCCTTTTTCGTTTACCTTGGCTGTCGGCGCATTATCGGCCCGTTGCTTTGAATACCTCACCGCATCGCCCGACAGGCTCCAGTTTCAGACAGACAGCTACGGATTTGGAAATTAAATGAGCTTTGATCGACGGGGACGTGGTCCCGGGCGTGGTTCTGACAAGCGCGAACGCGGCTTTGACAGTTTTGAAGACTCCAGCCGCAGCTTCGGCGGCGGTGGCGATCGCTTCGGTGGCGGCGGTGGCGGCTTCGGCGGCGGTGGCGACCGGTTCGGCGGCGGCGGTGGTGGTCGCGGCGGCTTCGGCGGCGGCGGTGATCGCTTCGGCGGCGGCGGCGGCGGCGGTGGTGGCCGCTTCGGCGGTGGCGGTGGTGGTGGCGGCGGCTTCGGCGGCGGCGCACCCAGGCGCGAAATGACCCCGGGCATCGTGATCGGCACCGGCCGCGGCACGGTGAAGTTCTTCAACGCGCAAAAGGGCTTTGGCTTCGTGGTGCGTGAAGATGGTGGTGAAGATGTGTTTGTGCACATCTCGGCGGTGGAAGCCGCTGGCCTGACCGGCCTGGCCGATGGCCAACCGCTGGAATTCACCCTCACCGAACGCAATGGCCGTGTTTCGGCGACTGAACTGAAGATCGAAGGCGAACCGCTGCCGGTTGAAGAACGTGCGCCGCGCGAACCGCGCGAACCGCGCGCCGGTGGCGCTGATTTCGAACGTCGCCCGTCGCGTGAACGCACCCCGATGACCACGGGTGAGCGCGTTGAAGGCACGGTGAAGTTCTTCAACGGCACCAAGGGTTTCGGTTTCATCCAGCGCGACGATGGCGCGCCGGATGCCTTCGTGCACATCTCGGCCGTGGAACGCGCCGGCTTCTCCAATCTGAACGAAGGCCAGCGCGTCTCGTTCGAACTGGAAGAAGATCGTCGCGGCAAAGAGGCTGCGGTGAACCTGAGCGCGATCTGATCGACTTCAGGCGATGAAAACGGGCGGCGGCTGGCATGGCTGCCGCCCTTTTCATAACCCCCCTTCCTGCACTGCGGCAAAACCGCCCGCTGCCAAGCTCTTGGCCGTATTGGGCTGGTGTTGTCATCACGGGCCTGTCATGCGGCGTCGCAGCATGGGCAGAGCGCCAATTCAACCCGCTACCCACGGAGCAAGACGATGCTGGCAAACAACAGCGTGACCATCATCATGATCGTGATGACCTACATCACGCTTTCGGCCCCGGTGGCCTATTTCTTCATTCTCGCCCCGCGTCAGCTCGAAACCCGCAAGCAGCGCCAGATCGCTAAGCTGGTGTCCGGCGCCGAACTGCTGGCCGACGCCATCAGCCGCAACGGCCATGATCCGGTCCATCTGGCCCGCCTGCAGGCCCAGTATGACGCCCACGCCCGCGCCCTGGCCCAGCTGGGCAACGATGTGCCGGCGCTGATCGCTGCGCCCGCGCTCCAGCAGGCTGCCTGATTTCAGCAGTGGACAGGCCGGCGGGGGTCGGCAACGCTGCGGGATATGACCGACAGCATCTTCGATTTCCCCGCCGCTCTGGCCGCCAACGCCGCCGCCCGGCCTGATCAACCCGCCGTCATCTGCGGGACTGATCGGCTGACGTGGAGCGAATTCGCTGCCCGGGCCGACAAACTGGCCGGCACGCTGGCTGATCATGGCGTGAAGCCCGGCGACAGCGTGGCCAGCATCGCGCTCTCAAGCGTCGATTATGCCGTGCTATGGGCAGCCGTCCTGCGACTGCGCGCCACCATCGCGCCGCTCGCCCCCAGTTCCACGCCCGACCAGATCGCCGCCATGGTCGCCGATTCGGGCGCGCAGTTCGTGTTTGTCGATGCACCAAATCGTGCCGAATTCGGCGCCGTGCTGGTGGGCAAGACGCTGGTCGACCTCGATCGGCTGAGCAGCTTCATCGATCCCACTGCGCAGCCGCCGGTACTGGCCTCGCTCGATCCGGCGGCCGGCTTCAACATCATCTATTCCAGCGGCACCACCGGCACCCCCAAGGGCATCGTGCAAAGCTGCTCCATGCGCTCCCTGCACATCACCGGCGGCCGCCGCATCGGCTATGGGCCGGAGTGCGTCACGCTGTGCTCCACCCCGCTTTATTCCAACACCACCCTGGTCAGCTTCATCCCCACCTTGGCTTGGGGCGGCACCGTCGTGCTGATGCCCAAGTTCGATACCGCCCGCTGGCTCAAGGAGGCTGAAACCCACCGCGTCACCCACGCCATGCTGGTGCCGGTGCAATATCGCCGCCTGCTCGCTGACCCCGGCTTCGACGCGACCGATCTGTCCTCTATCCAGATGAAATTCTGCACCTCCGCGCCGTTCGCGGCTGAGTTGAAGGCCGAAGTGCTGCGCCGCATGCCTGGCGGCCTGATCGAATTCTTCGGCATGACCGAAGGCGGAGTGGGCTTCATGCTCGTCGCCCACGAACATCCTGACAAGCTGCACACTGTTGGCCAGCCGCAACCCGGCCACGAGGTGCGCATCATCGATGAGGAGGGCAACGACGTGCCACCGGGTACGCCAGGTGAGATCGTGGGCCGCTCGCCGGCCACCATGAACGGCTACAAGAACCGACCGGATCTGACTGCCAAGGCGTATTGGATCGACGCGCAAGGCAAGGAATGGCTGCGCACCGGCGACATCGGCCGGCTGGATGAAGATGGCTTCCTGACGCTCATGGACCGCGCCAAGGACATGATCATCTCGGGCGGTTTCAACATCTACCCCTCCGACATCGAGGCCGTCCTGCTCACCCTGTCGGGCGTGGTGGAGGCCGCCGTGGTGGGCGTCGCGTCAGACGCCTGGGGCGAAACCCCCGTGGCTTTCGTCGTCGCGCCGGGAGCGGACCCTGAAGCCCTGCGTGCCGCCGCCAATGCCAAGGTGGGCAAGACCCAGCGTCTCGCCGCCGTCGTGCTGGTGGATGAGTTGCCGCGCAGCCACATCGGCAAGGTGTTGAAACG
>JAIXPM010000023.1 GCA_027486275.1 Sphingomonadales bacterium | reverse complement strand
GCCGCCACCACCACCGCTTCGGTCACGGCGAAATGCTGAGGCAGCAGCGCACTCATTCGGCGGGCACCGCGCTGCTGCCCGCCCGGCGGCGGGCGTCAGGGGCAAAGCCCGCTGCGGCCCGGATGGATTGGGTCGTCTCGCGCGCCCCATCATGGCTCCAGCCCGGCGGCGCAAACACATAGGCCAGCCGTTGCCACCAGCGCAGATCACGCTGGCTGGCGTCACGGGCAATGCCAACATATTCGTGCGTCAGCACAGTCACCGGGTTGAGCGTGTCCAACTGCTTGACCAGGCCATAAACGGGCGGATCATCGGCGCGCTCGGCCTCGAACGTGCCGAACAACCTGTCCCAGATGATCAGCGTGCCGGCATAATTCGCATCGAGATAGCGCGGGTTGGTGCCGTGGTGCACGCGGTGGTGCGATGGCGTGTTGAAGATCGCTTCATACCAACGCGGCATCCTGTCGATCGTTTCGGTGTGCAGGAAGAATTGGTACGTCGCATTCAGCACCCCGCAAAACGTGACCATGATCGGATCGAAGCCAACCAGCACCAGCGGGATCTTGAGCATCATCGTGCCGGTGAAATGCTTGGTCCATGATTGGCGCAAGGCAATCGGCAGATTATAATTCTGGCTGGAATGGTGGACAACATGCATCGCCCACACCCAGCGCACCCGGTGGGCAATCCGGTGGTGCACATAAAAACGCAGATCATCCAGCACGAAACACAGCAGGAAGGTCGCCCAGGTGACCGGGATGGTGGCGATCTGGAAGGGTTCCACCGCCGCCAGCGCGCCCAGGGTGATGAACGCGGTGGCGGCATTGGCCGGCTCGCTCAAAAAGCCCATCGCGATGCTCACCCCGCTGTCCTTCAGCGGGGTCTTGCCCCTCCGGTGGAACAGCCGGATGGCGATCTGTTCAACCGCAATCATCGTCAGAAACGCCAGCGCGGAAAACTGGATGATGTTGGAACGCACGAACTCCATCGCGGTCATCTAACTCTCCCCCCAAAGCACGCTCCCTCGTTAGGTGGTCCGGTTGCGGACAACAATTGAGTTATTCTGCCCCATTATGTAGATAATGGAACATGTCGCTCGATCTCGTCCTGATCCGCCGGTTTGAAGCCGTCGCCCGCCTCGGCAGCTTTTCCGCCGCGGCTGACGAGGTTGGCGTCACCCATTCCGCGATGACCAAGAGCATCCGGACGCTCGAAGACCTGTGGGGTGTCCGCCTGTTCGAACGCACAACCCGATCCGTGGTGCCAACAGCGGCCGGCCGGCGCCTGATCGAACTGGCGCCCGAACTGCTGAGCCATGCCGAAGAAAGCAAGGCCCGCGTGCTGGCCGCCGGGCGCCGCCTGTCGATCGTGTGCGGCCCGGCCATCCTTGAAAGCTTCATCCCCGCCGCGCTCTCCGCCTTCGCCCTCAACCACAAGGGCATCGGCGTGGACGTGGAATATCTGCCGCCCGATATGGCCGTCCAACGCCTGCACCAACGCCGCGCGCAACTGCTGCTCTATCATTCGGGCTCGCTCGCGGCCTTCGCCGGCCGGCGCGATCTCAAAATTCAACCGGTGATCGAAGAACCCTATCATCTCCTGTGCGGGCCCACCCACCCCGCAGCAACCAACCGCGATGCAGACGCGCTGCTCCAGCATGATTGGGCCATCGCCGGCTTCGATCCAGGCTTTGCCGCCAATCTGGCCCCCGATCGCCGCGAAGCCCTGCAACGCTCCGGCTTTCCGCGCTTTCGCCTGTCGAGCCAGAAAGCCTGTGTGGACTTGGCGCGGCACGGCCTGATCGTCACAATGGCACCCCGCTCCGGCGCACTGAAGGCCTGCACGGAAGGCGGCCTGATATCCTATGAAGTGCCCGGCATCGCCCCCTTCACCCTCGCCGCCATGACCCTGGCCGATGTGCCCGATCAGGCAGCCGCCGATTTCATCGAAATCGTGTCAGGCAACAAATGACGCGAAAGGCGAACGGATGAGGAAGGCAGAGGGGCCTCCGGCGGGCAGGGACGCAGTCCCTGCACCCGTTTGTTTTCGGGCGGCCCCTTCTCATGCAGCCCGCCCGTCACCCCGGACTTGATCCGGGGTCTAGCTTTCCACTTACATTCGGTTCCGGTTGTAATTTGACCTTATTCGGCGGCGCCCATATCGTCGGCGCATGTCGAAACAGTATATCAACGAATATCGCGCCGATCTTGATCGGCTGCGCACCTACACAGGCAGCCGCCGCGAAAGCGTTCTGCGCGAAGCCTTTAAGGATTTGCTGAAACGCTGGGGCAAGTCGCAGGATCTGCTGCTGGTTTCAGAACACGATATTCTCACGCCGCAGAAAACCCGCATCTATGTTGATGGCGCGCTGCTGCAAACCCCGCCGGTTTGCCGCCCATGAACAACCGGCTCTATTACGGCGACAATCTCGATTGGCTTTCCAATGAAAAAGCCTTTCCCGATGAAAGCGTTGATCTGGTCTATCTTGATCCGCCTTTCAATTCGAACGCCACCTACAGCCAGTTGTTTAAATCGCCGGACGGCAAGACGGCAGACAGCCAGATCGAAGCCTTTGAAGATACGTGGAACTGGGGCACTTCGGCCGAAGCGGCATACGATGGGGTGCTGAAAGGCCCCAACACCGATGTAGCGCAGTTGCTGCAAGCCATACGCGGCTTCCTGCATGATAATGCGTTGATGGCCTATCTTGCCATGATGGCGGCGCGGTTAGTGGAATTGCACCGCGTGCTGAAACCCACCGGCAGCCTCTATCTCCACTGCGACCCCACCGCGAGCCATTATCTCAAGCTGCTGCTGGATGGGGTGTTTGGGCCTGACGGATTCACAAATGAGGTAATCTGGCAGCGCACCAACACAAAGAGCCACGCCTTCACGCGGTTTCCGTCGACCCACGATGTTGTCTTGGCATATCGGAAATCTGATGCTGCGACGTGGCACACCCATTATCTCCCGCACAGCGAGAAGCTAATCAAGTCGCACTATTCCAACATCGAGGAAGGAACGGGGCGGCGATACACGCTCGATAACACTCTGAATCCGAACCCTAATCGACCAAATCTGACCTACGAATGGAATGGACTGACCCGCGTTTGGCGCTGGACGCGCGAGCGGATGCAGGAAATGCATGATACCGGAAGGCTGGTTTACACCAGTTCCGGAATGCCACGTTACAAACGCTATCTTGACGAAATGCCCGGCACTCCAGTTACGGATGTGTGGACGGACATTCCACCGCTCAACTCCCAAGCCCAAGAACGCCTCGGCTACCCCACGCAAAAGCCGCTGGTGCTGCTGGAACGCATCATCAATGCCTCGTCCAATCCCGGCGATGTGGTGCTCGATCCGTTCTGTGGCTGCGGCACGGCGGTGCATGCCGCCGAAAAGCTGGGCCGGCGCTGGATCGGGATCGACATCACCCATTTGAGTATCGCGCTGATCGAAAAGCGCATGCACGATGCCTTTCCCGGCATCGCTTTCGAGGTGGAAGGGCGACCGAAGGATCTGGATTCAGCGCTGCAACTGGCTTTGCGCGACAAGCATGAATTCCAGAAGTGGGCGGTCACCCACGTCGGCGGGCAGCCGTGGAGGGGCGGTCAGAAAGGCCCGGACGGCGGTATCGACGGGCTGATCTTCTTCAATGGTTTCGACGCCAAGGCCGAAAAGTCCAGCCACGAAAAGGCGATCATTTCGGTGAAGGGCGGGCTGAACAAGAATGTGAATGATGTTGCCAGTCTGGTCGAAACCATCGGCCGCGAGAAAGCCGCGTTGGGTATATTGCTCGCCGCTGCGCTGCCGACGAAACAGATGGAAGCCCGCGCGGCAGCGGCGGGCTTTTACGATCCCGGCACCGGCGTAGCCGTGCCGCGCATCCAGATCATCACGCTGGCCGAATTGTTCGCCGGCAAGCGCCCGGTGATTCCGAATGTGAACCCGGCGATGTTTAAGGCCGCGCCGGTTGAGGCGAAGCAACAGGGCAAATTGTTCTGAGAAGAATGCGGGACCCCGGATCAAGTCCGGGGTGACGATCCGGGGTAATGGGTGCTTGATGGATTGAGGGCCGCCCCAAATCAAACGGGTGCAGGGACTGCGTCCCTGCCCGCCGGAGGCCCCCTCTTCTCCTCCCCTTCACACCCCCAACAAACTGATTCGCAATTCGTAAACTCTTAAAGCGTACAAACACTCTCGCGATTGGGGTCGCTGGGGCGGTTGGAGTGCAGGAGAGCTGCGCATGGCCGTTCCCGATATTCAGTTTGACGCGAGGGTGAGCATGCAGATTGGCGAATTGCTGGTAGCGGCCGGGTTGGTCACGCAGGCGCAGATCGAGCAGGCGATTGATCGCCAGCACGACGCCGGTGGCCGGTTGGGGCCGAACCTGGTGGCGGTGGGTGCGATTTCGCCGGAGGAACTCGCGCAGTTCGTGGATGGGGTTCCGGTGGAGCCCTCGACCGTGGCGGAAACCGGCCTGCCCGAGGCGTTTCTGATCGATCTGATGTTGAAGTTCCTGTTTATCGGCACGGCGGAGACGACGGCTGAATTGAGCGCTGCGTTGCGCTTGCCGCCGGGTTTGGTGACGGAGCTGTTGGAGGCGGCCACACGGGGCCAGATGGTGGCGGCGCTGGGCAGCGTTGGCGGCGGCCAGTTGGGCATGCGGTATGAATTGACCGATACCGGCAAGGTGCGGGCGCGGGAGGCGATGGCGCGTTCGGCCTATTCCGGGCCGGCGCCGGTGCCTTTGGACGTTTATGCCCATTGGATCGAGCGCCAGAAGGTGACCAACGAGATCATCGACGCTGCCGGCATGCGCCGCGCCTTTGATGGCCTGGAAGTGGCCGATGAGCTGGTGAACAAGCTGGGCCCGGCGATCACCATGGGCCGGGCGCTGTTGATGTATGGACCGCCCGGCAACGGCAAGACATCGGTGGCGCAGCGGCTTGATCGCGTGTTCCGCCATGTGATCCACATTCCGCATGCCGTGCTGGTGGAAGGCCAGGTGATGACGGTGTTTGATCCCGATGTGCATCTGCCGGTGGATCGCGATGCCGCCGTGGCGCGCCCGCGCCTGGTGGCGTCGCTGTACCGGGATGAGGCGGATGGCCGGTTTGTGCCGTGCCGCCGGCCGTTCATCGTGACGGGGGGTGAACTCACGCTGGAGATGCTCGATTTGAAGCATGAAAGCGGCGGCAATTTCTATACCGCGCCGCTGCACATGAAGGCGGCCGGCGGCGTGTTGCTGATCGACGATTTCGGCCGCCAGATGGTGTCGCCCACCGCGCTGCTCAACCGCTGGATCGTGCCGCTGGAAAACCGGGTGGATTATCTGAAGCTGGCCACCGGCAAGAGTTTCCGGGTGCCGTTCCAGACGGTGGTGATTTTCTCCACCAACCTGGCGCCGGCCGATCTGATGGACCCGGCCTTTCTGCGCCGCATTCCGTACAAGCTGGAGATTGGCCCGCCCTCTGCCGAGGCATGGCGGCGCATCTTCAAGAGCGTGGCGGCCGCCAACGGCATCGAGGCCGAAGACAGCCAGATTCGCGCGATTGAACATGATCTGACCGTGACGCAGGGGCTTGATCTGGCTGCCTATCAGCCGCGATTTTTGATCGAGCAGATTGTGGCGTCATCCCGCTTCAAGGCGCAGCCGCCGGCGCTGCACCGCGAACTGGTGAGCCTGGCGCTGGCCAACCTCACCGTGGGCCGCAGCCCCGGTGGCGGTGACGGCGTGGGGATGGGCAGCGGATCATTGGCGCGGGTTGCTTGAGGCGATTAATTCCACCCGAACCGCACGCCGTAGCTGAGGCCCACTGAAACCTGATCGCGCTGCCCGCGCAAGCGGATAAGCGATGAATCCGCCGCCACATCGCCCAGGCGATCATAGCTGGTGAACAGGGTGAGCGCGCCATGCTTGCCAAAGCGGCCCAACGGCTTGGTGAGCGCACCGGAGACGCCGGTGGAGATCAGGCCAGAGCCGGTGGTGAAGGCCGGCAGCCCAGCGGCGGCGGCTTGCGCGGCGGAAACGCCGAAATAGATGTTGGAATAATCACTGTCGGCCCAGGTGGCGCGCAGGGACAGGTTCCACAGCAGGCTGGCGTCGCGCTTGCGGTCGCTCCAGCCGATGATCGTGTCTGCAATCAGGCCATCGTGGCCGCCGGTGCCCTGCCGCACTTCGGCGCGCAGGCGCAGCTTGCCACCCGCCAGGCTTTTCTGGGCAAAACCGCCGAACTCGCCGGCCAGGCCAACATCGCCCATGCCGCGCAGCGCCGTGGAGCCGCCGGTGATGAGGAAGGGCGAGCCGCCAGTGTTCTCCTGCCGGCCAAAGCGGATCTTGGCGAGCGGGCCGATCTTCCAGCCATCCTGGTTCACCGCATTCCAGCCCAGGCCATCGGGAACAGAGAGGAAGACGGCATCCTTATAGTTGAGGCGCAGATCGGGGAAAATCGACAGGCCGTGATCGCGGCTGCCCTGCCACACCGGCGCATAAATGGGCGCGAGGCCGATTCCGAGGGTCCAGGCCTTGGGCGCGGGTGGGCGCTGGGCTTGTGCGCCTTGCAGGGTGGTGGGCACGCCGGGCGCCGGGCCTTGTTGGGCGAGCGCAGGGGTTGCAGTGATCAGGATCAGGGCGGCGGCGGGGCGGATCATGCGCAGGCTCCGAGCGGGATGGGGTGCGCTGGCGATAGCGGGATTATTACGGAACTGCAATGTGGTGCGTGCCGCCAGCGGCCCGGCACACGCCGGCAGCGCGCCGGCACCGTATGGCAGCGGCCCGGCACTTTCCGGCAGCAGATACGCAATCGCCACGATGGGAAGCGGAACCAAGGCAGCCCACATTGGTTGCAAGACACACCCCTTGGGAGCATCACATGAGCCATCTGCCGCAGGATCTTCACGACATCTTCCCCGCCGCCGCTGATCAGTTGCGGCACCTGAAGGAGACGGATCGGCATTTCCGCACGCTGGCTGATCGCTATGCCGTACTGGATGATGAAATCCGCCGCAGCGAAACGGGTTTCACCCCGGCGATGGACGATGCCCATGCCGAAGGCCTGAAGAAGGAACGACTGGCGCTGCTGGACCAGATTGCGGCCATTCTGGAAGGAGAAAAGGCATGAATGTCAACGAGATCGCTGCCGAACTGCGCGCGCGGCTGACCGAGGTTCAGGCCGAAATCGCCCGTCTGGAACAGGCCACCATCCAGCCGCTTTCGGCCAAATTTTCCGATCAGGCCAATGATCTGGAAGAACTGGCAACCAACGAAGGCATGGAAGTGCAGCACATCCACGAGGCCGAACAGATTTTGGCCGCGCTGGCTCGGATCGAGGCTGGCCAGTATGGCGAATGCGACGTGTGCGGTGGCGACATCGCCCCTGCCCGCCTGGCCGCCCTGCCCACGGCGACGCGCTGCATCAAGTGCGCGTCGTGATGGCGCGCGTTTCGGCGCGCGACATAACCACAGGTGACAGGGGGCAACGGGGCGGCTAACCACCGGCCATGAGCCTGTTGCCCCACTCTGCCCCATTCACCCGTTTCGGCGAATGGTTGGCCGCCGCCGAAGCGGCAGAGCCCAATGATCCCAATGCGATGGCGGTGGCCACGGCAACCCCCGATTCAGCGCCATCTTTGCGCGTCGTGCTGCTGAAGGCGTGGGATGAACGCGGGTTTGTATTCTACACCAATCTCGACAGCCAGAAGGGCAGCGAACTGGCAGCCAACCCGCAGACGCATCTGAATTTCCACTGGAAATCGCTGCAACGCCAGGTGCGCATCGGCGGCCGCGCCGAACTGGTGAGCGATGCGGAAGCCGACGCCTATTTCGCCACACGGCCGCGGGAATCACAGTTGGGTGCTTGGGCCAGCCTGCAGAGCCAGCCCCTGCCCGACCGCGCCACCTTCGAAGCCCGCCTCACCGAAATGGCCGCGCGCTTCCCGGCCGACGTGCCACGGCCGCCGCGCTGGAGCGGGTGGCGCGTGGTGCCGGAACGCATTGAATTTTGGCAGGCGCGCGATGGCCGCTGGCACGAACGCGAGGTGTTCTGGCGCAAGGCTGATGGCTGGCACTTCGGGCTGGTCTATCCCTGATGCGCCTGCCGTTCACGCAAGTTGATGCCTTTGCCGATGGTGCCTTCACCGGTAATCCTGCGGCGGTGATGTTTCTCGAACGTTGGCTGCCGGATAGCGTGCTGCAAGGCATCGCGGCCGACAACAATCTGTCTGAAACCGCATTCCTTGTGGCGCACGACGGCGCCGAGGCCGATTTTGAACTGCGCTGGTTTACGCCCAAGTTGGAGGTCGCGCTGTGTGGCCACGCCACGCTGGCCAGCGGTCATGTCGTGCTTGACGCGCTGCCTGATCTGCCGTTGGCGCGATTCCTGACCCGCCAGGCTGGCCTGTTGACCGTGGCCCGCGATGGCGATGGCTTGGCGATGCGCCTGCCGGCCTTGCCTGCCAA
Organism: Sphingomonadales bacterium; assembly: GCA_027486275.1. The sequence continues at coordinate 4,869 of JAIXPM010000023.1, read as the reverse complement.
CCGTCCGGTGACGCAGGCAGAAGAATCCGCCGTCTCCGCTGCGCTGGGCACCCTTCCGGTGGAGGTGTGGGCACGTGGCCACGATTATCTGGTGGCGGTGTTCGATTCGCCGGATGAAGTCCGCAGCTTGCAGCCTGATTTTGCAGCGATTCTGGCACTGGCGCCGGGCGTAGACCTGATGCTCATTGCCACCGCGCCAGGGGAAGATTCCGACGTGCTATCCCGCGTGTTCGTGCCGGCGTGCGGCGTGGATGAAGACCCGGTAACCGGCAGCGCCCATGCCGTGATCGCGCCGCTGTGGGCTGCCCGTTTTGGCCGGTCGCAGTTCAGCGCGGTGCAGGCCAGTGTGCGCGGCGGGCGGCTTGGATGTCGGGTGGAGGGCGATGCCGTCATCCTTTCCGGCAAGGCTCGCACCGTCATCCGCGGTGAGTATGACTTGCCGGATGCCGCCCTGAACGGCTAACGCCGGGTGCATGACGCACTTCATCAAGATGCACGGGCTGGGGAATGATTTCCTTGTGCTTGATGCACGCGCACAGCCGATTGTGCTGAGCACTGCGCAGGTGCGGGCGCTGGCCAACCGCCACACCGGCATCGGTTTCGATCAGTTGATCCTGATTGAACCCAGCGCAAGCGCCGATGTGCGGCTGCGCTTCTGGAACAGCGATGGCGGCGAAGTGGCCGCTTGCGGCAACGGCAGCCGGGCGGCGGCGACCTTGCTGGGCGGGCAGCACCGCCTTGAAACCGCGGGCGGCCTGCTGGACAGCAACGCGCGTGCGGGCGGTGCCGAGGTGGATATGGGTATGCCGCGCTGGGACTGGGATGCAGTGCCGCTGGCCTATCCGATGGACACTGGCAACCTGCCGCTGGCCTGGGAAGATCTGGACCATCCGGTGGCGCTGTCGGTGGGCAATCCCCACGTGGTGTTCTTTGTGCCCGATGCGGCGGCCGTGGCGCTGGAACAGATCGGCCCCACCATCGAACATGATCCGGTATTCCCCGAACGGGTGAATGTCGGCATCGCGCAGGTTACAGCCCGTGATCACATGATCCTGCGCGTGTGGGAACGTGGTGCCGGCGCGACCCTGGCGTGTGGCACCGGCGCGGTGGCGGCAGTTGCGGCGGCGCAGCGGCGTGGGCTGGTGGATGCCCAGGTACGCGTCTCCCTGCCCGGCGGTGATCTGGCCGTGACGCGGCGCGACGATGGCCATCTGCTGCTCGCAGGGGCAGCGGTGATCGCCTACACCGGCGATGTTGATCTGGAGCGTTTCGCATGAGCTGGCTGGGGAAGCTGACGCAAGGCCTGGCAAAATCGACCAAGCGCCTGGCAGACAATATCACCGGCCTCGCCACCGGCACGTTGCCGCTGGACGATGAGCGGCTCGACGAGATCGAGGAAGCGCTTATTGCGGCCGATCTTGGGCCGGCCGTTGCGGGCCGCATCCGCGAACGCCTTGCGGATCAGAAGTTTGCCAAGGGCATTGATGAAGCCGGCATCCGCACGGTGGTGGCCGAGGAAGTGGAGAAGGTGCTGGTGCCGGTCGCCCTTCCGCTGGCCATCACGCGCCGGCCACAGGTGGTTCTGGTGGTGGGCGTCAATGGCAGCGGCAAGACGACGACGATTGCCAAGCTGGCCCGCCTGTTCAAGGCCGATGGCAAATCAGTGATGCTGGCCGCCGGCGACACCTTCCGCGCGGCCGCCATCGCCCAACTGAAGATCTGGGCCGACCGGGTGGGCGTGCCGATCATTTCGGGCGAACAGGGCGGCGATGCGGCCGGCCTGGCGTTTGATGCCGTCAAGCGCGCCATGGACGAAGGCATCGATGTGCTGATCATCGATACCGCCGGCCGGCTGCAGAACAAGGCTGGCCTGATGGACGAGCTGGCCAAGATGAAGCGGGTGATTGGCAAGCTCGATCCTTCGGCGCCGCACGATGTGCTGTTGGTGCTGGATGCCACCACCGGCCAGAACGCACTCAGCCAGATCGAGGTGTTCAGTCAGGTGGCGGGCGTCACCGGCCTGGTGATGACCAAGCTGGACGGGTCAGCCCGTGGCGGCATGCTGGTGGCCGCGGCGGAGAAATACCGCCTGCCGATCCACGCCATCGGGGTTGGTGAAGGGATGGACGATCTGCAACCCTTCGATGCCGGCGAGTTCGCCCGCGCGCTGGCCGGCGCCGAGGACTGATTCAACTCGCTGCGCGCAACTGCAACCCGGTGTTGGCTGCCGCTTCAGCGCTCGCAATGGCTTCCGGGATCTGGCTGGCCGGCACCGGTGGGGACAGCGCAAAGCCCTGCACGCGGTGAATGCCGGCGGCACGGGCCAGCTCCAGCTCCTCGCGGCTTTCCACCCCTTCGGCAACCAGCATCAGGTCCATCGAATGGCCGAGGCTTGCAGCCACACGGAAGATATCGGCGGCCATGGCCTGGCCTGGCGCACCCGAAAGCAGCGATCCAGAGATTTTCAGCGCGTTGATCGGCAGCCGGCGCAGGCGATCGAGCGAGGAGAAACCGGCGCCGAAATCGTCCATGGCCACGCCCACGCCCAGTTTGATCAACCGTTCGATATTGCTGCGGCAGGCATCTTCATCGGTCATCAGCGCGGTTTCGGTGACTTCCAGCGCCAGGCGATGTGGCGGCAGACCGACAACCTGCAGTTCCGCCAGCACTTCGTCCACCATGCCGGGCTGGCGCAGATCATGCACGGACGCATTGATCCACAGATTCATCGGTCCCGGCAGTCCGGCCACCACGGCGGCTGCCTGCTCCAGCACCAGGCGGCGCAGCGTGCCAATCAGGCCGCGCGCTTCGGCAATGCGGGCCATTTCGGCGGGCGCCACCGGCTCACCGCCATCGGGCTGCCAGCGCGCCAGCGCTTCCAGCGCCACCACCGTGCCGGTTTCAAGATCGACCAGCGGTTGATAGGCAACATCGATATTGCCAGCACGCAGTGCCGATCGCACGCGCGATTCCACCCCGGCGTTGCGCGCCGATAGCAACTTCAAATCCGGCGTGAACAGGCAGATGTGGCTGCCGGGATGACCCTTGGCCGACAGCAGCGCCAGATTGGCTGCGCGCAGCAGGTCTTCGCCTATTTGTCCGTTGTCGGGGCTCATCGCCACGCCAACGGCGGCCCCCACCTGAATTTCGGCATCACCGAACCGTGCTGGCTGATCCACCGCATCGATCAGCACGCGGGCCAACGCCAGTGCGCCTTCGACATCATCAGATTCGGCCAGGATTGCGAACTCATCGCCGCCCATGCGGCTGGCAAACAGGCCGGGATCAGCTGTGCGCAACCGGAACCCGACCCGTGTGATAACGCGGTCGCCCATGGCATGGCCATAACGGTCGTTGACCTGCTTGAATCCATCCAGATCGACGATCATCAAGGCAAAGTTGCTGCCTCTTAGCAGACGCTGATCCAGTTCTTCCATGAAGGCGCGACGGTTGGGCAGGCCGGTAACCGGGCAGCGACGGATCTCGCGGTTCAGTTCGGCAATGGCATTGTGCTCGCCGGTGCTGTCGCGCATCACCGTTACCCAGCCCCCGCCAGGAACCGGCTGGCATTCCAGATCGACCACGCGATTGTCGTTCAGGTGCAGGGCGGCATTGAACGGCTGGCGCATGTTCACCAGCATTGTGGCATGGCCGAGGAATTCGGCGCGGTTGGTGGCCGCGGTCTGCAGGTTGGGCGCATCGGCCAGCAATTCGGCGAACGTGGGGGGATTAGCCGGATCGAGCGGCTTCACCCCCAGCAGCGCCATCGCGCTGCTGTTCATCGCCACCACCCGCGTGTCGGCATCCAGGATGGTGATGGCCTGGCTGAGTGTCTGGACGGCGGTGTCCAGGCGTTGCCGCTCCGCCGCCTGCGCTTCGCGTGCCAGCAGCAGTTCGGTGTGGGCGGCATAACCGCTGCGGGCCATCGAAACGCACAATAGCCCGAACACCAGCACCCCGGCGCCGGCGCCGACACCCCAGGGCGCCGGCCAGAAACGGATGAGCGCAATGCCAATGGGCAGACTGATGGCCGGGAACTGCACCAGCGCAATCAGCGGACGTCCCGGCCCGGCTCCGTTGGCGGCCCCAAGTGTTGCCAACGCGACCATAACGGCCAACGCCTGCGCAAAGAACGGCGAATTCTGCCCAAGAACGGAAGCAACGATGCCACCCAGCCCGACAGCAACGATGATGGTACCCAAGAGATAGCGGGCCTCCACCTCCTCCAGGTCAACCTCGGGATCAGGCGTGCGCACGGCATGGCAAGCAAAGATCACAAAGGCAAAGCCGGCCAAGGCCAACCCGGAAAAGAACAGGGCCGGCAGGCTTTTCACCGCCAGTGCGGCGGCAATCGCCAGCACGGCGGCCACCGGCCCGGCAAACGCAAAAGACCAGAAATAATTCCCCAGATCGCGGGTGAGTTCGGCCTGCAAAGCGGCTGGAAGCTGCGGCCCCAGGATGCGGCGCGCCCACCGGAATGGCCAACCGGAATGCGTATGTAACTGTTGGTTATGTTTTACTGATTTCAACATGTAACCGTAAAGAAGTAACATAATATCACAAGCCTGAATAGCGACCTGTTGCCCGTGACAAACCCCGTCGTGCCCACGGTGCTTGACCGCCCTGCCCCATGCGCTTATGGAGGCGGCGGCTTCCGGGAGGAGGCCATGCGTCCGAGGATGCACGCCGGCCAGCGAGTTTTCGCCCGCCGGCGCGTTTTCATTTGGAAGCAGAGCGATTTTTTGAGAAGGGCCTCTGGGCTTTGTTTGACAGTCTTTCCGAGCGGTTGGGCGGCATTTTCGAGCGGTTGCGCGGTCGTGGCGCGCTGACCGAGATCGACGTGCGTGCCGCCATGCGCGAAGTGCGCGT
>JAIXPM010000445.1 GCA_027486275.1 Sphingomonadales bacterium | reverse complement strand
GAGGTGTTGTGGACACAGCATCCGCTCACTGCGCAGGATGTGGCGGCCCGGCTGCAACCCACTGGCTGGGGCCTGACAACGGTGAAGACGTTGCTTTCCCGCCTCGCCGCCAAGGGCGCATTGACCACCACGGAAGATGGCCGCCGCTATCTGTACGCACCCGCCGTTGATCGCGCCGCCATTGCCGCCGGCGAATCGCGGCGGCTGGTCGATCGCCTGTTCGGCGGCCGCCCGGCGCCGCTGGTTGCCCACCTCGCCGAACGCGGCGAGCTTTCCCCTGCCGATATAGCCGAGCTTGAAGCCCTGATCCGGGAGTTGAAGCAATGATGCCTGATCCTGTCTGGCCACCCACGACCTGGCTTGTGGAGGCGCTGATCGGCGCCACGCTGCTGATGCTGCTGGTGCTGATGGTGCGCAAGCCGGTGGCCCGCCTGTGGGGCGCGCATTTTGCCTACGCGCTGTGGGCGCTGCCGGCATTGCGGATGATCCTGCCGGCCATTCCCGGCTGGCAGCCGCTTTATGTGCCGGTGGCACAATCCAATCCGGAAGGCGATATGGCGCTGGCGCTGATGAGCCCCGCCGACGCGGCGGGGTATGACGCGCCACTGCCGCCCGTCACGCTGCACATGGGGCCAGAGGCAAGCCTGTTGCCGGATTGGCCGCTGCTACTTCTTGGCCTGTGGGCGGCAGGGGCGGTGGCCTTCCTCGCCATCCAGTGGGCGCGCCACGTGCGCTTTGTGGGTCAGGCCGTGCGCGACGGCGAATTGCTCACCCGCCAGGGCGGCGTGGACGTGATCGTCTCTGCCCATGTGCCCGGCCCGATGGCGGCCGGCATCATCCAGCGCCGCATCCTGCTGCCGGCCGATTTCCTCGCCCGCTATTCCCCGGCCGAGCGCCGCATGGCGCTGCTGCACGAAGGCGCCCACCATGATCGGCTGGATCTGGCTGCCAATCTGGCCGGGCTGGTGGTGCTGGCGGCGCATTGGTGGAACCCGATTGCCCATGCCGCCTGGCGCGCCTTCCGCGCCGATCAGGAACTTGCCTGCGATGCCAGCGTGCTGGCCGGCAGTGATGGCGAAACCCGCGCCACCTATGGCCGGGCCGTGTTGAAATCCGCCTGCGTTGCCACCCCGGTGGCGGCCTGCGCCATGAACCACAAGAGCCAGTTGAAGGAACGATTTGCCATGATGAAGGATCGCAAGCTGGGCCGTTTTGGTCGTGCATTTGGCCTGCTGGCCGTCACCGGCCTCGCTGCCGGCGGCCTGATCGCCACCGCGTCGGGTGCCCAGCCCGCACCACCGGCACCGCCCGCACCCGTCTCGCCGCCCGCGCCCGTGTCACCGCCGGCCGCTGTGTCGCCGCCCGCCCCGGTGTCGCCGCCGGCTGCGCCCAGTGCTCCGGCCGCGCCCAAGGTGATGGTGTTCACCCACAAGATCGACGGCGCGCAAGGCAAGCCCGGCGAGAAGATCGTCCGCAAGATCATCATGAAGGATGGCAAGGTGGTATCGGACGAGACCAGCGGCGACGGCCCGCACGTGATGATGATGCACGGCGGCGGCCCGGGCGAGATGGTCAAGGTGATGGAAACCGCCGAAGGCAAGAAGATGGTGATGATCCGCCACCAGGAAATGGCCGAGATGGCCGGCAAGCAAGCCGCGCTGGCTGGCAAGGACGTCGAAGCCCGCATGGCCGAGGTGAAGACCCGCATGCGCGCCCGTTGCGAAAGCGACGGTGTGAAGCTGCCCGCCGATGCCGACATGGCGCAGCTCGCCACTTGCGGCATGGAAATGCAGAAGAAGGTGCGCGAGGCCATGGCCTCGGCCCGCGTCGCCATCGAGAAATCGCGGGATTTGTCTGCCGAACAGCGCGCCGCTGCGCTGAAGGGCATCGATGCGGCGATGGCCAACCAACGCACCGTGATCGTGAAGGTCGAAAAATGATCTGATCCGTGTTGCCCGGTTCTGGCCCCTTTCAGGTCGGGCAATGCGCGTTCAGACCATCAGGCTGGCCCCCAGCAAGAGCCCCGCTGCGGATTCCAGCCCGGCCCGGTCGTCTTCATCGAAGCGGCCGGGTTTCGGGCTGTCGAGATCGAGCACGCCGATGATCATGCCATCACGGATCAGCGGCACCACGATTTCGGAGCGGCTGTCGGCATCGCAGGCGATATGGCCGGGGAAGGCGTGCACATCGGCCACCACTTGGGTCTCGCGGGTCGCCGCCGCCGTGCCGCACACGCCGCGCCCCAGCGGGATGCGGATGCAGGCCGGCTTGCCCTGGAACGGCCCCAGCACCAGCTCGCCACCCTTCATCAGGTAGAAACCGGCCCAATTGAGATCGGGCAGCTGGTGGAAGAGCAGCGCCGCCATATTGGCCATGTTGGCGACGAAATCACGCTCGTCGCCGATCAACGCGGCCAACTGCTGGTTCAGCTGCACATAGCGTTCGGGCGTTGTGCCTTCGAGGGCGGGGGCAAAGAATGACATGGCCGCCGGTTAACGCCATGGCCCCGGAAACGCAAACGCCGCCGGGATGAGCCGGCGGCGTTCATTGTCGCGGGTGAGGCCGAAACTTACTTCGGTGCGATCACCATCAGCATCTGGCGGCCTTCCAGGCGGGGCAACTGCTCCACCTTGGCCAGTTCTGCGGTTTCGTCGCGCACGCGCTCCAGCAGCTTCAGGCCGAGTTCGCCATGCGAAAGCTCACGGCCGCGGAAGCGCAGGGTGAGTTTCACCTTGTCGCCGTCTTCCAGGAAGCGATTGATGGCTTTCATCTTGGTCTGGTAATCATGCTCGTCGATATTGGGACGCATCTTGATCTCCTTGATCTCCTGCGTCTTCTGGTTCTTGCGAGCTGCGGCAGCCTTTTTCTGGCTTTCATATTTGAACTTGCCGATGTCGAGAATCTTGCACACCGGCGGATCGGCGCCAGGGGAGACTTCCACCAGATTCAGCCCGGCTTCCTGTGCGATCGCAATGGCTTCACGGGTGTAGAGAACACCCAGATTTTCCCCGTCCTGATCGATGACACGGACCTTGGGAACAGTGATGAATTCATCATAACGCGGGCCGGTCATCGGCGCGGGCGTGTTCATCATGCGGCGTGGGGGCGGTGGTATGGCAGTCTCTCCTGTGCAGTGTTGCGCGCCTCAATAGCGCGGCCGGCCCACCAGCGGCAAGAGGGCGCAGGTGAACCGGCCGGATTCAGCCAAAAAGACGGATTATTTCTTCGGCGCGAGCGCTGCCTCCAGTGCGGCGATGCCGGCCGCGGCGATCAGGCCGTCTTCCTGGCTGGTGGCGCCTGAAACGCCGACCGCGCCCACGGTCTTGCCGTCCCGCTTGATGGGCACACCGCCTTCGGACGCGACCACACCCACCGGGAAGGTGAGGTAGCGCAGCTGGCCTTCCTTCTGCAGCCGCTGTTCGAACAGGGCCGTGGGGTTGCCGAAACGCGCCGCCGTCTGCGCCTTGCCGGTGGCGATGTCTGGCCCGGCGATCGACGCATCATCCATGCGGCGCAGCGCAATCAGAATTCCGGCCGGATCGACAACCACGATGGTCACTTTCAGGCCGCGCTTTTCGGCTTCGGCGTGGGCAGCATCGGTGACGATGCGGGCGCCATCGAGCGTCAGCACCGGCTTGTCCTTGATCAGTTGCCCCGCCGCCGGGGCGGCCAGCAGCAGTGTCGCCGGGGCGGCCAGCAGCAGCGCCGCGCCCAGAAGGGAAAGGCCGCGCATCAGGCGGGCATCCGATACAGGGCGCACAATTTGTTGCCGGCCGGATCACGCAGATAGGCGAGGTAAAGCGCGCCCATGCCGCCCTGGCGCACGCCGGGCGGATCTTCGCAGGTGGTGCCGCCATTGGCGACGCCGGCGGCATGCCAGGCATCGGCCATTTCCGGGCCGGCCATGGCAAAGCCGATGGTGCTGCCGTTGCCATTGCAGGCCGGGTTGCCGTCGATCGGCGGGGTGATGGCAAAGATGCCAGTGGGGGTCATCCAGAACACGCGGCCCTTGTCGTCGGCGTGGCCGGGCCCGATGCCCATGGCGGCGAAGGTGGCGTCGTAAAAGGCCTTGGATGCGGCTGTGTCGTTGGCGCCGACCATGATGTGGCTGAACATGGGCATTTCCCCCCGTGGTGCTTGTGTGGACCGACAGGGAAGCAAATTGCCGGCGCTCTGTCGAGATGGCGTGTGCCTATCCACGGTAAACCGGCGATCAGAACCAGAATGGACCGAGTTGCATCTTGCCGTCCGTTACCAAGCGGTTAACCACATCGGTGCGAGGGTCTGAGTTGGGGAACAATTGTGGAGATATTATCGCCGGCGTCGTCGGAGAGGGCCGACGCATGCTCAAATCGTTGCATCCGCTTGATGGGGGTGCAGTCGGACGAGGCTGAGAAAATCGGATTGCTGGCGGCAATCCTGGGGTGGGAGATTGAGCCATACCAAGGGGTGTGCCGGGCGCGTGGCTGGATTGGCGGCTTTCCGGATGCCTTTGGTGCCCGCGATACGGTGCCTTGGACGACAGCGGCCGGGGACGAAATGGCGTTGGTGAAGGGCGGATCGGCCAAGGGTGTTTCGATCAGCCACATTTGTTCGCAAGGCGGTTGGGCACAGGGCGATCCGGGCCGGGATCTGGGTGCTGATCGGCTCGCGGGCTCGCCTCGGCTGGTGCTGCGCCAAACTGACAATGTGATCCGGGTCGACGCCGATGACACTGCCCTGGCAGATCAATTGGCGCGCCTGGGGCTGGATCGCCTGGTGCTGCCAGTTTCGCTACTGCCGCTGGAAGAATTGCTGGCCTTTGCTGGATGACAGTGTCGCGCCGCCTGGCCCCTAACGCCAGTGGCGCCGGGTTTGGCAGTGGTAACCATTTTTCGCGCGCTTTGCCGCGGCAAGCCGATCATTCACCCGCCGTTATCGTCGCAGTGGCGCTGCAGCGCCGGGCGGATGGAGTGGTGGCCAGTGACTGTTGCGCAGCGGATCTTCAGCTTCGATCAGGTGGGAAGCGCCGAATGGCCGGGCTGGGCTCAGCCGGATGGCTTTGGCGCCGTGCCGTCTGTGGGGGAGTGGGCGGTGCCGGACCAGCACCCAGCCCGACACCGAGACCCGCAGCCACCGCGCCGGCTGGTGCTGTTCGGATTGCCGCCGGGGCTGGCCGAACCGGTGACGATGCTGGCCGAAATCCTTGGCTGGCAGGTGGAGAGCTTCTCATCCGGTCTGGCCGTGTGTCCGCCGGCGCGCCTGTGCCTGGCCATGTTGCCCGCCAGTTCCGGCGAACGCGGGCCAATTGCGGCGTGGTCGCCAGAATTAAACCTTAATGAACTAATTTCCCGCGCTGGTTTATCCATAATGGACCAGCCCCTGTGCATCACCAGAGTGGAGCAAATGTTAGAGACCTTGGTCTGCGAACCCTAGTTTGTTCGCAGGCTATGGGGGCGTAGTTTCGATGATAGACGTCGGATACGACACGGGTTTCTCGCGCGACTTCGGCGATTCCGGCTTGTTTGGCGCCGGTCGCCCGACCGCCGGAACCCTATCGGCGCGAACGGCCACAGCTGAGCCCGACAAGGCTCAGGCTGTTCTGGATGGAAATGAACGGGTCCGGCCCGAACCGGCCTTGCCGAACGGGCACGAGGGTGATCGGGCTGTGCCCGCCGCAACGTCGGGACATGACCGGTCGCATGCCGATTTTACCGGTCTGGATCTGGCAGCCTTGCAGGCGCTGGCCGGCAGCGGTGAACCGTCCGCCGCCATTGCCCGCCAGGTCGCCGATATGGCCCAGGGCCTGGCGGCGCTGGCCGACAAATTGGTGGGCCAGCCGCAAGCCAGCAGCGCCGATGTCGCCGAAGCCGATTGCATCGCCTTTCTGGAAGGTCAGTTCCGCATCCGTCGCTTGCGCGTCCGCCATCTGCCCGGTCTGTCGCTGGGTGAACCAGCGTGGGATATCTTGCTCGATCCGGCGGTGGCGCATTATTGGCGCCGCGAAACCTCGGTCACCAGCCTGTGCATCGCCGCCGATGTGCCGAGCACCACGGCGCTGCGCTGGATCAATGGCATGACCAAGGAAGGCCTGATCGTGCGGCGGCCGTGCCAGCGCGATGGCCGCCGCAGTTTTCTGGGCATTTCGCCCGAATCCTATCAGAGGATGCTGGCGCTGGCGGCCGATGCGCTGCGCACCGGGGATCGAGTCCGCGCCCGCTATCAGCGCAGCGCGGCCGCCTGATCTGAAGCTCGCCCCCATTTCTCCCAACAGGACGGGGCGGCGGCGGGTGGCCCACGCACCCGCCGTCTTCTACCCAGTCACAAGGGGTCGGGAACATCGCTGCACCAGAGCCGCGTTGATGGCGATATCCCCAATCAGGGGCTGGCAGGCGCTGCAACTGGCCCTATGCTGGACGACGTGACCAGCCCGCCTCTGCGCCCACCGATATTCAACATCGCGTTGCACGTCGCCTTTGCCGATGCGCTGGCGGCCGGGTTGCTGGCGCGCACGGCGGGTGATCCGCTGGCGCTGGCGCGGGCCCTGGTGCTGCTGCCCAACCGCCGTGCGGTGACGGCGCTCACGGAAGCCTTTGTGCGGCAATTGCCCAATGCCAAATCCGGTGCCGAATCCGGTGGCGGCCTGCTGCTGCCGCGCATGGTGCCGGTGGGGGATCTGGATGACGGCGGTTTCGACCGGCTGGCGGCGGGCGCCGATGTGCTGCTGCCCGCCGTGGCGCCGCTGCTGCGCCGGCTGGAGTTGGCGCGACTGGCGGGCGGCCTTCCTGGCAGCGACCGTTCGGCGGTGGAGCGGCTGCGGCTGGGCGATGCGCTGGGCGAGGTGCTCGATGCCCTGCTGGCCGAGGAAATCGAACCCGAAGCCCTGCGCGCCGCCGCCGATGGCCAGGATCTGGCCGATCATTGGCAGAAGACGCTGGCGTTCCTTGAACTGATCATCGCCGTCTGGCCCCAAGTGCGCACCGGCCACGGCGGCACCGAAGGCGCGACCCGGTTGGCGGCGCTGATCGATGCCGCCATCGCGCGCTGGCAGGCGACGCCGCCCGCGGGGCTGGTGGTGGCGGCGGGCCTGGCCAATCCCACCCCGGCGCTGGTGCGGCTGCTGGGTGCGGTGCTGCACCTGTCGCAGGGGCTGGTGGTGCTGCCAGGGCTTGATGATGACCCATCGGAGGCTGGCACCGCGCGGTGGGACGCGATACCGATCAGCTCGGCCGAAGGTGGCCGCGATGATCCGGGCCACCCGCAATGGGCGCTGAAGAAACTGCTGGCCGCGCTCGGGCTGGAGCGTGCGGACGTGCAACCTTGGCCCGCACACGGCGGCAAACTGGACGGCCCGCCTGAACGCGCGGCGGCGTTGCTGGCGGCACTGGCCCCGGCGGCCGCCGTGACGGCGCCGCCACCACCGCCGCCCGCCGCCATCGATGGCCTGGCGCTGGCCGAATGTGCCACCGCGGCCGAGGAAGCCCAAGTGGTGGCGCTGGCGTTGCGCGAGGCGCTGGAGCGGCCGGGCGAGCGCGCCGCGCTCATCACACCCGATCCGTTGCTCGCTCGCCGTGTGGCGGCGCATTGCCGGCGCTGGGGCATTGCCATCGACACGTCGGCGGGCCAGCCGTTGCTACTCACGCCGCCGGGCGCGCTGGCCCTGGCGCTGGTG
>JAIXPM010000340.1 GCA_027486275.1 Sphingomonadales bacterium | reverse complement strand
TCATAATCCAGCACCGCATCGATGATCACGGCCTCGCCCGTGTCAGGGTCGGAGACGAGATAGGTCCACGTGTTGGTCGCATGGTCAAAGAACGGAGTGACGTCAGGGCGGTTCATATCGATCTCCAATGCCGCGACATTAGCATTTGCTAAATTAGTTTCAAGTAGGTATATCCATCGTCATGAACATTTCCGCGAACCTCGAGGCCTTTGAGGCCAGTGCTGCAGAGGCGGCCAAGCTGATGAAGGCGCTTGCCAATGAGCGCCGGCTGCTGATCCTGTGCCAAATTGCCGATGGCGAGCGTTCGGTTGGCTCGCTCAATGTCGGCCTGTCGCAATCGGCCCTGTCGCAGCATCTGGCGCTGCTGCGCGAAGAAGGCGTCGTGAAAACCCGGCGCGAGGCGCAGACCATCTATTATTCGATCGCCAATCCGGCTGTGCACAAGGTGATTCAGACCCTGGCGGAAATCTACTGCCCGGAACTTGCCGGCCTGCCGGCCTGACCCGCCAACAAGGGACATCGCCATGGAAGCCGGACTGGCGCTCGGACTTCCAGCGGCCGTTGCCGGCGGGGCCATCATCGCCCTGCTGCTCGGCCTGTTTGGCGGCGGCGGTTCCGTTCTGGCGACGCCGCTGCTCCTGTATATTGTCGGCATATCTGATCCGCACGTGGCCATCGGCACGGGGGCGGCGGCCGTCGCCCTGAATGCGGCGGCCAATCTCGCTGTTCAGGCGCGGGCCGGCACCGTGAAATGGCCGTGTGCGTTCTCCTTCGCGGGGGCTGGCCTCGCCGGTTCGCTGGCCGGCGCGGTTCTGGCGCAGCGCGTGGACGGGCAGGCCCTGCTCAGCGCCTTTGCGCTGGCCATGCTGGCGGTGGGGCTGGCCATGCTGCGCCCAGCGAAAGCCGAAGGCGATCCGGCGGTGCGGCTCGATCTGCCGATGACGCTGAAGCTGGTGCCGGCCGGACTGGTTGTTGGCCTGGCGGCGGGCTTCTTCGGGATCGGTGGCGGTTTCCTGATCGTGCCCGGCCTGATGGCGGCCACCGGCATGACGCTGGCCAATGCCGCGGCCTCCTCATTGGTTTCGGTGATGGTGTTCGGCGTCGCGACGGCCGGCACTTATGCAGTGGCCGGCCGGGTGGATGGCCCGGCACTGCTGGCGATGGTGGCCGGCGGGCTCATCGGCGTGCTGGCTGCCAAACCGCTGGCACCGCGCCTTGCCACCCGCGCTGCGCTGGCCCGCCGCCTGTTCGCGATCATGGTGATCCTGACGGCGCTATATGTCGGCTGGCGCTCACTGGGCTGAGGCCGGCAGCGCCAGATCATCGTCGCGCAGCACCACATAGATGACCGGGATCACCAGCAGGGTGAGCAGGGTTGAACTGGCCAGCCCGAACAGCAGCGAGATGGCCAGGATCACCTATCTGCGCGCCATACCCATGGTGGGGCAACCGTGCCTGTCCTGCCATGGTACCGGCATTGATCCTGCCGTCACCGCCCGCATCGCCAAACTCTATCCCAAGGACAAGGCGACGGGCTTCATGCCCGGCGAATTGCGCGGCGCCATGCTGGTGCGTTGGGACGCAGCGTCCATCGCAGATGGGAAGTAAGCGACACCATGCGGACGCCAAGGTCAGAAACCTTCCTGTCAGTGTTGGATGATGAGTGGCGCGCCGAGGCTCCATACGCACCACGATCAACCGCAGGGGTCAAGGCGGACGGCCGAGTGCTGGCAGATCATCCACCCTAATGCTGACTTAGCAGGCCCTTGCAGCGCCAGTATCCGGTCAAAGGTTATCAAACCAACGCGCCTCGATTGCTGTTGCAGCCTTGGCGAAATGGGTGCTCATCGCCCCCGGAGAGCCCTGCCGTCATACCATTGGCTGCGCTGGCGAACGGCCAGCATTGGCGGCCGAATTGCCCCCCAGTGGCTCGAACGAGCTATTCTAAGTCTTTGAATTCGCCGACCAGCTCCGGCAGGAACTTTGCCAGGTGCGGCATCTCCTGTGCGCAGTGGACCATCAAGGCGCGGGCATCACTTTCTGTTACACTAAGCACCCGCCTGGCAACAGATGCTGCCATACCGCCGATGAGGTTGCGCCCCGCGACGTGCCTGCCACCCATCCAAAAGCGGGACCGCATCTCGCTTCCGCCTGGAACCGCGCGGACATGGTGGGCTAGGTAGCCGATATCAATCGGCGCATCACCAAGGCCGATCCGGGCACAGACGATGGTGGCCCGGCTATCATCTTCCAGACTTTTGTCGGTGAAGCCAAGCGTTGTGGGCGGCACGAAACGGATCGCGCCGCGAACCAGATCGCTGCCGATATATTCATCAACGATCGAAGTCTGCCCGACATAAAGCGCGCGCCCGCTGACGCGGGGGGGCGGCGTTTCGCGCCAACCGACATGGACGTGCGCCTGCGGATGCCACAGCTTGTACTTTGCAGCGGCATCGCCATGCCAACCGAACCACCAATCGACCATCGCCGGGGTAACGCCCGGCATGGCAGTTCGCACACTGACCCGCATGCCGCCATCGCCGGTCAGCACAAAGCCATCTTCCAGTACGGGATCAGCCCCGAACAGATTGCTGGCAGCCTGATCGATGTCAGGGAGCAGGATGGCTGGCACACCGCCCCGATCCAGCGCTGCACAAACATGCGGGGCCAGCGGCGCAAGCGCGGGGTTGAAGAAGCGGGCATAGGGCGTGGCGCGGTCTGCCTCGCGATAGCCCAAATAGCGACCGGCAATTGGCTTGCTGCTTTTCACGATGCGCGCCCCATGTAGGGATTGAACCGGCTTTCCGGATCATAGTTTGCCCGAAGCGCGTCCAGCCGCGCCAGATTGGCCGGAGCCATGAACGGCATGGGTCTGCGCCCGAGATTTTCATCGGCGAGCTGAATGCCGATACTGTGCGCTTGCAGCGCGCGCATATGATCGGTTGCCCAGTTTTCATCGGCAGGCGATGCAGCCATGCCGCGGAGCCCACCGTAAAGCGCGAGATAAGTGCGCGCCTCTAGTGAAAAGGCCATATCCGGGCGGGAAGGTGGGGCATTCCAGTTCAGCCACAAGGCGTGGCTTGGCGCGGCTGGCTGGCTGTCTGCTATCTTGCGCAGTGCAGGCAGCAGCGGATCGATCGGGTCGTTCATCCACATGCTGTCGGCAGTCCAGCGGGTGTTGGGCAGGAACAGCGTTTTCTCGCCGGTCTTCATCATCAAGCCCAGCGACATCGGGATCAGCGGCAGGGTCAGGCTGGCCTTCTTGCGCAGCGGGCTGTTGTCGATGAACGCCACCGCCTCGCGCGCATCGCTCCAGCTTTCGGCCAGCACCGGGCCCAAGACTTCGATCCCGTGCGAAAAGATCCCGGCCGCCCGCCGGTTGAACACCAGCTGGAACTCGACGGATGGCGAAACACCCGGGCCCGCATTATCTGCCCAGGCCATCACCTCTTCCAGATGGCGCATCCGGAAAACCTGCAGCTTCAGGCCGACAAATCGGGGGCGGGGGTGCACCTTCAGATGGAAACGGACCACCGCGCCGAAGAAGCCCGGTCCCGCACCCCGCGCCGCCCAGAGCAGTTCAGGATTTTCCTGTTCGCTGGCATGAACCAGGGTTCCATCGGCCAGCACGACATCGATCCCGATCACGCTTTGGCAGGCCAGGCCGTCGGCCCGGCTGTTCCAGCCGAATCCGCCTTGCAGCAGGAACCCGCCCATCCCTACGGTATAGGCGTGGGCGACGGGAAAGAAGAGCTGGCGCTTGGCCAGCGCGGCATTGAGTTCGCCGGCAAGGCAGCCCGGACCGATGGTCGCGGTGCCATTGGCTTCGTTGATCGCAATGCTGTTCAACCGGGAAAGATCGAGCAGCATCCCGCCATCGCGGATGTGGTTTTGCGCCCAGCTGTGCCCGCCCGAACAGATGCCGATTGTCAAACCTTCCGCGCGGGCGCGGTTCACCGCTGCGATGACCTCGTGCGTGTCATTGGCCTGGACGATCAGATCGGGACGACGACCCGGATCCTGCGCATTGAAGCTGGTGCCGAGCAGCGTCGCGTCAAAGTCCGGCGCACCCCTGGCGATGCTGACGCCCCGGCTTCCTGCCCGCTTCACGATAATTCCCCTGCCAGGGGTTGGGTGGCTGAAGGCAGTGCCAGCCAGCGCATCGGCAGTTCGGGTGGAGGCGGAAAATCAATCGCCGCATGGGCCAGCCGCTCTGCTTCGGCTTGATCCAGGCCCAGATGCGTCAGGAGCAGGGCGGTTGCCGGATCAATCCTGGCAAAGCCCAAGGTACCGCGATGCAGATCGAGCGCCAGTCCCGTGATCGCGCCAGCGATCATGGACGTGGCAAGATCAACGTCAGCCACCGTGAATTGGCCGCGCGCTACGCCTTCTGCAATGTCCATTCTCAACCGCAGCCGCAACTCGGCACCCAATCGGTCAGACGGCAAGCCAACGTCAAACATCAGCCGGCCAAAGTCGGGTTGCGCTGCAACGATCCGAAGGGTTTGGCGGGTAATCCGTGCAAAGCGTGCTGCCGGGTCGTCACCGTCTTGGCCGGGTGTTGCCATCGCTGCCGCATGCGTGGCGCCGAGCAACTCGCCCAGATCGCCGATCAGCGCGGCCACGTCCGGATAGTAATTATAGAAACTGGCATGCACCATGCCGGCATGTGTGGTGATCTGACGAAGGCCGAGTGCGGCCGTGCCCGCTTCCATCAACAGGGATTGCGCCGAAACAAGCAACTGATCGCGCGTTCGTTCACGTTTGGAGCCCGGTCGGTTTTGCAAGGTGCATGTCATCAAAAATGACATCATGATATTTTTGACATTATGTCAATAAATCTGATGGGGATTGCATTGGCCATCCCATGTTTCGTAAGTTTGAAACATGGCGATCGGGCAGCCTGACATCCAGTTTGGCTGATTAGTTGGCATTGATAGTGCCAATAAAATGCGGTACCGCTGCTGACAGCTGTGTCGTGATCGCGCGATTGGCGACAAAGGGCATCAGAAACGGGCGCAGATCAGCCGCACCAGATCGAAACAGGGCACCATCACCATGTACATAATCAACGGCGCGCTCGGTTCACCCTATTCGATGAAGATGCGCGCGCTGATGCGCTATCGCCGT
>JAIXPM010000416.1 GCA_027486275.1 Sphingomonadales bacterium | reverse complement strand
TCGACACCACCACCAATCTCACCTTCAACGGCGCGTTGCAGGGCGACATTGGCATCACCAAGCGTGGCACCAGCGTTCAGACCTTCACCAATCTCAATCCCGGCGCGGCGGCCACCAACGCCACCGGTCCGATCCGACTTGAAGCCGGTGCGCTGCGCATCGGCTCCAGCAACGCATTGGGCAGCGGCGCCTTGACGGTTGCCGGCGTCGGCACGCTGAGCGTGGCCGGGGTCACGCCACTGACGTTCGACAACGCGATCGACCTTCAGGCCGGGTTGACCGTTGCCGCGGCAGCCAACCAGAGCATCGCCCTCAACGGCACGATCACGGGCGCGTCCTCACTGACCAAGCTGGGCGTGGGTGAAGTCATCATCACGGGTGTCAACGGATATACTGGCGGCACCACCTTGAGCGGTGGCCGTCTTGTGATCGGCAATGCCAGCGCGCTGGGGACCGGCACTGTCACCCAGACGCAGACCAGTAGCATCGCGCTGGTCAATCCGGCTGCCGACCTCACGCTCGCCAATGCGTTCCAGCTGAACGCCTCTTCGCTGCAGATCGAAACCCCCAATGCTGGCGTGGTCTTCACTTTGTCCGGCAACATCTCGGGTGGTCCGGACGTTAACCTGATTGCGGGCAATGGCGGCACTGTTGTGCTCACTGGCAACAACAGTTTCCCCGGTATGGTGCGCCTGCGTTCGGGCACGCTGGGCATCGCCAACGCCTCCGGCGTCAATTCGGCCTCGGCGATCCGCGCCGAAGCAGGCAACCGCGATATCGTGATTCTGGCGGCGGACCAGCTGGTCACCACGCGCCTCGTCAGCAACGTTGGCGACGGCGCGTTGGCGATCACCGTCAACACGGGCGCCAACAACGTGGAATTCTCCAATTCTTTGCGTGACGGCTTCGCCGGTGCTGGTGATACGCTGGCGATCGTGAAGACTGGCGCCGGCATCTTCACCGCGTCCAATGCGTCTGGCACGGCGCTGGGGCGCAACGAAGTGACCGGCGGCTTCTCTGTCGCCGAAGGCACGCTTAACCTCACGGGCCGCATGGCCAACGACATCAATGTGGCGAGCGGTGCCACCCTTGCCGGCACTGGCTTCCAGGATGTCGGCACCACCACCATCGGCAATGGTGCCACGCTGTCGGCCGGTGATGCCCGCAACGCTGCGCCGTCCATCGGCACGCTCGCGCTGAACAACCTCACGCTGGGTGCCACTGCCAGCACCGTCTTCGATCTGGGCCTGCCCAGCATCGATACATTTGCCCCTATCAACGATCTGATCGTTGTTGCCGGCAATCTGGATCTCGGCGGCAGCACGCTCAACTTCAACATCCTGCCCGGCTTCACCACCGGCACCTACCGCCTGATGACCTATGCCGGTGCACTGTCGGGCACGGCCAATCTGGGCCTGCTGCCGGTCGGCTTTATCTACACGCTGAACACTGCGGGCGGGAACGTCGATCTTGGCGTCGAACTGATCGATTTCTACTGGGACGGCAATGGTCCGGCCAACAACATGGTGGTCGAAGGCGGCCCCGGTACCTGGAACGTGGCGGGCACCAACTGGACCGACGTTGGCGGCAACATCAGCATTGCCTGGCAGAACAATGCCCGCGCCTTCTTCACCAATGTTGGCGGCGACGTGACGGTTGATGGCAATTTCACCTATTCGACGCTGTTCTTCACCGTTGATGGCTACGCGCTGAATCCGGCTGCTGGCGCCACGCTGGGTGCCGATGCGGGCACCATCGATGTCGCGGCTGCCGCCGAGGCCATGATCAATGTTGACCTGGTGGGCACCAACGGCCTGACCAAGGCCGGCGATGGCACGCTGGTGCTCAGCGGCACCAACAGCTTCACTGGCGGTCTGTTCATCAACGCCGGCACGTTGGCGGTCACCCAGGCCGCGGCGCTGGGCGCTGATGCCGTGACGGCAGCTGGCGGCACCACGCTGCGGTTTGACAATGCCATGACCGTGGCCAACAGCATCAATGGCATCGGTTCCAACATCTACATCGTCAATACCAACGGCAATGATGTGCAGCTTGATGGCTCCCTGAACGGCGCTGTGAGCAAGCAGGGCGCCGGCACGCTGACACTGGCCAACGCCGTCAACGCCGCGAACAACGCATTCGAAGTTGCAGCCGGCACGCTCAATGTCACAGGCGCCGTGCAGGGCTTTGTTGGCGTCTTGAACGGCGCCACACTCTCCGGAACTGGCAGCATTTCAAATGAAGTGCTGGTCGCTGGCGGCGGTACGCTCAGCCCCGGTGTCGGCGGCGCAGGCACGCTGACCGTTGGCTCGCTGTTCCAGTCCGGCGGCGCGATCTCGCAGTTTGATCTTGGATTGGTTGGCGTTGTTGGCGGCACCAACGATCTGGTCATCAGCAATGGCAATCTCACGCTCGACGGCACGTTGTTCGTCACGCCGCTGGCTGGCTGGAACATCGGCACCGGCAGCTTCCGCCTGTTCAACTATGGCGGCGCGCTGACCGACAACGGCCTCGCCTTGGGCGGCGCGCTACTCACCCCGCCGGCGGACGTGACCTACACGGTCAACACCACGGTCGCCAATCAGGTCACGCTCGACATCGGCTACACCGGTGAATTCAATTGGGACGGCAATGGTGCCCCGGTTGATGGCATCATTCAAGGTGGCGCTGGCACCTGGAACAGCATCAACACCAACTGGACCAACAGCGACGCGCTCTTCAATCTGGCCTGGGTCGACAGCACCGCCACGGTCGCCAATTTCGGCGGCGCTTCGGGCGGCGGCGCGGTGACGGTTGAAGGCACCCGCACGTTCGGCACGATGAACTTCACTGCCAACGGCTATACGCTGGGCGGCGCGGGCGATCTCGCCATGAACGGCGGCATCGTCGACGTGACGGCCGAACAAGCCACCATCAACGTGGCGATCAACGGCGCTGGCGGCCTGACCAAGAACGGCAGCGGCGAACTCGTGCTCGGCACCGCCAACGGTTACACTGATGGCACCACCGTCAATGCCGGCGTGCTGACCATGGCCGCCAACGGCGCCACCGGCACCGGCACAGTGACGCTCGCCGATGGCACCACCCTGCGCAGCACCGTGGACATCTCCCACGCCAACGCCGTCAACATGCTCGGCACAGGCACCTTCGACATTCTGGGCGAAGAGTTCGTGCAGAATGGCCAGGTCTCGGGCGGCCTGCTGCTGAAGTCGGGCGCTGGCCGTCTGACGCTGGCCAATGGCGCCAATGATTATGCTGGCGGCACCGACATCACCAACGGCACCGTCACCGTCGCCACCGATGGGGCGCTGGGCACCGGCAATATCCGTTTCTCAGGGGTCGGCGGCACGCTGGAAACGCTGGGCAGCTTCACCACGGCCAAAACCGTGACGCTCGATGCGGCTGGTGTGATCAACACCAACGCCAACACCAACCGCTTTGACGGCCTCGTCTCGGGCGATTCGACGCTGACCAAGATCGGCAGCGGTACCCTGATCCTCACGGGCACCAACAGCTACGCTGGCGGCACCAACCTTGATGTGGGTACCATCCAGATCAGCAACGGCAGCGCCATGGGCTCCGGCACGCTCACCGCGGCTGGCGGCACCACGCTGATCGCGGGCCTGGCCATCAATACCCCGCCGATGACGCTGGCACAGGATGTCGTGCTGACCGGCGGCAACCTCACCATCAATCTGCTTGGTTCCAACTATGGCGTTAACGTCACCACCGGTGCGATGCTCACCAACGGCACCGCGCTGACGCTGAACGGCACCATCAGCGGCGCCGGCGGCATCGACACGCTGGGCTTCCTGGCCAATGGCGGCGGCAGCATCGCCTTCAACGGCACCAACAGCTATGAAGGCGGCACCAACCTGGGCAGCGTCATCGCCTATATCGGCGCTGACGGTGCGCTGGGCACCGGCGCGGTCAATCTGAACGCCTTTGGCGCCGGCATCCAGAACACGGGTGCTGGCACCAGCTTCACGCTGGGCAACGCCATCAACGTGAACGACACCCAGCACAGCCTGGGCGGCGCCGGCAATCTCGTGCTTTCGGGTGCCATCGGCGGCAATGGCGAACTGTTCAAGGTGAACAGCGGCACCACCACCTTCACCGGTGTCGGCAGCAGCTTTGGCGGCAGCTTCGCAGTCAACGGCGGTACCGTCGAAATCAACGGCAGCTTCGACAATGCCGCGGCCACCATGGTGGTCGCCGGCGGTTCGACTCTGTCGGGCAACGGCAGCTTTGCTGGCAGCGTGACGCTGGGCAACGGCGGCGTCCTCAGCGCCGGCGCCAACGGCGGCGTCGGTGTGCTCACCCTGGGCAACCTGTCGCTCAGTGGCCTTAGCAACCTCAACTTCCAGCTTGGCGCAGCCAACACGCTGGGCGGCCCGCTCAACGATCGCGTGATCGTGACCGGCGGCCTGGTGCTCGATGGTCTGCTGAACATCACCGAAACCGTCGGCGGCGCCTTCACGCTCGGTATCTACAATCTGTTCAGCTACGGCACGCTCACCAACAATGGTCTGCTGGTCAACGGCGGTCTCCCCAATGGTCTTACCGGCACGGTGCAGATCAATGGTGCAGCCAACCAGGTCAACCTGGTCGTTGCCGGACCTGACAGCATCGTCATGAACTGGGACGGCACCGATTTCACCGCGGCTGTGCCCGGTGGCCAGGGTGGCAATGGCGTGTGGAACGCCACCAACACCAACTGGACCGGCGAAGCCCCCGGCGAAATCAACGCCACCTGGCAGAACAACGCCGTCGGCATCTTCGGCGGCACCGGTGGTTCGGTCGATGTGGCCAGCAACTTCAACTTCGCCGGCCTTGGCTTCCAGGCCGATGGCTATGTGCTCAATGATGCAGGCGGCAGCCTCAACACCAACAGCACGCTGGGCAGCTTCATCTCTGTCGATGGCGGCCTGACCGCGACGATCAACGCCACCATCGGCGGCACCGGCCCGCTGTTCAAGCAGGGCACCGGCACGCTGGTGCTGGGCGGCAACAACACGCTGACCGGCAATATGAACCTGGCCAACGGCACCATCGCCGTCACCAGCAACACCGCGCTCGGCCTCGGCTCGCTGATTGCCACGGGCGGCACCACCCTCGCCAGCGGTACCGCACCGTCGCAGGGCACCATCACGCTTGCCAACAACGTGGTGCTGAACGGCCTGCTCAACGTGGATCTGAAGGGCACAACGGGCAACATCACGCCCGATGGCACCATTACGGTTGATGGAAACAATCTGGTGCTGAATGGCACTGTTTCGGGTGCAGGCGGCCTGTCGGTCGGCGGCTTCGGCGCGCTGGTGCTGAACGGTGCCAACACCTATACCGGCGGCACCCTTGCCAACTTCGCAGCCGTCTATGTTGGCACCGACTCGGCGCTCGGCACTGGCGCGCTTACGCTGGATAACGGCGTGCTGGGCAACGCCAGCGGTTCCACCCGCACCTTGGCCAACACCATTATCCTGGCCGGTGATGGCACCGTCCTGGGCCCGAACGACCTGGTGCTGAACGGCACCATCTCGGGCGCCGGCGCGCTGACCAAGCAGACCACCAGCACCCTAACGCTGAATGGCGCCAACAGCTATGCCGGCGGCACGGATCTGTTTGGCGGCACCGTCGTGGTTGGCACCAACAGCGCTCTGGGCACCGGCCAACTCCGTGTGGAAGATGCTGGTCAGGCCACCACGCTGCGCGCCGGCATCGATGGGCTCAACGTCGGCAACGCCGTCTTGCTGGGCACCAATGCCAACCTGATCGTCGACAGCCAGACCTTCAACTTCACCCTGTCGGGCGTTGTTGGCGGTCCGGGTGCGCTCACCAAGGTGGGCAGCGGCAACCTCAGCCTGACCAACGCCAACGGTTATTCCGGCGGCACCCTGCTGAACGCCGGCTCGATCAGCGTGTTCACCAATACCTCGCTGGGCGGCGGCTCCCTCATCATGCAGGATGGCACCAGCATGATTGCCGGGGCGAACGCGCTCAGCCTGGCGAATGCCGCCATTCTGAACGGCAACAGCACGGTCAATACCAACGGCTTCGTGCTCACCATGTCCGGTGTCATCAGCGGCTCCGGCACGCTGGTGAAGGCCGGCATGGGCCCGCTGATTCTGTCGGGCACCAACAGCTACAGCGGCGGCACCAACCTCAACACCGATGCCATCGTAATTGCCAACAACAGCGCCCTGGGCACCGGCACGGTTACGATGGCTGATGGCACCGCCCTCGTCTCCGCCTTGGCAAGCACGGTGATCGGCAACAACATCGTGACGCTGGGCAATGGCACGCTCAACACGCTGGCCAACAACTTAACCGTGGGTGGCGTCATCTCGGGCGCTGGCTCAATCACCAAGGTCGGCACCGGTAACCTGATCCTTGCCGGCATCAACAGCTACAGCGGCGGCACCAACCTTGCCGCTGGCTCGCTGACGGTGACCAACAACAGCTCGATCGGCACCGGCACGCTTACCACCACCGGTGGCACCACACTGATCGTTGGCACCACGACCGGCGCCAACACGGCCGTAACACTGGCCAATGCGGTTGTGCTGGGTGAAGGTGCCACCACCGTCAACCTGCAGGGCACGTCCCTGGTGTTCAACAACGATGCCTCCATCATCACCAATGGTGCGGCACTGACGTTGAATGGTGTGGTTAGCGGTGCTGGCTCGCTGGTGACCGGCAACTTCGGCACGCTGACGCTGAATGGGGCCAACACCTACAGCGGCGGCACGCTGATCAACACGCGTTCGGTCGTCTACGTCGGTTCCGATACAGCGCTGGGCACCGGCACGGTCACCACCGGCGGCGCCACTGGCGTCTACAACATCAGCGGCGCAACCCGCACGCTGGCCAACGCCTTCGTGATGAACGGCGGCACCTGGCTGGGCGGCACCGGCGATCTGGTGCTGAACGGCACGCTGAGTGGCGCTGGTTTCGTGATCAAGGCCGGCGCGCAGACGCTGACGTTGAACGGCGCCAACAGCTACACGGGCATCTCGCAGCTGCGTGACGGCCGCATCACGGTCGGCACCGGCACGGCGCTGGGCACCGGTGCGCTGCGGGTGTTCGCACCGACCGTGGCTCCGGCCCCGATTGCCGGCCTGGCCACGACGCTGGCTGCTGGCACCAGCGGCCTGACGCTGGCCAACGCCGTCACGCTTGATACCGGTAGCAACCTGATCGTTGAAAGTGACGTTGCAAGCTTCACGCTGGCTGGCGTGATCAGCGGCGACGGCGCGCTGACCAAGACGCAGTCGGGCAATCTGATCTTGACCGGCGACAACAGCTACACTGGTGGCACCGCGCTCAATGCCGGCACCATCACGGTGGGCGGCAACACCGCGCTGGGGACCGGGCGCCTGACCATGGCGGGCGGCACGACTCTCGCTTCGGGTGCAGCTGATCTGGCGCTGGCCAACGCAATCACCACGCTGGGTGTCGGAACCATCGACACCGCCGGCAACATGTTCACCCTGAACGGCGTCATCGATGGCGCCGGTTCGCTGAACAAGGTGAACACCGGTAATCTGGTGCTCAATGGCGCCAACCTTTACTCGGGCGGCACCAGCATCAATGGCGGCACCGTTACCGTGGGCACCAACTCGGCGCTGGGCACCGGTGGCGTGGCCATGGCCGATGGCACCATGCTGCGCGCCGGTGTGGATGCGCTGGCCCTGGCCAATGGCATCACCATCAACGGCACCAGCACGATGAACACCCAGGGCTTCACCTTCACGCTGAACGGCGTGATCGGTGGCACGGGCACGCTGGCCAAGATTGGCACCGGCACGCTGGTGTTGAATGGCGCCAACACATACGCGGGCGGCACCGCGCTGAATGCCGGCACCATCCGCGTTGGCAACAACAGCGCACTGGGCACGGGCAACCTGGCCATGGCGGCCGGCACCTTCCTGCAGGCGGGCGCCCCGTTGCTCACCATCGCCAACACCATCAGCATGGCTGGCGGTGCCACGGTTGACGTGGCGGGCCAGACGCTCACCCTCGGCGGCCTGATCTCGGGCGCCGGCCCGCTGTCGGTGATCGACAGCGCTTCGGTTCCGGCAGCGGCCCTGGTTCTGACCGGCCTCAACACCTACACCGGCGGCACGGTTGTCACCGGCACCACGGTGCTGGTCAGCCAGGATGCCAACCTCGGCAATGCCGCGGGCGGCATCACGCTGGTGGGCGGCACGCTGCGCACCACGGCCAGCTTCTCCACTGCCCGCACGTTTGCCTTGGGCGCCGGCGGTGGCACGGTTGACGTGGCCACCGGCACCACGCTCACCACCACGGGCGTGGTCAGCGGTACCAGCCTCACCAAGATCGGCGGCGGCACGCTGGCGCTCAATGCGGCCAACACCTTCGCCGGTGGCACC
>JAIXPM010000173.1 GCA_027486275.1 Sphingomonadales bacterium | reverse complement strand
GAACTCATCGGTTGCTTCGGCCTGACCGAGCCTGACGCCGGTTCCGATCCGGCCGGCATGAAGACCCGCGCCAGGAAGGTGCAGGGCGGCTGGCTGCTTTCTGGCGCCAAGATGTGGATTACCAACTCCCCGCTCGCCGATGTCGCGGTGGTGTGGGCCAACTGCGAGGACGACAAGATCCGCGGCTTCATCGTCGAACGCGGCGATGCCGGCTTCTCGACCCCCAAGATCGAAGGCAAGTTTTCCCTGCGGGCCGGCGTTACCGGCGAAATCGTGCTGGCCGATGTGCATCTGCCCGAAGAGCGCATCCTGAAAGGCGTCGAAGGCCTGGCCGGGCCATTCGGTTGCCTCAACAACGCGCGCTTCGGCATTGCCTGGGGTGCGATGGGCGCCGCCGAATGGTGCTGGCATGCCGCCCGGCAGTACACGCTGGATCGCAAGCAGTTCGGCCGGCCGCTGGCAGCAACGCAGCTGATCCAGAAGAAGCTGGCCGACATGCAGACCGAGATCACGCTGGGCTTGTGTGCGGCGCTGGCCGGTGGCCGGCTGATGGATGAAAAGCGCCTGGCACCGGAAGCCATCTCGCTGCTGAAGCGCAACAACTGCGGCAAGGCGCTCGATATCGCCCGGGTGGCGCGCGACATGCACGGCGGCAACGGCGTTTCCGACGAATATGGTGTGATCCGCCACGTGATGAACCTGGAAGCCGTGAACACCTATGAAGGCACGCACGACGTCCACGCGCTCATTCTCGGTCGCGCGCAAACGGGGCTGCAGGCGTTTTTCTAAACCCGGATCGGCAGTGCCGTCGTGCTCTTCACTTCATCGAGGATGATGGAGGAGCGCGCGGTTGCCACTTCCGGCGCGGCCAGGATGCGGTGGGACAGCAATTGGTTGAAGCTGGCCAGATCGCGGGTGGCGACCTTCAGGATCAGGTCGGCCTCCCCGGTCAGCTTGTGGCACTCCATCACTTCATCCAGTTCCATGATGCGGGCACGGAAAGCCTCGGCCGCTTCCGGTGAGTGGCTCTTCATGGTGAGCAGCACATAGGCCATCAGGCCAACGCCGACCGCCGCCGGATCGAGTACGGCGTGGAAACCGCGCACATGGCCAGCCTTTTTCAGCGCAGCCATCCGGCGCGAGCATTGCGAGGCGGACAGGTGGATGGCTTCGCCCATTTCCACCGGGCCAATGTCGCCACGCTGCTGCCAAAGGGCGAGGATCTTGAGGTCAAAGGCATCAAGCATGAATGGATAGTGCGGGTTTGGACCTGTTGGCGCAAGGCCCGTGCCTGCCGCCAGTTCGGCGTTCACTGAAACCGGCGCTGGCTGGCCCTAGGCGGGGCCAGCCAGCGCGAGCAGGAGCAGCGGCCAAAATGGCCGCCGCAATTACTTGGCGCCGCGGTTGACCGGGTTGCCGCGATCATCGGTACCTGCGGCAGGCGGTGCTTCGGCAGCCGGTGCCATGGCGTCAGCAGCGGGAGCCGCTTCGGCGGCCGGCGCCATTGCATCAGCCGGCGGCATTGTATCAGCCGGAGGCGCGGCTTCGGTGGTGGCTTCAGCAGCCGGTGCTTCAGCGGCCGGGGCTTCCTCGGCTTTTTTCTCGCCGCAGGCGGCCAGCAGGCTGGTGGCCAGCACAGCGCCGGCCAGCGTCATCATCTTCTTCATCGTGTTTCCCCCAAAAAGTGGCTGGAACAGACTAATCACGCTCGCCCAGCAAAGGGCGAACAATAAGTCTGCACTGCCTGTTGTAAGCCGGCAAGCCCGGATTGCGCCGCTTAAGCCGGGCTGCTGAAGCCGATGCGGGCCAGCACGGCCTGGAATCGGGCTTGAGAACGCAATGGATCCAGCAAGGCATCATTCAATGCCAGCGCCAACCCGGAATCGCGCAAGGCCAGTGCCCGTTCCAGTGTGTCCAGGGCCAAGTCGATGCGGCCCCATTGCGCCAAGACTTGTGCCTGCTGGTAGAGGCCGCCATCGCCATATTCGGCCACCAGTTTGGCCATCTGGGCCTCACCGGCAGCGGCACCCGACAGCCGGGCATCGGCGATGGCCAGCCCTCGCAATTGCGAAAGCCGGCTGGGCTCGGCGGCATATTGGCGGCGCGCTTCCGCCACATCGCCCGCGATCAGCGCCATGTCACCCAGCACATAGTGCACGATCCCCTGGCGTGGGTTCAACGACAGCGCGGTTGCCAGTGCGACGCGGGCGGCGCTGTAATCCTTGGCGGCAAAGGCGATCATGCCGGCATTGCGGAACACCGACGGGCTTAAGGGATCCAGCCGGGTGGCGCGCTTGATCGCAGCGTTGGCATTGTCGAAGTCCCCGATATTGCTGGAAAATTCGGCAAATGCAGACAGGATCGATGCATTGCCCAGGCCAAGTTCGAAGGCGCGTTGATAGGCTGATTTGGCTGACCCGATATCGAGCTGGGTCATCAACAGAAAGCCCAATGACGAGTGGCCTTCAGGCATGTCGGGCGCCAGCGCGATCGCCTTGCGGGCGCTGGCCAGCGCCTCGCTGCGCAAGCGGTTGCCGCGCGCCACGCTGGCTTCCTGATTGGCGATGGCAGCCAGCGTGCGGGCCCGGGAGGCATAGGCGACACCATATTCCGGGTCGATCGCGATGGCTTTGTCGTAGGCGGCCAACGCCTGTGCATCAGTGCTGCTGCCACCCCCGATATGGTACAGGGCTTCGCCCTTCGCATAGGCGTCAAAGGCGGCGGCATTGCGGGTGCTGCCCGGCCGTTCCGCGCGCCAATTGGCATCCTTGGCCAGCGTGGAGATCAGCGCATCGGCAACCGTTGTGGCAATTTCTGCTTGTACGGCAAGCACATCGGCCATGCCGCGATCAAAGGCCTGGCTCCAGCGTTCAAGGCCGGTATTGCCATCGACCAGCCGCGCCGTGATGCGCACCCGATCCTTGCTGGGCCGCACCGAACCCATCAGCAGGTTGGACACGCCCAGCGCCCTGGCCACCTGGCGGGTGTCAGGCTCGGCATTGCGAAAGCCGCCGGCCGAGGCGGAACCGGAGACCAGCAATTGCCGGTTGAGGCTGAGGGTGGTGCGCAGTTCCTCGGCAACGCCTTCAGCGAAATAATCCTGATCAGCGCGGCCAGACAGGTTGCGGAACGGCAGCACAGCGACGCTGTTGGCGGCGTCTGCGGTTGCGTCCGGGCGGAACCAGCGCCACGCCCCAATTCCACCGGCACCGGCAAGCAGTCCCATTGCAATCAACAGGTTGCGACGATTTGTGCTGCCGGCCTGTGCCGGGCCGTGGCCGATCTGTGCCGGCGCGTTGCCGATCTGTGCCGGCGCGCTGCCGGCGGCTGGCGCGCTGGAAACAGCTGCAATCGCGCTGGCGATGCGCTTCAGTTCAGGTGCAGTGGCCTTGCCGTTCCACCTGGTCACGTCGATCACCTGGAACTGGCGGAAGCCCAACGGCGGCAGGCTGCCATCCATCGACAGTGGCACCAGTCTTCGCCGATCCCGGCCCACGGTCGCCTCGTCGCGCACCCAGTGGCTGTCGATCGAGGTCTTGCTCCACAGCACCACAACGGCATCGGCCTTGTGCAATGCGGCCTCGGTGGTGGGCAGGAAATTGTCCCCGCCTTCCAGCAGGCCATCCCACCACACGGCAAAGCCCTGTTGTTCCAGTGCGCGGATGAGCGGCATCGCCTGTTTCTGATCGGTGCGCGAATAGCTGAAGAACAGTTGCAGGCGCGGCGCAGCATCGGCCGGCGCGCCTCCCTTGCCCTGTTCTTCACCCGCGCCGCTCATGTATTCCGACCCTTTACGCCCCATGGCCTGTTCTTATTGCCGGATTTTTTCGGCATTGCGAAAGCCAAATAATGTCGCGTTCGCATTTTGCCGGTTGTCTTTGGCGGCGAAGCAGGAGAATTTGCCGGCGATGCCCGAACCGTCCCCCCTTGTCGTGCCGCCGCTGCCGGTGCCGATCCTGTCGTTGGGGGTAACGGGCCACCGCGCCAGCAACAGCGATTTCGTTGCCCATGAAGACCGCATCGCCGCGGTGATGGCGCAGATCTTCACCGCCATTGCCGCAGCAACAGGCTCCGGCGCCGGCCCGGTGCAGGTGCGGCTGCACAGCTTGCTGGCCGATGGCACCGATCAACTGGCGGCCCATGGCGCGTTGAGCCGGGGCTGGGAACTGGTGGCGCCGCTGCCGTTCGGGCGGGCCTTGAATCAGGCGATCAATGCCCATCCCGCCAGCCCGGCCGATGCAAGGCTGCTGTTGGCTGGCAAACCGGCCCGCGCCGCCGAAACTGCCGCGCGCGCGGGTGCCATCGCGGCCCTGGCGGCACAGGCGCGCGTGTTCGAACTGGCCGATGCCGATGCGGCCATCGCCGCGCTGTATCTGGGGATGGTCGATGCCCCCACCGATGTTGCGGCGGCCCAGCGTTATGCCAGCGCCGCGTCGCGCCGGGTGGCGCTGGCCGGGCGGGTGATGATCGAACAATCCGATCTGATGATTGCGGTGTGGGATGGCGCCAGCCGCGATGCGGT
>JAIXPM010000268.1 GCA_027486275.1 Sphingomonadales bacterium | reverse complement strand
TTGCCGCCCATGGCTGCGGGGATGCCGGCAGTGGTGCACAGATGATGCAGCAGCGCGGTGGTGGTCGATTTGCCGTTGGTGCCGGTGATGCCAACGATGCGCGCGGCTGGCTGGCTGAGGGCAAACAGCTCGGTATCGCCAATCACCGGCACGCCATAGCGGGCGGCGGTGGCGAAAATCAGTGCGGAGTGGGGCACACCGGGCGACACGACAATAGCTGCGAGCCCGGTCAGATCAGCCGTGTTCAGATCGACCAGCGCGCCCTCGTACGACGCCCGCGCCGCTTCGCCATCATCCCACGCCCACACTTCGCCGCCCGACGCGGCCAGCGCAGCGGCCACGGCGCGCCCCGTACGGGCCAGGCCCAGCACGCCCCAGCGTTTGCCGGCAAAGGCGGGCGAGGTAATCACCGGCGCAGCGTCCTCCCCCCCCGTGCGCCACGGTTACGCAGCAGCACACGCGGTGCGGGGTATGCAGGTTCAAGGAGGAGGACGCTGCTGACGAACATGGCCATCACCGAAGTTTCAGTGTCGCCAGGCCCGCCAAGGCGAGCAGGATGGCGATGATCCAGAAGCGGATCACCACGGTCGATTCTTTCCAGCCTTTCTTTTCATAATGATGGTGCAGTGGCGCCATGCGGAACACGCGTTTGCCAGTCGTCTTGAAGCTCGCCACCTGAATGATCACTGAAAGCGTTTCGAGCACGAACAGCCCGCCGATCACCAGCAGCACCAGTTCGTGATTGGTGATCACCGCGATGGTGCCGAGCGCGCCGCCCAAGGCCAGGCTGCCGGTGTCGCCCATGAACACCATCGCCGGCGGCGCGTTGAACCACAGGAATCCCAGACACGCCCCGATCAACGCTGCGCAGAACACCGCCAACTCGCCCGAACCGGGCACATGGTGGATGCCGAGATAATCCGAAAAGCGGATGTTGCCGACCAGATAGGCGATCACCGCAAAGGCTGCGGCCGCGATGATGACCGGCATGGTGGCGAGGCCATCAAGGCCATCGGTGAGGTTCACGGCGTTGCCGAAACCGGTCACGATGAAGGCGGCAAAGGCAATGTAGAACAGGCCCAGATAAAGCCCGGCATCCTTCAGGAACGGCAGATAGAGGGTGAAGCCGGTGCGGCTGGCGATCCACGAGCAGGCGAGGCCTGCAATCAGGAACTCCATGGCCAGGCGGGTCCGGCCGGAAACGCCCTTGTGGCTCTGCTTGGTCACCTTGTCATAATCATCCATGAAACCGATAGCGCCGAAACCCAGCGTCACCAGCAGGCTGGCCCACACGAAGCCATTGCCGAAATCCATCCACATCAGCGTGGAAATGGTCATGCCGATCAGGATCAGCAGGCCGCCCATGGTGGGGGTGCCGCGTTTGGTGAGCAGATGCCATTCCGGCCCATCCTCGCGGATCGGCTGGCCCTTGCCCTGCTTGGCGCGCAGCATGTCGATGAAGCGCGGGCCGAGCACCAAGGCGATGGCCAAGCTGGTCATCAGCGCCGCGATCGCCCGGAAGGTGATGTAACGGAAAATGTTGAACAGGCCTTCATAGCCGGCGAGATCGGCAAGCAACTTGATCATGGCATCATGTCTCCGCTGGCCAGCGCCTCGATGACGCGGGCCAGCCCGATCGAATTGGACCCCTTGACCAGCAGCACGTCATCGGCGGCGATCAGGCGGGCAATCTCGGCGCGCGCCGCATCGGCATCGGCGACGTGACGCACATCGATGCTGCGACCCAGGGCGGCGGCCAGCGGCTTCATTTCGGCGCCGACCAGCACGGCGGCGGCAAGGCCGGCTTCCAAAATGTGCGGCGCCAGCGCGGCGTGGAACTCATCCGACAGCGCGCCCAGTTCCTTCATGCTGCCCAGTAGCGCCAAGCGGCGGCCGTGGCGCGCGGGTGTCACCACCTTCAGCACAGCGAGGCTGGCCGCCATGCTGGCCGGATTGGCATTATAGGCTTCGTCGATGATGATCGCCTGACCGGCACCTGCTGCCACCCGCAGCCGGCGGCCGCGACCGGGCAAATCATTGAGCTCGGCCAGCGCCAGGCCCGCCAGCGCCAGATCTCCGCCTGCCGCCTGCACCCCGGCTAGCACGGCCAGCGCATTGTTGACCCAATGCTGCCCGGCCATGCCGATCTTGAACGTGAGCGTTTCGTTGCCGATGCGCGCCGTCACGCAACTGCAATCAGGGTGCAGCACCATTTTTTCGGCGCGCACTTCCGCGCCCTCGCCGGTGCCGAAACGCACCACTTTTGCACCAGCATCAGCCGCGGCGCGGGCCAGCAGTTCGGCATGTTCATTGTCGTGCGGGATGATGGCTGTGCCGCCGGCTGGCAGCCCGCCGAAAATCTCGGCCTTGGCGCGGGCGATATCGGTTTCGGTGGCGAAGAACTCGCGGTGGGCCGAAGCCACCCAGGTGACGATGGCGATGTGCGGGCGCACCAACTGGGTCAGTTCGGCCAGTTCGCCGCTGTGGTTCATGCCCATTTCGAACACTCCAAAGCGCGAGGACGCCGGCATCCGCGAAAGCGACAGGGGAACCCCCGTGTGGTTGTTGTAGCTTTTGACGCTGGCGTGCACGGCGTCCGGCGCAAAACGGGTTAGCGCAGCTTTCAGGGCTTCCTTCACGCCGGTCTTGCCCACGCTGCCGGTCACGCCGATGCGGACTGCGTTGCTCCTGTCGCGTGCGGCAGCGCCTAACGCATTCAGGGCAACCATCGTGTCGGCCACGCGAACATGTGGTGCATCAACCGCCTCGCTAACCAGCAACCCGGAGGCACCGCGTTCCAGCGCTTTGGCGGCGAAGCGATGGCCATCGGTGGCCTCTCCCTTCAACGCAACAAACAGGTCTCCCGCCACGACTTCGCGGCTGTCGAACGTCACGCCATTGGCTGCGAACTCGCCCGCCGCCGTGCCTTCGCACGCTTCGGCAATGGCGGCGCTGGTCCACAGGCTCATGCCGCGCACTCCCGCGCCACGGTCACGTCGTCGAACGGCAGCACCCGGTCGCCCACAGTCTGGCCTTGCTCATGGCCCTTGCCGGCGATCAGCACGATGTCACCAGCAAGGGCCATGGTAATGGCCGCGGCAATTGCCCGGCGGCGATCCGCTATTTCCTGTCCGCCGGGCGTGGCAGAGAGGATGGAGGCGCGGATGGCCGCCGGGTTTTCACTGCGGGGATTGTCGTCGGTTACAACGACGACATCGGCATGGGCGGCCGCAGCCTCCCCCATCAGGGGACGCTTGCCGGCGTCACGGTCGCCGCCGGCCCCAAAAACGATGATCAGCCGGCCCGTCACATGCGGGCGCAGCGCCGCACAGGCTGCGATGATGGCATCGGGCGTATGCGCATAATCAACATAAACTGCGGCACCTGAACGTGTGATGACCGCACGTTCCAGCCGGCCGCGCACGCCCGAAACGCGGCCGAGATTCGAAAGCGTCTGCTTGATGTCGCCGCCACAGGCGATCACCAGCCCGGCCGCCACCAGTGCATTGGCAGCCTGATAGGCGCCGATCAGCGGCAGCGCGATGCGGTGGGTCTGGCCGCCGGCCTGCACCACCAGATCCTGGCCCAGCGAAGTGGGTGTGCGGCTGAGCAGTTTCAGCGTTTCGCCGGCTTCACCGACGGTGAGCAGCGTGAGCCCGCGGCCGCGCGCCACGTCGATCATGCGGGCTGACCAGTCGCCGTCATCGGCCCAGATCACGGCGCTGCCGCCGTCATCCACAACCTCGGTCAGCAGCCGCGTCTTGGCGATGAAATAGGCTTCCATGGTGCCGTGGTAGTCGAGATGATCGCGCGACAGGTTGGTGAAGGCTGCGGCCGTGACTGGTAGGCCTTCGGTGCGATACTGGTCGAGCCCGTGGCTGGAGGCTTCAAAGGCAGCGTGGCTGATGCCTTCGCGTGCCAGGCCGGCCATGGTGGCCAGGAAGGTCACGACATCGGGCGTCGTCAGCCCGCCGGTGCCGTCGCGCGGGGAAACGCTGTCATAACCGGTGGTGACGCCCAGCGTTCCGATGCTGGCAGCGCGGTGCCCTGCCGCCTGCCACAGCTGGCGAGTGAGTTCGGCCGTGCTGGTCTTGCCGTTGGTGCCGGTGATGGCAACCGTGGTGGCCGGGAAGGGCGCGAAATAGCGGGCGGCCAGTGCTGCAAAAGCCCGGCGCGGATTGGCATCGGCCACGTGCAACACGCCCTCCACCCTGGCTTCGGGGCGTGCCACGATGGCGATGGCGCCGGCGGCGATGGCGGCTTCGATATAATCCTCGCCGTTCACGCGGGCGCCCTGGAAGGCGCCAAAGATAGTGCCGGGCGCGACCTTGCGGTGATCAAGCGCAAAGCCGGTGACGATTTCATCACCGGCTTTGCCTGCATTGGGGAGGAGCGCGCCGAGCCGCATCGCTATTCCTTGGCTTCGACGGCGGCCGGCAGCAGGCCGGTCAGATCCAGATCACGATTGGGTTCGGGCACGACACCCAAAGGCGGTGCGATGCGGCGGATGATGTTGTTGATGGTCGGCGCTACCACCATGCCGGCGGTGCGGAAGCCATAGGTGGATTTGCTGCCGCGCGGATCGTCGATCATGGCGACCACGACATAGCGCGGCGCATCGACGGGAAAGACAGCGGCGAAGTTCACCACATTCTGCCCGCGCACATAGCGGCCATTCTCGATCTTCTCGGCCGTGCCGGTCTTGCCGCCCACGCGGTAGCCAGGCACGTCGGCCTTGCGACCGGTGCCCTTGGTGACAACGAGGCGCAGCAGCCGGCGCAATTCCATGCTGGTGCGTTCCGAAAATACCCGGCGGCCTGGCTGCACCGCGGCCGCATCGCGCTTCAACAATGTGGGCGCACGGTAGATGCCGCCGTTGACCAGCGTGGCATAGCCATTGGCCAGGTGCAGCGGCGAGACAGTGAGGCCGTGGCCATAGCTGATCGTCATGGTGGCGCTCTGGCCCCAGTTCGACAGCGGCGGGAATTGCGGGCGGGCCTTTTCCTTCAGCTCGACTTCGACGGGCTTCAGGAAGCCCAGCTTGTCGAGATATTCGCGCTGGCGATCACGGCCCAGTTCCACGGCCATGCGGGCGGTGCCGATGTTGCTGGAATAGATGAAGATTTCCGGCACAGTGAGCCAGCGGTTCTTGGCGTGGTCGTCGCGGATGCGGAAGCCTGCAACATAGAGCGGCGCGGTGGCGTCATACAGCTTCTGCAGGTTGGTGAGCGTGCCGGTTTCCAGCGCGGTGGCGATGGTGAAGGCCTTGAAGGTGGAGCCCAGTTCATATCCGCCCAGCGTCACCCGGTTGAAACGGCTGCCGTCGTCGTTCTGGGTGGTGTATTTGGTGCCATCGGCGCGCTGGCCCGGCACGTTGGGGTTGAAATCCGGCAAGGACACCATGGCCAGCACTTCGCCGGTGTTCACGTCCATCACCACGCCGGCGGCGCCCTTGGCGTTCTGATCAGCCACCAGCGCGGCCAGTTCATTTTGCATCGCCTGCTGCACGCGCACGTCGATGGACAGCGCCAGTGGCGCCGCGCGCTGCACCGGATCGGCGAGGCGCTGGTCAAAGGCCTTCTCCACGCCAATCAGGCCATGGCCGTCATCGTCGGTATAGCCCAGCGCCTGCGCGGCGAGGTTGATGTTGGGATAGAGGCGTTCGGCTTCCCGGGTCAGCTCGATCGCCGGTTCGCCCAAGTCATTGATTCGGCGGGCCTGGCCGGGCAGAACGCGGCGGGCCAGATAGCGCAGGCCCTTGGATGAGGTGAGGTCGGTCAGGATTTCGTCGCGGGTGCGTTCCGGCAGGATTTCAGCCAGCTTGGTGGCCAGCACTTCCGGATCTGAGGTGAGCCGGCGCGGGATGACGGTGATGGCATAGGCTTCAAAGGTACGGGCCAGTTCAACGCCGTTGCGATCAACAATGTCACCGCGCGGCGGGGCGGCGCTGATCAGTTTGGTTTCGCTTCCGGGGGTGCCCTGGATCACGGAAAGATCGACCAGCCGCACCAGGATGATCAGAGCCAGAACCGGGAACAGCATGATCAGGAAGGCCAGCCGTTGCCGGGCCTGGGCGCGCGCCGTCACCCGTTCCCCAGCCACTGCCGGGGCGGCGCCGATCAACGGATCATTGCCGGGGATGCTGGCCATCAGGCCTCCCCGTCCTGCGGTTCAGCGGGCAGCATTTCCGGTTCGATAACAGGGGCTTGTGCGTCGCCGAAACTGGTGCGGACCAGGCGCGCGGCGCTGCCGGGCTGTGCCGGTGCGGGGCCGGGCTGTGCCGGCGGGCTGCCGGCCGCTGGCGGAAGGCTGCCGGGCGCCGCCGGGCCAATTTCGGCCACCGCAAATTGCACGGTCGGCGCGGCATCGGGCTGGGCGGCAAAGCTGGCCAGCTGCACCGGCGAGCGCAGAATCTGCCCGCCCTGCGGCGCCGCCAGCTGGAACACGGCATCATTCCAGCGCTGCAATTCCGGCAGGCCGGCGCGGGTGCGCAGCTCGGCTTCCAGTTCGCGCACGCGTGACGTATTTTCCACCAGTTCGAAGTTGAGCTTGGTCACCGCCCGGCGTTCGGCGGCGGCGCGCGTGGTGATCACCTGGGCCCCGGCCACGACGATCGTGGTGCCGGCAATCCACAACAGAGCCGAAACATACTGCCTCATGTGCGGCCTCCCTCGATTGCAGTTCCCCCAAGGACTCCCCACGCCGGGGCGGCGGTGCGCACGGCGCTGCGCAAGGTGGCGCTGCGGGCACGCGGGTTGCGGGCGATCTCGGCGGCCGAAGGGCGCACGGCCTTCATCGGCTTTTCAAAGCTGGCGGCGCGGGTGGGCGCGGCCAGTGGGGCGTGGCGCGAGGCGGCCGGCGCATGGCCCGACCGGTCGCGCAGGAAATTCTTCACCCGCCGGTCTTCGGCGGAATGGAAGGAGACGACCGCCAGCCGGCCGCCGGGCTTCAGCAGCCGTTCGGCGGCGACCAGCCCGGCATCCAGCTGGCCCAGTTCATCGTTCACGTGGATGCGCAGCGCCTGAAAACTGCGTGTCGCCGGGTCCTTGCCCGGTTCGCCGCGCCCCAGAACGCGGCGGATCAGCCCGGCCAGTTCGCTGGTGCGGGCAAACGGCCGATCGGCCACGATGGCGCGCGCGATCCGGCGCGAGGCGCGCTCGTCGCCCAGATGGAAGAGCACGTCGGCAATCTCTTCCTCGCTGGCGCTGTTGATGAAATCGGCGGCGCTCATGCCTTCCTGGCTCATCCGCATGTCGAGCGGGCCATCGGCCTGAAAGGAAAAGCCACGCTCTGCCGTGTCGATCTGCATGGAGGAGACGCCGATATCGAAGGCGATGGCATCAACCGCCGTCACGCCATGGTCGGCCAGTCCTTCCGCCATTTCCGAAAACGGCCGGCGGATCAGGGTAACATCATCGGCGCCGGCGATATCGGCATTCAGCACATGGGCCTGCGGGTCGCGATCAAAGCCATAGGCGTGGCCCAAGCCTTGCGCCCGGGCTGCGCGCAGATAGCCGCCGGCACCCAGCGTTGCATCGACATAGAGATCGCCGGGCTTCAGCGCGAGCGCGGCCAGCACTTCGGCCAGCAACACGGGGATGTGCGGTGCCGCACTCATGCGACCGGGCCATCGATGGGCAGGCCGCGCGTTTCCAGTTCCATCTCGATCTGGATGCGCTGCAGTTCGGGCAGGCCGGGCAACGCCTTGAACGCCCAGGGATCCCACAGTTCGAAATAATCGAAGCCGCCAACAAACCAGACATGGCTGGTGATGCCGCTGACCCGGCGCAGCACCGGGGAGAGCACGATACGGCCGGCATCATCGATGCTGTGTGGCTGGGCCGAACCAAACAGATAGGCGCGCTCGTCAAAGGCTTCGCGGCTGCCGGTGTCGCTGTGGCGGGCTTCGTGGGTGGCGTGCAGTTGTTCGGCAAACAGCGTGTCGAACGCCATCAGGCAGCGGCGGCCGGCATGACCCGGCCCGACCAGCACCTGCTTGCCGCCGGACTTCGCGGTGAGGACGTCGCGAAAGCT
This sequence comes from Sphingomonadales bacterium, assembly GCA_027486275.1. The sequence continues at coordinate 1,531 of JAIXPM010000268.1, read as the reverse complement.
CGCCGGCACAGACAGCCGGTTCTTCGCGTCAACCGCGTTCAGCCCATAACCAAGATACGAATTTGCCGACACCCCATACCCCTGCCGCGGGGTGCCGTTGCAGCCAGTTTCGTCCCGATACTGCTGGGTCGATGAACGGCGGCACGGCGGATACACCCGCTGTGGAAAACGGATGTATCATGGGATTTGATGGGAGCCAATGGAATCTGATGGGCAAATGCCCGCTTAAATGGGGATATCCTTGGTGGAATGTGGCCAATTGGGGCGATGTTCCCGCCTTGTTCTAGGGTGGTTTGATGCTTGATTTGGGTTGTGGATAAGTCTGTGGGGCAGCACGCGCTGGATTCGCATGGGATTGGCCCCCACCGGGCCTGCCGATTCGCCCCGAATGCGCGGCGAATCTGGGCTGTTCACTGCTCTTCAGCCGGCCGTGTGGCCGGGCCGGGGGCGACGCCGAGCACGGCCAAGGGCTCACCGGCGCCGGGCTGTTCCTCGCGGCCGGTCGGGCCCAGGCCGGCGGCGGCGGCCAGAACGATCAGGAACACGGCTGCCAGGCCAGTCAGGCCCCAGCGCAGACGCTCCCCGCTGCGGCGGGCGCGAAGATCGGATGCAGACGAGATTGGGGGCAGATCCATCACGCTGATTCTACGCCCTTGAGTCAGACCGCGGCAAGCCCCTTCGCCGCCAGCCAATCCGGATTGTAGATAGTCGAAAGATAGCGCAGGCCACTGTCGCACAAGATGGTGACGATCACATGGCCCGGCCCCATCTGGCGCGCCAGCCGCACCGCGCCCGCCACGTTGATGCCAGAAGACAAGCCAAGGCAGATGCCTTCTTCGGCATTGAGCCGGCGCACCCAGGCGAGCCCTTCCGCATCGGGCACCCGGAACTGGGCATCCACGTGCAATCCATCGAGATTGCCGGTGATGCGCGATTGGCCGATGCCTTCCGACACGCTTGACCCTTCGGCCTTCAGTTCGCCATGGGCAAACCAGTTGAACAGGGCAGCGCCTTCGGGATCGGTGAGCGCGATGGTGACATCGGGCTTTTCGGCGCGCAGGCCCAGCGCCACCCCGGCCAGCGTGCCGCCAGTGCCCACCGCGCAGGTGAAGCCATCGATGCGGCCTTCGGTTTGTCGCCAGATTTCCGGGGCGGTGGTGCGGATGTGCGCCAGCCGGTTGGCGACATTGTCGAACTGGTTGGCCCAGATCGCGCCCGGCGTTTCCCCTGCGATGCGGCGGCTGGTGTGCACATAATGGCCGGGGTTGGCATAGGGGGCGGCCGGCACCAGCACCAGTTCGGCACCCAGCGCGCGCAGCGTGTCCATCTTTTCGCGGCTCTGGGTTTCGGGCATGACGATGATGGTTTTATAGCCACGCGCCGCGCCCACCACCGCCAGGCCGATGCCGGTGTTGCCGGCGGTGCCTTCCACGATGATGCCGCCGGGTTTGAGCAGGCCCAGTTTTTCCGCATCCTCGATGATGCCCAGCGCGGCGCGGTCCTTCACGCTGCCGCCGGGATTGAGGAATTC
>JAIXPM010000217.1 GCA_027486275.1 Sphingomonadales bacterium | reverse complement strand
TGAGTTTTGGATACCGGGTCAAGGCGGCCAGCCCGACCCGGGGCGGCCGCCGCCTTGAGCGGATCGAACTTGTTGAAGTGTCACTGGTGACCTTCCCGATGCAACGGGAGGCACAGGTGCTGGGCTGGCAAGAGGAGAATGAGGATGCTTGAACTGAAAACTGATCCGCTGGCCGCTGTGTTCGATGCGCCAGAAACTCGGGGCGAAGTGACTGCGCCCGTGGTGGAAACACCGCTGACCCGCCCGGCGCTGGAGGCCAAGGCGGTCACCATCACGCCGCCGGCCAAGGGCGGCCTGGGTGTGCCGCTTGAAATCGATGCCGTCATCAACCGCGTGCTGCTGGCCGCTTCGCCGATCCGCAGCATTGCCCAGGTGGTCGATATCGGTTCGTCCGCCTATCGCCGGCTGATCACCACCAGCGGCGTGGTTTCGGGCTGGGTATCGGAAACGCAGGCCCGCCCGGAAACGGAAACGCCGAACTTTTCGGAAATCGCGCCGCCGATGGGTGAGCTTTATGCCAATCCGGCTGCCAGCCAGGCGATGCTGGACGATGCCGGCTTCAATGTGGAAGCCTGGCTGGGCGAGGAGATCGGCCGCGAATTCGCCCGGGCCGAGGGCGTTGCGTTTGTGACCGGTGACGGCGTCAACAAGCCGCGCGGGTTCCTGACGGCGCCCACCGCCGCCACGGCGGATCTGACGCGCCCGTTCGGCACGCTGCAGTTCATCACGTCGGGCGCGGCCGGCAATTTCGCCGCGTCGAACCCGCAGGATCGCCTGATCGACATGGTGCATGCGCTGGCCAGCCCCTATCGCCAGGGTGCGGTGTGGGTGATGAACAGCGCCACGCTGGCGCGCATCCGCAAGTTCAAGACCACCGATGGCGCCTTCATCTGGCAGCCGGGCCTGGGCCCGGAACAGCCGCAGACGCTGCTGGGCCATCGCGTGGTGGAAGTGGATGCGATGCCCGATGTGGCGGCCGACAGCCTTTCGATCGCGTTCGGCAATTTCCAGGCCGGTTACCTGATCAGCCAGCGTGCCGAGACCACGGTGCTGAAGGATCCGTACAGCAACAAGCCCTATGTCCACTTCTATGCCACCCGCCGCGTGGGCGGCGCCGTGCTGGACAGCCGGGCGATCAAGCTGATGCGCTTCTCCGTCTAACGACGGTGAACGGGTGCTGCTGCCGGCCGGGTTCCCCCCTGCCTGGCTGGCGGCAGCGCCCACCCTTTTCTCTTGCAGCGTTCACACACTCCGGCGGGATGCCGCCGGGGAGGAGACCCCTCATGCCCGACAATATCATCGCTCCTGCCGGCGGCATCGCCTTTGCCACCGACGAGGTGGGCGGGGTGCATTTTCCCTATGCCAAGCTGGCGTTCGGTGCCGACAACAGCGCGATTGCCGTGGCCGATTCCGAGGGATCGCGCTTGCCGGTGACGGTGCAGACGCTGGCCACCACCACCCGCGCCTATCTTTATGCCAGCGGCCAGCGCCTGACGACGGCCGGCAGCGGCCAGGTGCGATCGACGGCGGTGGCCGCCAGCGAAATGCTGCTGCACGCCAGCGTGCGCGGCTTCTTCCGTGTGGGTGACAGCAGTGTGACTGCCAGCATCGGCCCCGGTTCGATCCCGTTGGCGGCAGACGAGAAATTCCATCTGCGGCTGACCAGCGGACAATTCATCAGCTTCATCCGCGACGGCGCCAGCGATGGCAGCCTGACCATCATGCCGGTGGCCTGATGATCGGGTTGATCGGCCATGTCGGCCGGATCGGGGCCATCGGCGGAGCGCGTTATGTGCCCGCGCCCCCGCAGGGTCAGGCGGATTTCACGCTGTCGGGCGCCAGCGTTGCGACGACGTGGAACACGGTGACGGTCGGCACGCTCACGCCCATCAACGCGCCGCCCGGGGCGTATTTCACGCTGGTTGAAACCACTGCCATCAGCAGTGACGAAGCCGGCCTTGCAGTGGTGAACGGTTAATGGCTATTCGTGTCGCGAATGTCGGGCAATCCGATCTGCGTCTTTCGTCTCAAGTGACGAAGCGCAACTTCCTCACCGCCCTTTCCACTGGTCCGTTCAGCGGCGACGTGGTGGGCCATTGGCGGGCGTTCTTCGTGCGCTTGCCGGCCGGCTATGCCGCGCTCAACCAGCGCTTTGCCGTGCTGGGCTGGGATTTTGGCGAAACCGGCACGTTCGGCACGACGCAGGATTGGGTAACGCGCATTCCCGGCGGTGCTTCCGCCACGGCGCCGCTGCGTTTGCAGGTGCAGGACAACAGCGTCGCGGCGGCCTGGCCCGGCAGCGAAGGCGTGATCAACAGCATCCCGCAATTTGTTGTCGACACCGTTTATCTGGTGGTCACCGGCGTCACCAACAGCGGCACCAATGCCAGCCCCGTCTGGCGAAATTTCGCCGCCGTCTGCCCGGTGGGCGGCAGCGCGTCCAGCCAGGTTGGCACGACAGCCAGCGGTGCCAGCTTCGTCACCGGCACCACCCAGCGCATCTTCAACCAGGTGTTCGTCCGACAAGGCAGCATCCGCACGCCGCAAGACGTGGCGATGGAAGAGCTGGTGTACGTGACCGGGGACTTCCCCTGGGACACGGCCAACAACCGCCCACACCCTGATGCACTGCAGGCGCTGGCGGGTGCAGGCGGCAATCCGTTCCTGACTTATGAGGGGCTGATTGCCGCGCAGAATGCCGGCACGCTGCCCTATTCGAACCTGCGCACTGAGAATGGCGGGCAGGGCAAGGGCCGCGCCGAATATCGCTTCACGCTGCGCAGCCTGACCGCCGGCCTCACCAACACGGGCGCGACGGCCGGCAATCTGACCGAGCAGGGCACGCCGGGCGGGCTCGCCGATGTGGCCAGCATCGCGCCCGCGCACTTCTTGGGTGGCGTGCCATCGATCCTTGAGACCGGGGACAAGTTCATTCCGGGCCGGGGCGCGGTGGCTTGGACCTCACGCGGCACCTATCAGGCCGGCACCACGGTGCTGGAACGGCGCTGGGAACGCGTGGCCACCGGCAACGCGCTGCCCGGCCTGGATTGGGCGCCGGTTGACGTCATGAGTGCCGGCAACTGGACGGATACCGATACCATCCCGGTGGGCGGCCCGTATCGTCTGCGGGTGCGCGATGTCGCCACCCCGGCGCTGGCGACGGCTTCCGAAGACTGGCTTTCCGGCACACGCGTCCTGATGCACGGCCAATCGGCAATGGCGCTTTCGGTGCGCACCGGCTTTGGCGGCACGGCGCTGGGGCCGAACCTGACAAATGTGGCCGTGGCGTCGGGCGCACAGGGCGTGGTGATGCGCCTGAACAACATGTACGCCAACGGTGGCGCGGGCGGCACCTATGCCGCGCCCAGCCCTGTTTATGGCCGGCTGCGTTCCGGCGAAACCCCGGCGATCGGTCATGGCGCGATCCTGTTCCTGAACGAATGGCACGTTCACAATCCCGGCCACCCGCTGATGATCTGCAACATGGCGATCAACACCCACGGCATGGACCAGTGGACCGCCAACGAGGTGGTCCCCGATGGGGACGCGACGTGGCGGTTCATGGGGCCGGCAACGCCGACCGCGCCCGGGGCAGGCGACGGCAACGCCAGCGGCGTGGTGAGCTTCTTCGCCTTATGCCTGGGCGGCGCCAGCGGCGGTTTCGTTGACGCGCATATGCTGATGTGGTCGCCTGGGATGAGTGCGACCGACACCGGCCGGGCGGCCTATCGCGCCGCCATCGATGCCCGTTTCAGCCAGAGCCCGAATGCGCCGTGGCTGATCATCCCGCCGTGGCGCTTCCACCGCAGCCTGCCCGATATCAATGCCGGCCCCAGCGTGCGCAACCGCCACGTGGCCTTTGCCACCGAGCTGGGCGCCCGGGGCTGGCTGGGCCCATCGTGGCAGGATGTGGTGAACGATGGCACCGGCAGCGGCCACCCGGCCTACAACACCGCTCCTGGTGTGCCCGATAGCGGGCCCAACGGGGTGAGCGATGGCAACCACGTAGGTCAAGGCCGGCTTGGCCGTGGCTTTGGCCGCGCGCTGGCCTGGGCCTATGATCGGCGCATCAAGGCGCACGGCCCGCGCCTGGTGGGCGCGTGGTGGCGCGACGCCGGTGTGCGGACAATCATCGAAGTGGAACTGGCGCGCGCGGTGCGCACGCTGGAAGGCGCGGCGGTCTATGCCGGGCAGTTCTGGGTGAGCACCGATAATGGCGGAACCTTCATCAACACCGGGTTCACCGCGGCGCTGTCCGCCGATGGCACGCGGGCGGCACTTACAAGCACGGGCAACGCCTGGCCGGCCAGCAACGTGCGGGTGGAAATCCACTGGGTGAACCCGTTCGGCCCCGACGAATTGGCCGACGAAACCAACGCCGAAGTAACGCTGCGCGGCCTGCTGTATGACAGCCAGATCTATCGCGGCGGTATCAACCTCACCACCGGGGTGCGGCCAGGCAACGTGCTGCAGGGCACGTCGCAGGCGGGCGCGGGCGTCGCGGGCGTGCCCGTGACGACGCGCGGTGCGGCCAGGCTGATGGCGACGGCGCGTTTTGCCGGCACCCGCAGCGTGACGGTGCGCCTGATGGCCGCCGATGGCGTGACCGTGCTGCGCGAGAAATCTCTCGCCATCACCGCCAGTTGAGGGAGGGCCGGCATGATCCTTACCCATTTCCTGGCGCTGCTCGCGTCACCGCCGCTGCTGGTCCATCCGGCGGCTGCGGTGTTGCCGCTGACCAGTTCGGAACCATTGTTGAGCGGCGGCACGCTGGAACTGGCGCTGGCGCCGGCACTGAAGGTGCGGGCAGTCCCGGCGGTTCTGCCGGTGCGCGAACGCTGACCCAACCCCATCATCAAAGGAGCAAGGCCGATGGCGAAATTCGCCAGCAACGAGGTGCTGGATGCGGCGCTGGCCGTGGTGGCCGGAGCCAACCGCATGCTGCTGCTTGCCGGCCAGCCGGCGAGTTATGCCGCGGCGCAAGCCGACGCACTGGCCGCAACGGCGATGGTGCCAGCGGATTTCACATTGGCGGCGGGCAGCGGCGGCGGCCGGCAACTGAATGTGGCGGCGCGCGGCGGGCTGGTGGCGCAGGCCGCCGGCACCGCTGACCATGTCGCGCTTGTCGATGTGGGTGGCCAGCGGCTGCTTTATGTCACGACCTGCCCGGCCCAGCCGCTGGCTGCCGGCAACAGCGTTTCGGTGGCGAGCTGGCAGGTGTTGATCGGCGCGCCGCTGTGAGGCCGCACCACCCCCAAGCCAGATCGAGGTGATGATGAGCATTTTCCTGAAGGATCCCGGCAGCGTGATCGAACATGCCGTGGATTGGGACGCCGGCTATCTCGCCGGCCGCACGATCAGCCAGTCGGTCTGGCAGGTGGAGCCTACGGGCCTGACGCTTTCGGGCGCGCGGCTGGTGGGCGGACGCGCCGCGATCACGTTTTCGGGCGGGGCGGCGGGCAGCGTCTATCGCGTGTCCAATCGGGTGACGCTTTCCGACGGCAACAGCGATGAACGCACCCTGGTGGTGCGGGTGGAGGAACGGTGATGGCACTGGTGACCATGGAGGCGGGCCCGCTGGTGGTGGGCCTAGCCGAGTGCAAGGCCGCGCTGCGGCTGGAGCGCGATGATGAGGATGCCGTGCTAGCCGGGCATATCCGCACCGCCATGGCGCTGTGCGAGGCGTTCATCGGCCAATGGCTGATCGAGCGTGAGGGCGAGCAGCGCTTGGCCTGCGATCTGGCCTGGCAGCGGCTGCAGGCCAACCCGGTGCAGGCCGTTACCGGCGTGTTCCTGGCCGGCGAGGCGCTGGCGACGGCATGGGAAAGCGACATTGGCGCGGAGGGCACCGGCTGGGTGCGGTTGATCGGGCTACCGCCGGAGACGGCTGGTTTGGTGGTGCGGTTTCGCGCCGGGCTGGGGGCCGATTGGAACGCGGTGCCGGAGCCGTTGCGCGCCGGGATCGTGCGGCTGGTGAGCCATCTCTTCAGCCACCGCGATGCGGCCGATGCCGCGCCGCCGCCAGCAGCGGTGGCGGCGCTATGGCGGCCGTGGCGGCGGATGCAATTGGGGTGATGGCGATGGCAGAGCATGCAGGCGCGCTGGACGAGCGCGTGACGATCGAGCGTTGGCAGCCGGCTCGCGATGCGGCGGCCGACGATGTGGGCAGTTGGATCAGCGTGGAGTCGGTGTTTGCGCAGGTGAACCGCGACGGCGCGCCGGGCCTGCAGGTGCAGGGCGAGGCGGCGCGATCGGGCCGGCGCTGGCAGGTGGTGATGCGTGATCGCGCAGATCTGGGCCTGGACGTGCGGCTGCGTTGGCGCGGCCAGATATTGGTTGTGCGCCACTTTGAGCGTGATGCGCGGCGGCGGGATTTCGCCACGCTGTGGTGCGACGGGCGACCGGCATGAGCGCGGCGTTGCTCGCGCGCTTGGCTGCGCGCGGCCGGGCCGCGGCGCAGGCAGCGGCGGCGCGGCTGCGTCGGCGGGTGACCCAGCGTTGGCAGGACTATGGCGTGCTCGATGACGGCAGTGATGGGCTGCGCCTGTCGGGGCCGGGTGTCGCCCGGCGTCGGCGCGGCAGCCGCACGGCCCTGCCTGATCCGCAGCTGTTGTGGCCGGGAGACGAATGATGGCGGCAGGACTTGCCATGCAGAAGGCGGTGGTGGCGGCGCTGGCCGAAGTGCCGGGCCTGACCGGCGTATTCGACGGCCCGCCCGCCGATGCCGCAGCACCCTATGCCGTGATCGGGCCTGGCTTGGTGACGGACGCCGGCACCAAGACCGAGGTGGCGCATGATCACCGGGTACTCGTGACGATCTGGGATGATCGGCCGGGCGGCGCGCGGTTGCAGGCGTTGCTTGGCGCGGCCGAGGTGCGGCTGCGGGCGCTGGCCGGCAATTGGGATGGGCAACGCATCGTCAATGCCCGGCTGGTGCGGGCCGGGGTGAATGCGCCGGCTGATGGCTGGCGCCCCGGCGTGATCGAGATGCGGCTGCGCAGCGAACAGATTTGACCAAAAGGAACCATGAACATGGCAATGGAAAAGGGTGCTGCCTTCCTGTTGAAGGTAGGCAATGGCGCGGTGCCACCGGTGTTTGCCACCGTGGCCGGCCTGCGCACGACGCAGCTGACGGTGAACACCGAAACCGTGGTGGTGACCAACCAGGGCAGCGGCGGCTGGCGCGAGCTG
>JAIXPM010000308.1 GCA_027486275.1 Sphingomonadales bacterium | reverse complement strand
GCCCCAGGTGGCGATGATGGCAGCGGCCCAGGCCAGACTGGCGATGATCGCAAGGATCCAGGGCCAGCGGCGCGATTCAGGAGGAGCCAGAAAATCACCCATGGAAAAGCACAAACAGGAAAAGGGGCCGCCGTTCAAGCCGGCAGCCCCTTTTCACCGAACTATCCACAAGATTCCGATAGGGTGATCAGCCCAAGGCTCAACCACGCTGGCCCATCGGCACATAATCGCGGTGGGTATGGCCGGTGTAGAGCTGGCGCGGACGGCCGATCTTCTGATCGGGATCCTCCATCATCTCGGTCCACTGCGCGATCCAGCCGACCGCACGCGATATGGCGAACAGCACGGTGAACATCGACGTGGGGAAGCCGATGGCCGACATCACGACGCCCGAATAGAAATCGACGTTGGGGTAAAGCTTCTTGTCGATGAAATAGGGATCGTTGAGTGCGATCTGTTCAAGTTCACGCGCGACATCGAAGATCGGATCGTTGATGCCCATCTTGTCGAGCACGTTCTTGGCAACCTTGGCCATCACCTTGGCGCGGGGATCGTAATTCTTGTACACGCGGTGGCCAAAGCCCATCAGGCGGAACGGATCATCCTTGTTCTTCGCCCGCGCGATGAATTCCGGGATGCGATCCGGCGTGCCGATTTCGCGCAGCATGTTCAGCGCGGCTTCGTTGGCGCCGCCATGCGCCGGGCCCCACAGGCAGGCAATGCCGGCCGAAATGCAGGCGAACGGATTCGCACCCGACGAACCGGCGAGCCGCACGGTGGAGGTGGAGGCGTTCTGCTCGTGATCGGCCTGCAGAATCAGCAGTTTTTCCATCGCGTCTTCGATCACCGGATCGATCACATAGGGTTCGGCCGGCACGCCAAAGGTCATCCGCAGGAAATTGCCGGCGAAACTCAGGCTGTTGTCGGGATAGAGGAAGGGCTGCCCGATCGAATATTTATAGGCCATCGCCGCCAGGGTCGGCATCTTGGCGATGATCCGGTGCGAGGCGATCACCCGCTGTTGCGGATCATGAATGTCGGTCGAGTCGTGATAGAAGGCCGCCATCGCGCCCACGATGCCGCACATGATCGCCATCGGGTGGGCGTCGCGCCGGAAACCCCGGTAGAAGGTCGCCAGCTGTTCGTGGATCATGGTGTGGCGGGTGATGTTGCGGGTGAATTCGGCATTCTGTTCCGCATTGGGCAGATCGCCGTTCAGCAGCAGATGCGCGACTTCCAGAAAACTCGACTGTTCGGCCAACTGCTCGATGGGATAACCGCGATAGAGCAAGATGCCTTCATCGCCATCGATATAGGTGATCTTGGATTCGCATGACGCGGTGCTGGTGAAGCCCGGATCGAAGGTGAAGCGGCCAGTGTTGGCGTAAAGTTTGCGAATATCAACGACTTCCGGGCCAATACTGCCCTGGTGCACCGGATATTCCGCGCTTTTTCCGTCGATCCCGATCATGGCCGTCATGGCAGTCTTCCCTTCGTTCAACCCGCCAGTGCGTCGTCGATCCGCCCCAGCACTTCTTGCCTGCCCAGCACTTCGAGAACCTCGAACAATCCGGGCGATTGCGCCGAACCGGTAACAGCAGCGCGCAACGGCTGGGCGATCTGGCCAAGCTTGGCCGCTTCGCTTTCCGCCAGTTCACGCGCCACCTGTTCCAGTGCGGCAGCCGTCCAGTCATCCTGGGCGGCGAATCGTGCCCGGGCGCGGTCAAGCAGCCCCGGTGTCGCAGACGCTAGCAGCTTGGCAGCGCCTTCGTCCATGGGGATTGGGCGGCTGCGAAGATAGAAAAGGCTGCTGGCTGCCAAATCATTGAGGTTGTTGGCGCGTTTCTTCAACTCCGGCATGGTGCGCTGCAAAAGCGCTGTGTCGGAATCGGCCAGTTCGCGGCCCAATGCCGCAGCCACGCGGCCGGTAATCAACGCCACCAGCCGGCCATCATCGGCAGCGCGCAGATGCTGTCCGTTGAGGTTTTCCAGCTTCTTCATGTCGAACCGCGACGGCGAACGGCCTACCCCGGCCAGTTCGAACCACTGCACGGCTTCGTCGCGGCTGATGATTTCGGCATCACCATGGCCCCAGCCCAGACGCAGCAGATAATTTTCCACCGCTTCCGGCAACAGGCCCAACTCATCGCGATAGGCATCAACGCCCAGCGCGCCGTGCCGCTTCGACAGTTTCGCGCCGTCAGCGCCGTGAATCAGCGGGATATGGGCATAAACCGGTTCCGGCCACTGCATCGCCCGAATCAGCGCCAGCTGGCGGAAGGCGTTGTTCAGGTGATCATCGCCGCGGATCACGTGCGTCACGCCCATGTCGTGATCGTCCACCACCACGGCCAGCATATAGGTGGGCGTACCGTCCGACCGCAGCAGCACGAAATCATCCAGCTCGGCATTGTTAACCGTCACCGGGCCCTGCACCTGATCGTCGATGGTGACACTGCCTTCACGTGGCGCCTTCAGACGGATCACATAATCGGCATCGTTCGGCCAATCGGTGCGGTCGCGCCAGCGCCCGTCGTATCGCATCGGCTGCCTGGCGGCGCGCTGCTCCTCGCGCAGGGCGGTCAGCTCTTCGGGCGTCGCATAACAGCGATAGGCGTGGCCCGCGGCCAACAATGCGTGCGCCACCTCGGCATGGCGGGCAGCCCTGCTGAACTGGTAGACCACCTCGCCATCCCAATTCAGGTTCAGCCAGGTCATCCCATCGAGGATGGCGGCAATGGCCGGTTCGGTGGAGCGCGCCCGATCGGTATCTTCGATGCGCAGATGGAATTCACCGCCGTGGTGGCGGGCAAACAGCCAGTTGAACAGCGCGGTGCGGGCGCCGCCGATGTGCAGAAAACCGGTGGGCGAGGGGGCAAAGCGGGTGACGACCTTGCCGGGCAAATCCTGTGTTGCGCTCATGCGCGTTTCATCCAATCAAGGGCTTCAGGGTCGTGGCCGGGAGGGCACACGGAACGCGCGGGTGGTTAGCAGAAGGATCGAAGAGAAACAAACCGCGGGGCAAGCGCTGATCGCCGGCTGGCACCGCTGGCTGGATGCCGAACGCGCGCATCTGCCTTTGTGGCTGCCGGTGGCGCTGGCGGCCGGCAT
>JAIXPM010000026.1 GCA_027486275.1 Sphingomonadales bacterium | reverse complement strand
GATGAAGTGGGCCGCGTGGCCACCCGCAATGTCGCCGGCACGATCCGCGGCCTCGAAGCCGTGGGCGGCTTTGGCGGCAAGGCGGTCGCGCTGGCCGAAGGCGCGGTTTATGCCGGCAATCCTGAACACTATCGCACGGAGCTCGCCTGGTATGCCAATGCCACGCCCACCGATGTGCAGGCCGCCGCGCGAGCGTGGCTGACCACGAGCGCCTATGTGCAGACCGTGCTGCCCGGCGAACGGCCGGCCGCCGAAGAGGTGCCGCCGCCGCCCAAGGTGGCCGCCAGCACCCCGCCGGGTGCAGGTCGGGTTGGGGGCCCGGCCCGCATCGCCGAACCCGCCGTGGGCCAGCCGCCGCTGCTGCAATGGCCGGCAATCGAGCGTTTCACCCTGGCCAATGGCCTGAAGGTGGAACTCGCCCGCCGCACCACGGTGCCGCTGGTCCGCATGCTGCTCAGCGTGGAAGGCGGCCGGGCAGCCGATGAGCGCGGGTCGCTCGGCATCCAGTCGATGGCGTTGAACCTGATGGATGAAGGCGCGGCCGGCCGCAGCGGCACCGATATTGCCGAACTGCGCGAACGGCTGGGCGCCGGCATCGGCGCCTCGCCGGGGATGGATCGCACACGGATTTCCCTTGATGCGCTGAAATCCAACCTCGGCGCATCGCTCGCGCTGTATGCCGATATCGTGCAGCGGCCGGATTATCCGCCGGCCGAGATCGAGCGGGTGCGCGGCCAGATGCTCACCGCCCTGCAGCAGGAGGCCAGCAATCCGATTGGCATCGCCCAGCGCATCCTGTCGCCTGCGCTTTATGGTCCCGATCACCCCTATGGCGCGCCGCCCAGCGGGCTGGGGACCGCCGACAGCCTGAAAGCCATCACCCGCGATGCGCTGGTGGCCTGGCACAAGCGCTGGATCCGTGCCGATCGCGGCACCCTGTTCGTGGTGGGGGACATCACGGCCGCCGAACTGAAGCCGCAGCTGGACGCCGCCTTCGGCAACTGGCGCGCCGATGCCGCCACCCCGGCCGGCACGATCACCGCCGCCGCCGCGCCGCCGCCGCAATCGGCCCGCATCATCCTGGTGGACCGGCCGAACAGCCCGCAAAGCCTGATTCTGGCAGGCGCGATGCTGCCTATCACCGGCATGCAGGATCTGATCGCCGAACGCGCCGCCATCGATGTGCTGGGCGGGCTTTCCACCAGCCGCATCACCACCGATATCCGCGAAGAAAAGAACTGGGCCTATGGCGCGTTTGCCGGCCTGACCGACGGCAAGGGGCAACTCACCAGCCTCGTCTATGCCCCGGTGCAGACCGACCGCACCGCCGACAGCATGAAGGCGATCATCGGCGATATCGCCTCCATCAAGGCCGCCAAACCGATCACCGCCGAAGAACGCAACCGCAGCATCGCCAACTCCGTGCTGGCCCTGCCCGGCGAATTCGAACGCGGCACCGCCTTCCTGTCCGCCATGGAACGCAACCAGATCCTCGGCCGGCCGGACGATTATTACGTCACCTCCGCCCGCCGCCTGGGCGCGCTGACCACGGCCGATCTGAACCGTGCGGTGCAGCTGTTCGATACGGACAAGCTGTTGTGGATCGTGGTGGGCGATCGCGCCAAGGTGGAGCCGCAGTTGAAGGCGCTGGGGCTGCCGGTGGAGGTGCGGGGGGCGCCGTAAGGGGAAGGGAAGGGGGCCTCCGGCGGGCAGGGACTCGTCCCTGCACCCGTTTGATTTGGTTTGGCCTTCAATGCTCAACGATCGTCATGCTGGCGCAGGCCAGCATCCATTGTCGCGCCATGAACCGGACGGAAGCTTCGAGCGGCACAGTGGATGCTGGCCTGCGCCAGCATGACACGTGCTTGGTGAGCCAGGGCCACACAGTATCGAACGGGTGCAGGGTCTGCGACCCTGCCCGCCGGAGGCTCTTTAAATCTCGCCCGACACGATCCGCTTGATCACCTTCACGAACGTCGCCGGCGGCTGGCCGCCCATGATCGCGTATTTGCCGTTGAAGATGATGGCGGGCACCGCGGTGATATCCTGCTCGTCGCGCCACCAATGTTCCGTGGCGCGCACGTCTTCGGCGTAACGGCCTGATTCCAGCACGTCGCGGGCGGCGTTGGCGTCGAGGCCGGCCGACACGGCAGCGCGCACCAGTGTTTCGGCGTCGTTCAATGGTTCGGCGCGGGTGAAATGGGCTTCGAACAGCGCCATTTTCAGGGCGTGGGCCTTTCCGGCCCTTTCGGCCCAGTGCAGCAGGCGGTGGCAATCGAAGGTGTTCCAGATCATCGAATCCGGGCCGCCCTTGAAGGTGAAGCCAAGGTTTTCACCCATGGACTTGATGTGGCTGCGCGCGGCGGCGCCTTCCTCGGGCGGGCGGCCATATTTGCGCTGGATATGCTCGGCGCTGTTTTCGCCTTCGGGGGGCATCTGCGGGTTCAGTTCGAACGGGTGGAAATGCCAGTCCGCCGCCACGTCGTCGCCCAGTTCGGCCAGCGCCTGTTCGAGGGATTTCAGGCCGATCACGCACCACGGGCAGACGATATCGGAAACGAAATCGATGCGCAGCGGGGTGGTCATCGGCGGGCTTCCTTCAGAAATCGTGGCCGGGCGGCACGTGGTGGGGCGGGGTGGTGGCGGGATCG
>JAIXPM010000087.1 GCA_027486275.1 Sphingomonadales bacterium | reverse complement strand
CACCCGCCCGCACGGATCGCGACGTGCAGATGCTGGATCGGGTGATTGCCGCCCAGGCCAGCCTGGAAGCGGCGACGGCGCCGGCTCAGCCGGATGCGCCGGCAAAGCCGATCGCGTAACATCCTGCCACCGCATCATGCTGCAGCTCGCCACCCAATTGCTGGGCCATGGCGCGGATGATCCGAACCGTCGCCGTATCCGAACCCGCCAGCGCATCGCGGCCAGCAAAGGCGCCGGTGTGGACCGTGAGACTGATACCGGCGGCCGCCGGCGCCGCGGCCACCGCCACGTGCAGCCGGCCGGGCGGTGCCAACTGGCCAGCCAGCAGGGCCAGTTCGGTGATCAGGAAACCAACCGGTATCGCGAGCCCCGGCGCCAGCGGCAAAGCGGCCGCAGTGCAAGCGACCGTCACCCTCTCATGACGGGCCGAAACCAGCCCGGCTTCGAGCGCGGTACAGAGTTCGCCCAGCATCCCGGCCAGATCCACACATGCTTCGGCTTCGCCCAGATATTGCCAGCGTTGCACCAGCGTGAGCGTCTGGATCTGGGCCTGGATCACGTCGTGCAGCCGGCGCACGGCGGCCGAGGCACTGTCCCGCGCCTGGAGTGCCACCAGGCTGGCAATGATCTGCAGGCTGTTGGTGACCTGGTGATGCAGGTCACGCCGCAAACGCCCCTGCTCGGCCAGCGCTGCCGCCAGATCGGCCGCACCCGTCTCCGCCGGCGCGGCCGATGATGACAGAGGGGAGTGGCCAGCGGCGTTAATCATTACTCATCATGCACCAAGGTGACGCGGACGCGAAATGATGTTAAGGTGTACGGGTTAATAGATGCGGCAGAAATCGCCTGCAGCCACCGTTTTTCGACCATCGCTATTGCGGGCAGCCAGCCGAGGAGCGGCAGCGCCCGCGGCTGCATCACCCAAAGTATTTCCGGCGCGCAGCGGGCGTGAACGCCATTCCTGCCGCCTGCCAGCCCCCTTGCCCCGAAAGCAAATCATTGTGACCCTTGCTGCCCGCCTTTCCCCCCATCTGCCTGGCCTGCGCCGCTATGCCCGCGCCCTCGTCGGATCGCAGCCAGCCGGTGACGCGCTGGTGGCGGCCACGCTGGCGGCGCTGGTGGCAGATCGCGCTGCGCTGCCGGCCGGCCTGTCGGCGCGGATGGGCCTGTTCAGGGCCTTTCAGATCCAGCACGCCGCAACGGCTTCGCCCGAAACGGTGCCAGCCGCTGCGAGCGATGACGCCGCGGGCATTGCGGCGGCGCGGTTGGCCGGGTTGGCACCGCTGTCGCGTCAGGCGTTGCTGCTGGGTGCGATGGAGGGATTCGCTCCGGCCGATATCGCCGTCCTGATCAATTGCCCGCTGCCACAGGTCCACGCGCTGACCAGTGCCGCGCTGGCCGATATCGCCCGCCAGACCCGCGCGCGCGTGCTGATCATCGAGGATGAACCGATCATCGCAATGGATATCGAAGCCATTGTCACCGATCTGGGCCACAGCGTCACCGGCATCGCCGCCACACGGGCCGAAGCGTTGGCGCTGGTGGCCGCCGATGCGCCGGGCCTGGTGCTGGCCGATATCCAGTTGCGCGATGGCAGCAGCGGTATCGATGCCGTGCGGCATATCCTGGCCCGGCAGTCAGTGCCGGCGATCTTCATCACCGGCTTTCCGGAACTGCTGCTTACCGGTCAGCGGCCGGAACCGACCTTCCTGATCACCAAGCCTTTTGCCGTGGCCAGCGTGCAGGCCGCCATTGCGCAGGCGCTGTTCTTCGGATCGACGGCATTGCCGCAGCGATGACGGCAGGGGAACCTGGTCGCCGCTGGTGCGTATGGGGCCACATGACAAGCAGTGGAGCCCGATGATGACCGTATCAAACCTGCGCCCCCTGCCCGCCAACGCAACCCCGGCGCTGCGCGATCTGGGCGCCGCGCTGCGCCTTGCCTTTGCCGCGGTCGCCACCGCCCCGCTGCCACCGCGCCTCCAGGCGCTGCTGGATCAATTGGGCGATGCGGAAGCGCTGCCTGCCGAAGATCGCTTCAAGGCCGATCTTGCCGCCGCCATTCCGCACTTGCGCGCCTATGGCCGGTCATTGTCGGGGAACGCCGATCTGGCCGATGATCTGGTGCAGGAAACCATGCTGAAGGCCTGGATGGCGCGCGATCGCTTTGTCGCCGGATCCAGCATGCGGGCCTGGACCCATGTCATCCTGCGCAACGCCTATTTCTCGATTGCCCGCCGGGCCCGCTTCAAGGGCGAATGGGATGAACATGGCGCCGATCTGTTGCTGGCGGTGCCGCCGGCCCAGGAAGGCCATGTCGCCCTTGCCGACATGCAGCGCGCGTTGATGCAGCTGCCGGCCCCGCAGCGCGAGGCGCTGATCCTGATCGGGGCCAGCGGCATGAGCTGTGAGGAAGTGGCGGCGATCAGCAACTGTGCGGTGGGCACGGTGAAAAGCCGGGTTGCCCGCGCCCGCATGGCGTTGCGCCAGCTGCTTGATGGCGGCCAATTGGCCCAATCACGCGCCGATGGCCCGGCGGGCGCGCAGAGTGCGCTGAATCAGATCATGCGCCAGGCGCAGCAACTCACGGCGCAACGCTGAGCGGCTGAACAGGAAAAGGGCACCGGATCAACGCGATCCGATGCCCCTTCCTCCCGTCCAGGAACTGGGTGTTACTTGGGATCCGTGGGCTTCGTCGTGGTGGTCAGCTGATCGGTCTTGGTGGTGGCGCCCACCGTGCCATCTTCGATGGCATCAGCCTTGTTCTCACCGCGATCACGCACGGCATCGGCGCCCTCGCGCATGGCGTCGGCATTGGCTTCGCCCTTGTTCTCAACCACATCAGCCTTGTTTTCGATGTCGGCGGCAGCAGCGTCGCTGGTGTTGCGCACGGCATCGGCCTGGGCATCGGTGGTCTTCTTCTCGCAGGCGGCCAGGGTCATGGCGGCGGCTACCATCAGCAGCAGCGGGGTCGGTTTCAATCGCATGGAAATATACTCCTGTGGGACAGTCGGTAGACAAGAAACGCAAGGCTACGGGAAAGGTTCCATCGCCGGGCGCAGGTGTGTCGTTTTCAGGCGACGGGGGCGGCCATGCGCGGCACGTCGTCGGCAACGGCCTGGCGATCGGCGCAGATGCAGGCATCAAGCTCATCAAGGTCGATCGGCACCATGCGGGTGGACAGCGCGGGCCGGCCCAATGCCGGCACCTGCAGCTGCGCCAGCACGGTGCGGTAGGTGGTGAAACTGAGGCCGCACAGCTCCTCCTCATCGGTGATCAGCCGGTAGGTGCCGGCGGGCTGCGGTCCGTCCAGCCCCGGCAACCGGAAAGGATGCAGGAACTGGACTTTTGCCTGGCAGGTGCGGGTCATCATGGTGCGTCCTTTCGGTTGGGCACTGGCCGGATCATGAGGCGCGGCGGCCGCTGATCAGGTTCATCACGAAGATGACCAGCGCGACCACGAGCAGGATGTGGATGAGCCCGCCAAGCGTGTACGAGGTGGCAAGGCCAAGGGCCCACAACACCACCAGGACCAGGATCAGACCGTACAGCATTGTGTTCTCCCTTCGTGCAAACGAGGTGGCGTCAGTCGGCATCCGAACGGGGTTGGCCATCGCGATACCGGTCATCTCGATCCCGCCGATCGAGGTTGCGTTCATCCCAATCCGGCCCATCCCGTTCCGGGCCGTTGCCCCAGGTCGGGCGGTAGTTCTGCCGATACTGGCGCTCCCAGCGGTCACGCTGGCCATAGAAGGGCTGCGTGCGGTAGTTTTCGCCCCAGTAGCGGTTGATGTTGAAGCCAAGCACGCCGATGCCGATGCGCGGTGCAAAGCTGTTCAGCGGCTGCTGGCGGCCTTGATACAGGCTGGCGATATGCTGGCTCACCACCCAACCCCGGCTGCCGCCGCGATTGCTGATGTCGCACCAGCTCCAATCGCGCAGACAGCCGTGGATGATCACCCGGCTGCGCGCCCGGGCCTGGCCGACGCGAGGATAGGTCAAATCGGGACCGGCCCGCACCCAGGCCTGACGCAGCATCACGCCGGCGGTGGTGCGGTTACCCCCACGGGCGCCGTTCTGGCGCGGGCCCCAGTTGCCGCGGTTGTTTTCGCCATATTGCTGTTCCCAGCGCGTCCGTTCGGCATAAAACGGCTGTTGGCGATAATTGTCGTCCCAGTAATCGGCGATGCGGAAATCGCGGTCGCCCAGCTGGAATTCGCCATAAAGATTGGCCACGCTGTCGCGCCGGCCACGATATTCGGCCTGAAGATCGGGCCCGCTCACCCAGCCGCGATCCTGCCCCAACCGGACATCGCACCAGCTGCGATCAGAAAGGCAGCCGTACAGCTGCACCTGCTGGCCCTGTTCGATGCGCCGCACTTGTGGATAGCCCTGTTCGGGGCCGGCGCGCAGCATGGTGGCGCGCCCGGCCATTGCTGGCGGGCCATCGTCACGGCGCTGATATTGCATCTGGGCCGACACCGGCAGCAGCGGCGCGAGCGCGGCCGCCATCCCGGCGGCAAGCATAAAAGGGCGAAACATGGTCATTCTCCATTGGCCGTCGCCTGGCCGTGTCAGCGGCAACGCACGTTTTTGCGATCGATCGAACGGCCCACGGCGCCGCCGGCAACGGCGCCCAATATGGTGCCCAACGTATCGGAACCGCCTGGCGCGATAACATTGCCCAGCACACCGCCAGCCACCGCGCCCACGATCAGCCCGGTGCTGCCATCGGAACGGCGGCAGTAATAACGCCCGTCCTGACCGCGGTAGACGCGATCGTTCGCGCTCAGCCGGCGTTCGCGCTGGCGAGGTGATTCATTATAATAACGGCCCGGGTCATAGCCGCCGTATTGCGGATCAGGCCGGTTGTAATCGTAGTTCCGCCATTGGCGCTGCGGCCGCTGATCAGACATGTCTGCCATGCAGCCACTGATCAGGATTGATGCCGCGACGGCACCCAGTGCGATTTTCATCGCCATTCTCCTTCTGCCCTGGCGATGTCCGCATCTGGAAAACGCCGCCCTGACGGTGGCCGTTGTGTTTCGGCCTTGTCCGCCAAGCCATGCAAACATCGCGCCAGCCAGCCGGACTGACGAGCGACGGAAACTACCCTCGGGAATCCCTGAGGGTGTCAGGCGCGGGCCACGAAACCCGCATGCGCTTGAGTATTAACCGATACTGCCGCCGGGAAGTGTAATCCGGTAAGGCATTTATACTGCCCCGGTCAGACCCCCCGGTCGCCCCCCCTGGACACCGGAGCCGGGGCAGTACCTCGGGCAATTTTCCCGCCCGCAATGCTGCAACTGGATATCATGTCATGAGCATCAACAAGAACCGCATCACCGGTGCCGCCAAGCAGGCCGT
>JAIXPM010000019.1 GCA_027486275.1 Sphingomonadales bacterium | reverse complement strand
GCAACGATGTACGAAAGGCTGTTGTCGAAATTCACCTCGCGGCCGGCCACCGTCACGATCACGTCGCCCTGGCGCACCCCGGCGCGCGCGGCCGGGCCGTTGGGTTCGACGCTGGCAACAATCTCGCCCTTGTCCTTGGGCAGGCCCAGGCCGGCGGCGATATCGGCCGAAAGCCGCTGGATAGCGACGCCCAGATAACCGCGCTTCACCGCACCGGTCGCCTTCAGCTGATCGACCACCGGCTTGGCCAGTTCGGCAGGAATGGCAAAGCCCAGACCAACGTTGCCGCCGGTGGGCGAGAAGATCGCCGTGTTGATGCCGATCACGTTGCCGGCCAGATCGAACAGCGGCCCGCCGCTGTTGCCCTGGTTGATGCTGGCATCGGTCTGGATATAGCGATCATACTGGCCCGAACCGATATCGCGGTGCAGGGCGGAAATGATGCCGGCGGTAACGGTGCCACCCAGCCCGAACGGGTTGCCGATGGCAATGGACCAATCGCCGACGCGCGTGGTTTCACTGTTGCCGAACTGCACGAACGGCAGTCCAGTCGCCTCGATCTTCAGCACAGCCAGATCGGTGAGCGGATCGCGGCCGACCACGCGCGCCTTGTACTCGCGCCGGTCCGACAATGTGACCGTGATCGATTCCACCGGCTGGTTGCGGCCTTCGCCCGCCGAAATCACGTGGTTGTTGGTAACGATATAGCCATCAGCGGCGATGACGAAGCCGCTGCCCAGGCTGGTCGCCTCGCGCGTCACCGGCTCACCGCCGTCCTGCTGTTCCTGGAAACGGCGGAACAGATCTTCCAGCGGATTGCCGCCGGGCTGACCAGGCATGCGGCGCATGCGGCCGATTTCCATCTTTTGCGTGGTCGACACGTTCACCACCGCCGGCGCCAACCGCGCCGTCAGATCGGCAAAGCTGCGCGGCGCGCCACCAGGCGGCGCAATGGCCACGGCAGGTGCCACGGCGTTCTGCGCCGGCTGGGTGGCAGGCGCCTGCGCGACAGCAATGGCGGCCAGGCCAGTGGCCAACACGGCGACGGGAACAAGCGAACGAACGATCTTTGACTTCATGTCTGTCTTTCTGGTTGCAATGCGGTTGAGCCCATCTGGCTTATGCAAACAACACGCCTAACCGTGCATGAACAAGGCCGAGCGGCTCAGCGATTGCCCTTGCGGCCTTCGAACTCGCGCAGGAATTCATTGTTCGGCCCCAGGATCACGGTGGCGGTGCCGTCTTCGAACGTGGTGCGATAGGCCTGCATGGCGCGATAGAAGGCATAGAATTCCGGATCCTTGCCGAAACTGTCGGCATAGATGCGGGCCGCGCTGGCATCGGCTTCGGCCTGCACCAATTGCGCCTGCTTGTTGCCCTGGGCACGGATGGTCGCCGCTTCCTGCTGCCGGGCCGAGGCCATGCGCGCGTACGCTGCTTCCAGCGGCGGGCCCGACGGCAGATCGGCGCGCTTGATGCGCACGTCCACGATTTCGGCGCCATATTGCTTGGCCTGGCTGTTCACGCTGGACTGGATATCATCCATCAGCGCCCCGCGTTCCGGCGACAGCAGCGCGGCAAATGGCTGCTTGCCCAGCTCGTTGCGCAGTTTCGATGCCAGGATTCGCTTCAGCGCGTCGGCCGCATTCTGTTCGGTGCCCACGGTTTCCACCATGCGCTGCGGGTTGACGATGCGGAACCGGGCAAAGGCATCCACCACCAACCGCAGCTGATCGGTGGAAAGCACCGTCTGCGCATCGATATCCAGATCCATGATGCGCTTGTCGATGAAGCGCACGTCTTCGATGAAGGGCACCTTCATCGTCAGGCCGGCGCCGGTTTCGCCCAGCTTTGCCTTCGGATCATATTCGTTCACGATCCGCTCCGGCTTGCCCAGGCGCAGCACCACGGCCTGCTGGGTTTCGGGAACGGTGTAGAAACTGCTCATCGCCAGCACGACGAGGGCAAAGCCCAAGCCGGCCAGTATTGCAGGATTGCGGGTCAAGGTGGCCATCGTGATTCTTTCCGTTACCGCTGTGCCGGGGCCGGGGCCGGCTCGGCCGGCGCGATTGCCGCGCGGCGGCGCACTTCAGGCAGCGGCAGATAGGGCGCCACACCGGGAGCATCCACCACGGTCTTTTCCACCTTGGCCAGCACCTTTTCCATGGTTTCCAGATACATGCGCTTGCGCGTCACTTCCGGGGCCAGGCGATACTGGGCATAAACGGCATCAAAGCCGGCGGCATCGCCCTGCGCCTTGGCGACCAGCGCCTGGGCATAGGTGCGGGCGCGGTTCAGATATTGCTGCGCATCCTGCTGGGCCGCGGAAACATCCTTGAACGCGCCATCGATGGCGGCGGGCGGATCGGCCTGCTTGATATCCACGCCGCGCACATCAACACCGCTGCGATAGCTATCAAGCAGTTCCTGCATGCGTTCGCGCACCCGATCGGCGATCTGGGCGCGTTGCGGTCCCAGTGCATCATTCAGCGAGGCGCGGCTGATTTCGGCACGCATCGCCGATTCGGCCACTTCGCGCACGGTTTTTTCCGGATCGGAAAGCTCATACAAGAAGCTTTCCGGATTCCGGATCTTCCAGCGCACAGTGTAGGCAAGGTTGATGATATTCTGATCGCCGGTGAGCATCAGATTCTCGTTGGCGCCTTCGCTCGACGAAATATCGATGATGTTGATCTGCTCAACCTTGCGCAGTTCCACCGCATCGATCGGCCACGGCAGCTTGAAATGCACGCCCGGGCCGGTGGTCGAAACATAGGCGCCAAAACGCTGCACCACTGCAGCTGACTGCGCATCCACCGAGTAGAAACTGGAAAACACCACCCAGGCCGCCACGATCGCCCCGCCGGCCCATACCAGCCAGCGGCCATCACCAACATCGAAACCGCCGCCGCTGCCGCCACTGCCGCCGCCAAACTGGGTTTTCAGACGTTCCTGGCTGCGCCGGATCAGATCATCGAAATCGCCGCCACGGCTCTGCCCGGGCTTGCCCATCGGGCGGCGCGGCGGGCCTTCGCCCCATGGATTCACGGGCCGGTTCTCAGGCTTCTTGGCCGGCGGCTCTTCGCCATCGGCACCGGACGGACTGTCGCCGCCACCTTCACCATTGTTCTGCCAAGGCATGGACTGGATGAAACCTTATCGAAAGACGTTGAAACATCTATATACGGACGCCGAACGGGGATTGCGAGACCATGCGGCACTGCGGCGGCATTTGTCTGCGGTTATGGCCTCGACTGCAAGGAAGAACAGGCTGATGGCCGTGAAGAACGATGTGATGACCGCGCTGACCGCGGTGGCTGATCCAGCCGGCGGCGGCACCGTGGTGGAAACCGGCCGCGCCGCTGGCGTCGTGGTGAAGGACGATGGCACCGTGGGCCTGGTGCTGGCGGTGGACGGCCTCGACAAGACCACGGCCGAGCGCCTGCAGGCCACCGTTGAAGCCGCCGTGAAGCGCGTACCCGGTGTGAGCGTCGCGCGTATCATCCTCACCGCCGACAGAGCCGCGACGCCCACGGCCGCACCGAAGGCCAGCACCGTGCCGGGCATCCGCAAGCTGGTTGCAGTGGCCAGCGGCAAGGGCGGCGTTGGCAAATCCACCGTCGCCGCCAACCTGGCTTTCGCCCTGGCCCGCGCCGGGCAAACGGTCGGCCTGCTCGATGCCGATATCTATGGCCCCTCCGTGCCCACGCTGCTCGGCATCGAAGGTCGCGCCCGGGTCGAGAACGACAAGCTGCAACCCGAAGTGCGCCACGGCATCAAGGCGCTTTCGATGGGCATGATGACCGATCCCAACAAGGCGATCGTCTGGCGCGGGCCGATGGCCTCCTCCGCGCTCGTGCAGATGGTTGAACAATGTGATTGGGGCGCGCTCGACGTGCTGGTCATCGATCTGCCGCCCGGCACCGGCGACGTGCAGCTCACGCTCGCGCAGAAACTCAAGCCCGATGGCGCGCTCATCATCTCCACCCCGCAGGATCTCGCCCTCATCGATGCCCGCCGCGCCGTCGCCATGTTCGGCGAAGTGAATGTGCGCGTGCTTGGCGTGGTGGAAAACATGGCGGGCTATTGCTGCCCGGCCTGCGGCCATGTCTCTGATCCGTTCGGCCACGGCGGCGCCGAAAAGGAAGCCGAAGCGATGGGCGTGCCCTTCCTTGGCCGCATCCCCCTGCAAATGGCGGTGCGCACCGCCTCCGAAACCGCCCAGCCGGTGAGCGGCGAGCCGGCCGCCATCTTCGACGAGATCGCCCGCGGCGTCATCGTCACGGTCGGACTGTAAGGCCATGCCGCTCACCGCCGACGCCGACATCGCCCGCTTGCTGGAAGAGACAAGCACGATTGCGCTCGTCGGCGCCAGCGACCGCCCCGACCGCGCCGCGTTTGAGGTGATGGGAATGCTGCTCGCCCACGGCTACCACGTGATCCCGGTCAACCCGCAGCTCGCCGGGCAGGTGATCCACGGCCAGACCGTTGTGGCGCAGCTGGCCGACATCGCCGAACCCATCGACATGGTCGACGTGTTCCGCCGCAGCGAATTCGTTTCCGGCGTGGTGGACGACGCCATCGCCGTGGGTGCGCGCGCCGTCTGGACGCAACTTGGCGTCATCGACCCCGTGACCGCCGCCCGCGCCGAAGCCGCCGGGCTGGGTGTGGTGATGGATCGCTGCCCAAAGATCGAGATTCGCCGTCTTGGGTTGAGGAAGAAGTAAGCGGGCCTCCGGCGGGCAGGGCCTGAGGCCCTGCACCCACTTTCGTTTTCGGGCGGCCCGGGTGAGGGGCGCTCTGCCACCTGTCGCATTTGCAACTGGCCCCCGGTCCCACAGCAGCGCAAACAGCCACCAACAACCGGGGAACATAACATGCGCACCACCCTCATCGCCGCCCTCCTCCTCGCCAACCCGGCCGCCGCTGAAACCATTGCGATCAAGGCCGGCCGCGTCATCACCGATGCCGCCAAACCGGCGCTCGGCCCAAGCACGATCATCGTCACCGATGGCCGCATCACCGCCATCAACCCGGCCAGCGCGCCCATCCCGTCCGGCGCGCGGGTGATCGACCAGTCCAGCCGCACCCTCAGCCCCGGCCTGATCGACAGCCACGTCCACCTCACCGGCGATCCCGGCACGCCCTTCTGGCGCGAAGCCATCGATAGCGCCGAACTCTCGGTGGCCTATGGCCTGAAGAACGCCCGCATCACCGCAAAGGCCGGCTTCACCACCGTGCGTGATCTGGGCAGCGCGCGGCTTTCGGGTTTCGCCGTACGCGATGCCATCAATTCAGGGATGTTCCCCGGCCCGCGCGTGCTGGCGGCTGGGGCGGCGCTCTCCATCGTCGGCGGCCATGGCGACGTGTCCGGCTTTGCCCCGGTGGTGAATGACGCGCTCGATCAGGGCAACACCTGCACCGGCGCGGTGGAATGCGCCGCCCGGGTGCGCGAAGCCAGCCAGCGCGGCGCCGACGTCATCAAGTTCACCGCCACCGGCGGCGTGCTCAGCCAGCAGGGCCGCGGGCTGGACCAGCATTTCACCGACGACGAAATGCGCGCCATCGTCACCACCGCCCACAGCCTGGGCCTGAAGGTTGCCGCCCACGCCCACGGCCCGCGCGGCATCGAGGCGGCAGCGCGCGCCGGCGTCGATTCGGTCGAGCATGGCAGTTTCACCGATGAAGCCGGCGCCAAGGCCCTCGCCGCCAACAAGGGCTGGCTCGTCCCCACACTGCTGCCCTTCCGCGCCACCGCCGAACGGCTGGGCAGCGGCGCCTATACCCCGGTGGTGGAAGCCAAGGTGCGCGCCATCCTGGAACGCCGCGGCAAACAGATCATCGCCGCCCGCGCCGCCGGCGCCCGCATCGCCTTCGGCACCGATGCCGGCGTGTTCGAACACGGCCGCAACGGCCAGGAAGCCAGCGACATGGTGGAATTCGGCGGGATGACGGCCCGCGAGGTGCTGATCAGCGCCACCACCGGCGCGGCCGAACTGCTCGGGCTCTCTGCCGAAACCGGCACGCTCGAACCCGGCAAGGCCGCCGACAT
>JAIXPM010000153.1 GCA_027486275.1 Sphingomonadales bacterium | reverse complement strand
TTACCATGGCAACGCCTGCGGGCATCATGCCCTTGGCAATCACTGCGGCCCGGCGCTGGTTGCGCAGCGCGGTCCAGCCCGCGGTGTAGCGCCCGGCATAGGCCGCGATGTCGGCATCGGGCGCCTGCAATGGCGTGTGGTTGGCGATGAAGTTCACCGATGCCAGAAACGGCTTTCCGCTGGCGTTGCCGCTGTCAATATAGCGGATCATCCTGTCGACAATCAGGGTCGAGGAATAGAAACGCGCCGGCAGTTTCGCCGGCTTGCCGTCCTCGCTCCATTCGGTCTGGTCATAAATCAGCAGATTGGGCTTATCTTCAAAATTGTCGGCACCCGATTGGGCCAGCGCGAGCGCATGATCATAGCCGCGCGCTGTGGGCAGGCTGTCGGGCGTGTGGCCCAGATGCCATTTCCCGGTCAGATAGGTGCGGTAGCCGCCAGCGCGCAGCTGATCGGCAATGGTCACCACGCGGTTGTTGAGGTGCGCGTCATAGCCGGGCTTGCCCTGATGTTCCGGTGGGATTGTCTCCGGCATGTTGCCCAAGCCGGCACGGTGGTTGATCACGCCCGTCTGCAGCATCGCCCGCGTGGGCGAGCATGAACCGGCGACGTGGAAATTCGAAAAGCGCACACCCTTGGCCGCGAGCGCGTCGATATTGGGCGTCGCAATTTCGCCGCCGAAGGCCCCGACATCACTGAACCCCCAATCATCGGCAAGCAGGATGACGATGTTGGGGCGTTTCGCCGGGGCCGCGTGGGTGCCGGGCGCAAGCAGATGCAGCAGGGTCAGAGCAGCCAGAACGGCTGCCGGTCGCTTCGGGCTCATCGGCTCAGCAAGGCGTCGAGACACCCCGCCTCCGCCAGCAGCGGATCGATGCGTCCCCGCGCGGTCGCATCCAGCGCGGCATGGCGCGCGCGCAGATCAGCCAGGCATTTGGCCTGATATTTGAACACACCCTGAGTATAGGGCAGGCCCATGGCGGTCATGCTGAAGGTCGTTTCGCCCGCTTCG
This sequence comes from Sphingomonadales bacterium, assembly GCA_027486275.1. The sequence goes on along the minus strand of JAIXPM010000153.1, from coordinate 1,524 downwards.
ATCGCGGCGGCATTGGCGAGGAGGAAGGGCATGTAGATGTCGCCCACCTGCTTCAGCCATGCGGCGATGATCGGCGCAAAGGGCGCCTGTGCTGCATCCCATTGCCCATCGATGCCCGACATATCGTCAATATGGAGCAACCAGCGGAAGCTGTAGGGATAGTCCTTGCGCATCATTGTTTGCGCGGTCGGGTCAACGCCAAGTTGCGATAACTGGCCATATATGCCGAATTCCGCGAGGCTGGGGCGCGTGCCGAACAGGCAATGGCGATCGACCACATGCGCCTCCAGCGCCGCCAGCAGCGCGTGGGTCGAGGCTTCGATCAGCGGGAAATTTTCGCGCGTGCAGCCGACAATCGCCATCCGCCCGACCTGGCGGGCGCGGAACTGTTCGGCAAAGCCCTGGCTCGTCGCTAGCCCGCCGCCCTTCATCGCGTCAAAGGCGAGCCAGCGGCTCATCTGGATCTGGTCCACATCCTCCAGCCAGCGGTAGCCGAACATCGCCTTGGTCACCCATTCATCGGCGAAATCCTCGATCAGGTGCGCGATGAAGGCGCTTGCCGGGTCTGGCGGAACCACGGAACGTTCGGCGTGACGCGCCTCCAGATCATAAATCAGCGGGGTGGAATCATTGTGGAACGTCCCATCGGGATATTCCATCACCGGGATGACCGGTGCTTTGACCCTGGCCAGCGCCTCGCGCGAGTCCGCACCGTGGACCCAGAGATGCGGAATACGGCGATAGCGCATCAGCGCACGCATCTTCATCGAATAGGGTGAACCGAGCGCGCCATTGATTATGTACATGGTGATGGTGCCCTTTCTCGATCTGGTGCGGCTGATCTGCGCCCGCGAGGAAGGTTTGACAATTGGCATCTGTTCGGGCGGGCACAGCTGGGCGCAATTCGATCCTGCTGGTGGATTTCATCCGCCACGCCAGTACGCCCGGCAAACCGCTGCGGCAGGTGCTGATCGAGGCCGGCTCCATCCGCATGAAGCCGATCGTGCTCACGGCGGCCGCGGCAATGATCGGGGCGGCGACCATCCTCACCGATCCGATCTTTCAGGGCCTGGCCATCTCGCTGCTGTTCGGGCTGGCCAGTTCAACCCTGCTCACCCTGCTGGTGATCCCGGCCATCTATGTGGTGCTGCGCGACGATGGCCTGGCGCTGCCCGCCTCATCCCAGTGAGCGCCAGCCAACGTACAGCGCCGTCAGGATCACCATGATCGCGAACAGCCGGCGGGCCAAGGCGGCGCGGGTGGCAAGACGCGGCGCCAGTGGTTTGGCAGCCAGCACGCCGATGAGCCCGCCGGCCACCATCGCCAGCAGCGCCGGGCCATCCACCCGGCCAGCCACCGCATAAGTGCCGGCCGTCGCGACGCCGAACACCATCACGGAAACCAATGAGGAGGCCGCGGCGTTGGCCAGCGTCATGCCGGTGGCCGCCATCAGGCCGGGCACGATCAGGAAGCCGCCACCGATGCCGAAGAAGCCCGCCGCCAGGCCAACAACCAGTCCGGCCG
>JAIXPM010000276.1 GCA_027486275.1 Sphingomonadales bacterium | reverse complement strand
GCGGCTGCCACGCCGCTCAATGTCGATGTTGTGGTCAATGGCGCCAGTTCGTTGTTTTCGCTGGGGCAATTCACCCACTTCAACAACCCGGTCTTCCCGCCCAGCATCACGTCTGCCCAGCTGACGATCAGCTACGGCGTGTCGGTGGGTTTGACTTCGATCGGAAATTACAACGCCGTGTTCGATTTCACCCATGATGAAACAACGAACAATTTGGATCCCTGCCCCCACGGTGGTGCCAACGGTCAGGGTGCCAACATCAATGGCTGTGCTGACCGCGTTACCATCTCGCTGAACTCTGGATTGAGCGAGTTCTTCGCGATCGGTGGCGTCAACTACACGCTCGATATCAGTGGCTTTTTTGTTCCCGGCTTTGGCTCGGGCAGCGAGTTTCTGACCATCGAGCGCGAGGACAACACGGCCCGCCTGTTCGGACGGATCGCAGCTGACGGATTCACCGGCCAGGGCGTGCCGGAACCCAGTTCCTGGGCCATGATGCTGCTGGGCTTCGGCGCTGTGGGCGTCGCTGCCCGCCGGCGCAAGCCCGTTGTCGCGGCCTAAAAGCCCGCCTGCACGACTTCAAACCCACCAAGGCGGCATCCAGAATCGACTGGATGCCGCTTTTTTTTGCTCTCGGTCTGGACAACCCGAATCCACACTGCTACTCGCCGCCCCCTGTCGGAAATGGCTCAGGCCAAAACGGCAGGTGTGGACGTATAGCTCAGTCGGTAGAGCAGCTGACTCTTAATCAGCGGGTCCCAGGTTCGAGCCCTGGTGCGTCCACCATTTTCCCAAATTTTCAGGCAGTGGCGGCGGCCTAAATCTTTGCCAGCGGGACATCAAAAAACGATAAACAGCATCCGGGAGAGCAGGGTTCTATTTGCCCAGCGATGCCAGGACCCTCGGATCCGCAATTGGCCTGCGATCAGTTCAACGCTGCCTGGGTTAGCCAGCCACAAGGGTGATCGGCATTTTTTCGAAACGCTTGGCCGCTGCGGGCGGGATTGATGCGGCGCGTGCATAATGGCCTCTGCCAAGCAACGCCCGGCCCATCAGGTGCAAATAGGCCTCCAACTGCGCCAGAGACGTGTGGCCAAAATTGGGGAGGCACAAAAGGCTTTCCCGCGAATATTGGCAGATAGCGTCAATGTCCTCAGGGTTCACACCATCCTTGCGCAGGCAGTTGATCGCCCGGATTCCCACATACTCATAGACCGGGTGCTTAGACACCTGCTGCACCTGCTGTTCGTGCTGTTGAATGATTTTCTCGGCGCGTCGGCGCGAAAGGCCGTGCCGTTCTGTTATCATGGCATAGCTTTCGCCGGCCAATCGATCGGCAACGATTTGACGGTTGCGGGCGCTTCTCATTCCGGCCTCACGCGGCAATCAAGGCGGGGGCGAGGCCGGCCGCTTCCAGCGCAGCGCGGGCAGCAAAATTCACGGCCACGCGGTCCCTGCCGCGCCGCGTCTGCCCTTGCGGCCCGAAGGGCTTGCAGCAGCACAACGGCAAACGCCGTCTCGGCCAGTGCCCCAAAGCGAATGAGCGTTTGCCGCGGGCCACTGTCTTCTCCTTCCGTTTGGGGAAGACCTAGGCTAGGGACGGCGCCCAAAAAGGATCGTTCAGTCCAATGTCAGATCTTGCGCCCATTTCGATGGCCGATGCGTGCAATGTTTTGGAACGTGAAGGATGGCTGGCAACCAGGCCCGCTGATTTCCGCGAGGCATTCCTGGCTGCGGGCCGTCTCCGAACATTTGCAGCAGGCGATCAGATTTCCACAGCGGGCGGCGGTGCTGACGTGGGCCCAGGTATGTACGGAATAGCCGCTGGGCAGGTGGCCGTACTGCCGGCGTTGGGTGCACCAGATGCGCCGACGGCCGTTTTGGTCAATCGAGGCTATTGGCACGGCTATGCGCCGCTGCTTGGAGCGGCACGTCCAACTCATGTCCATGCCACCACAGCGACGACGATCCTGAGCATAAGCTTCAGCGAAGCGCACCGCATGTTGAACGCCCGTCCTGACTGGTGGCAGCATGTCGCTCAACTCGTCTTCACGACGGGATTATTCGCTGCCAATGTTATGACTGATTTGCTCCTGTCCCGCAGTGACCGGCGGCTGGCAGCCATGCTCCTGCATCATGCCGGCTGTCGACATGCAGGCGAAGCACACCCAATCTACATCAGCCAGGAGGACGTTGGCGGGACGGCGAGACTGTCTCGTCATCCAACACGGCAATTGCTCCAGGCGTTCGAGGCCAAAGGCTGGATCAGCCAGTCCTATCGCTGCATTCACATTCTGGCGCCTGACCAGTTGCGCGCACTCGTCGATTCCGGAGAAGCTCACGGCCTCAGTTTTTGACAGCTGGGACGCTCTGTGCGGCATGCCGCATGTTTGGGTCATGTCCCCCGTCGGCACCGGCGAACACGACACGGTTCACCCCAGCCATTGCGCCCCATTATTTCTGCTGCATCACCTCGGTTCCGCTCCAGCCGGCTTCTGGCGGGGCAAGCGTATAACGCTCAGCACGTTCCAGGAGCGTGTCGGCTGCGAGGTCTCCCGGGCGCAGGGCCGCTGCCGCCTGAAAATGCTGGCTCGCGGCCTCAACGGAGCCGGCCCAGAGGCAGGCAAGGCCCTGTTCATAGGCATCGCGCGCCTGAAGCCTGCTGGCCGCCACTTCTCCAGAACGCCCCAGAAGTTCATAAACGACCGTTCCCTGCTGCCGGCCTTTTACGGCAACCCGGTCGAGGCGGCGCCATTCAAAGACATTGCCGGTTTCATCGCGCAGTTCTTCGGATGCCATGATCGACGTGCCATAAACCTTGTTCAGTCCCTCCAGCCGGCTGGCGAGGTTCACGGCATCACCCAGCGCCGTGTAGGCAAAGCGCTCCTGCGTGCCCATATTGCCGACGACGACGTCGCCAATGCCAAGTCCGATCCGCGCGCGAAACTCAACCCGCTGCCCGGCGAACTGCGACAGGCGGTGCTGGGCATTGAGGGCAGACTGGCAGGCGCGAATAGCATGATCCGGCAGCGCCGTTGGCGCGTTGTACAAGGCCATGATGCCGTCGCCCATGAACTTGTCGACGGTGCCGCCCTCATCACTGATGGCGCTGGTCATGAGCTCGAAATATTCTTTCATGGCCTCCACCAGATCTTCTGGCGAGAGCCCCTCCGAAATCGCCGTGAAGTTTGCGATGTCGGAAAAATGGAGACTGAGGCGGCGGCGTTCGCCGCCAAGGGTTGCCTCTTGGCCGTCGGCCAGCAGGCTTCGCACCAGATCCTTGGGCACATAGTGACCAAAGGAACGCAGGCTCGCCTTCATGGACTCGATGGACAGATTGAGACTGGCGATTTCGCGCACAATGGATCGCAAAGGCACCGTGCTGGAGAGATTGAACTGGCCGATGTCCTTGAACTCCCCGGTAATCGCCGAAACCCGGCGGGAAATGTTGCGGCTCACCAGGCCGATCAACAACAGCTCAAGGGCAATGATCAGGATAATGATGGCAGCAATGTCACGATTGGTTTCCTTTAACCCGCCAATGAAATCGTCCGTCGGAGAGATCGTCAGTATTTCCCAGTCCTTGCCGAACTGTGACGGGAATGGCTTGCCAGCAACGATGAACTGCTGACCGGATTTATCAGTGAACAAATGGGGATGTTGAACGGCTTGGTCTCTGAGGCCGATGGCCTGTGCAAGCGTGGGATCAGCGATGTCGTCCAGGCTTGGCAGCGCCTCCTTCGCGGCGTTGCGGGGCACCATCAGGTCACGGTGGGACGCGGCGATGAGCCGGCCCGATTGATCATAGATCAGGGTGATGCTGTTGGCGCTCAGCCGATGTTCGTCGAGATAGGCGGAGATGTTGGCGAGCGTGATGTTTGTGCCCACAAAGCCGACGAAGGCGCCGCCTGAAAAAACCGGCGTGCCAAGCGACATGACCAGGGAGCCTGTGTCGGGATTGATGGCCGGCTCGCCAAGGGCAAACCGGCCGCTTGCCTTGGCTGCCATGTAGTGGGGCAGTTGGCGCAGATCGAGTTTGGTTGGCTCGGTATAGGCGTTGCCCGTACCTTCACCCCAGTCCGCATAGAATGTTCGGTGGCGGACTCGGGCGGCACCGGGGGCATAGGCGTCGATATAACCGGCGTGCCAGTTTGCATTGCCGGGGATCAACGGGTCCGATCGGCGTCTGTCGGCGTCGATCCGCGAGACCACCCGGTGATAGCCATCCTCGAAACTGGTGTAGATGGCGTCGATATGGTCTGCGTCGATCAGGGCATGCCACAGCAGGTTGTTGGCGCTGTCTGCGCGGAATTGCCGGGGATTGGCAGCAGTAACCGCGGCGACAATCGCCATGTTGCGGGCAACTGAATCAATCAGTTCGACTGATGCCTGCTGTGTTTCAGCCATGTTGCGGTTGACCTGCCGCTCCAGGTTGGCGAGCGCCGATCGTTCATTTTCCTGATAGCTGTAGACAAGGATGCCCAGCAGCGGCGCCACGGCGAAGAGCGAAAACATCAGAAGCGTGACAACGCCAAAACTCAACTGAAAGCGCAAAGGCCGGGGCCCGAATGCGTGCGACTGGGACATTTTCAAACTCGGTGAAGAGGACTTGGGGAGATTATCCACCCCAGGTTTTGACGATCGGCGAGGCAGTGAGAGTTCACGTCAGGCTTGGCCCGGGGTGATTGGCAGGCAGTGCATCGGCCTATTCGGCCAAGGCGCCCTGCAACCCAATTCGGCACGATGTGACCTTGGCGTTCCCGGTCGCGTTCGCGCCGTGCGGCAGCAAGGCGAGCATTGCCCCCGCAATGAGAGCAGTAGGTGATCCTGATGTTGACAATTGAGCCCCCTCAATTTTTTTCAGGGTAGTTGTTTTTCCTGAAAAGGCGGGGCCAAAAACATCCGAATGTGAAACCATTCTTCCGGGCGAAATCCTGCTCCGCCCCGCTTTCAGTGGCCCAAAACCTGGATGAGGTTTGGCCACGAACAAGGAATGGGATCGCGAGGAAGCACACGCCGGAGGCGATCATCGGCAAGCTGCGTGCAGCGGAAATCGCGCTGGCACAGGGCAGAACTGGTGCCGAAGCGCATCGCCGGATCGGCGTCACCGAACCGCGCTACGACAGCTGGCGCACGTGATCGGACCTCACTGAGTGCGATCTGCCCGCCTAGGGCAACAGCTCGAACGTAAGTCCCGCATGCGACTGCAGCCGTTCGATCAGCCTATCCCCCAAGATCGTCGCTGGCGTCCAGAAGCCACCCGCCACCTCGGCAGGCACGTCTTTGGCAAGGCATGCGGCGGCTTGGGACAGCATCTTGGCAGTTGATCCGTAGCCGGGATCGCGGTCCCCTGTGACCCGGCACCCTATCGTGTCGCCCTTTGCGGTCGACCCGAGGAAAACAAGGTCAAAGCCGCCCTCCAATTGCGCCTTTTCGCTTGGTCCTTCGCCCGGTTTGGGCAGCACCATGGTCTCGAGCAGCCAACGCACAGGCGGCACAGCCAAACCGACCATAAGGGCATTCACGCCCCAAGTCGCCGTTCGGGCCATCCGCTTGCCTTTCGCGCCCTGACCCGTCACCACCGCTTCCTCATACTGGAATGCAGCACCATAACGCTTGTTGCTCAAGGCGTTGGACCGATGCACCACCCGCGTGTTGATGCCCGCCATGACGAAGGGGGCAACCCAGCCGCCGTAGACATCATCATAAGCGATCTTCACATCCGGCTGTGTGATCGAGAAGCCATGGCCAGGCGGGCAAAGGCTATAGGGGTCTTTCAGCTCGCGCCGCAGATCGGCGTCGCCAACCGCTTCCTTGACCATGTTGATCATGCTCGCGATCGTGCCGCCCGACGCGCCGCCCTTGATGCTGACAACACGCATGTTGATCCGGTCGCAGGGTTGGCCGAACCGTTCCAACGCATGGCGCTGCAAGAAATGGACGCCCAGATCGGAGGGGATGCTGTCAAAACCGCAGCAATGCACGATCCGCGCGCCGCTGGCCTTTGCATCGGCCGCATGGCGTGACTGCATCTTGCGGATCCACTGCGGTTCGCCCGTCAGGTCGCAATAATGGGTGCCGGTCGTGGCGCACAGCTTCACCAACAGGTCACCATAAAGCGCATACGGCCCGACGGTGGACATCACGACCTTGGTCCGGGCACACATTTGCACCAACGCGTTCTCATCAGCCGCGTCGGCCACAATAAGCTCGACCCCCGACAGCCCGATCGTATCGCTGAGCTGCTGCAGCTTGCTGCGTGACCGCCCGGCGATTGCCCAAACGATCGATTCATCGGCGAACTGCTCGTGCATATAGCGCGTAATGATCTGGCCGACGAAGCTGGTGGCCCCGTATACGATGATGTCGAATTTTTTATCGGCCATTTTACCCTGCTGCGTCCGTGATTTTCTATAAGCGCCCAGCCTGAAAACGGGGCGCTGATTGGCGTGCACCCCTGATTGCTACCATTCAGAAGCAGAACCCTTGGCTTTGATGGCGGATGGTTGATGTGATGGCAACAGGGCTGGGGGCGTGCCCCCTGCCCTGTTGGCCGGCGATCAAGCCTGGGGTGTGACCGCCCCGTTTCGCGTGCGGCCTGAAGATGTTGTCGTCGTGCGTCCAGGCCCCCAGGATCGATCTGCCGCTGCTGTGACCAGCGCAGGATCGAGGTTGAGGTCAGCGGGTCCCAGGTTCGAACCTTGGCGCGTCCACCATTTCCATTGCCAATCCAACGTCACCCGGTGCGATCGCGCAAGGCGTACCACAGCATGCCGAGCACGTGCAGCGGGCCGCGCAAGAGCGCGCCGCCGGGGAAGCCGGCGGGGGCCACGGCAGCGAACGGGGTGAAGCGGGTTTCGTCGCCCAGCGCGGCTTCGGCGAGCAGGGCGCCGCCCAGGGTTGAGAGCACCGCGCCCTGCCCTGAATAGCCGTGCGCCCACAGCACGGGGCCATCGCGGCCGATGTCGGGGAGGCGGCTGCGGGTGATCGAAACAAGGCCGCCCCAGGCGTGAGCGATGCCGATGCCGGCCAGCATCGGGAAACTGCGTTCCAGGAACGGCCGCACGAACGCGGCCATGTCGGCCGGGGGGCGCGGGCTATAACGTTCGCCGCCGCCGAACATCAGCCGGCCATCAGGGGTGCGGCGGAAATAATTGACGACAAAGCGGCTGTCGCTCACCGCCTGGTTGCCGGGGATCAGAGCGGCACCGCGATCGGGCAGCACGTCGGTGGTGACGATGTAATTGGCCACCGGCATGATGCGGCTGTGCACACGGGCGTTGAGCGGGCCAAGCAGCGCATCGCCGGCGACGATGGCCTGGGCGGCGGTGACGATGCCGTTGGGCGTGTGCAGCCGCACCCCGCTGGCCGCGCGTTCCAGCCGCGTCACCGCGCTGTGTTCATGCAGCTGCGCGCCGGCCGCCGCCGCAGCACGGGCAAGGCCCAGCGTGTAATTGAGCGTGTGGAAATGGCCGCCGCCGGCATCGAGCAGCCCGCCGTGGCTGGGGCTGGCCACGGCCGCTTGTGCCGCCGGCGCATCCTGAACCGACAGGCCGTGATAGCCGAGCCGCGCCGCCGCCTCGGCCTCGCGGGCGAAATCATCGAGGTCTCGCGGACGCATGGCGGTGAGCAGATGTCCGGTGAGCGCCAGGTCGCAATCAATGCCGTGCCGCGCCACCAGATCGACCACGAGATCGCGGGCCGACAGGGCGAGGTGAAACAGCGCGCCGCCCTGCTCCACGCCGAAGCGCGCCACCAGATCGGCAGCGCCCAGCCGCAGGCCGGGGATGATCTGCCCGCCGTTGCGGCCCGAAGCACCGTGGCCGATCCTCCCCGCTTCCAGCATCACCACGCTGGCGCCGCGTGCCGCCAGATGCAGCGCCGCCGAAAGCCCCGTGGCGCCACCGCCGATAATGGCAATGTCCACCTGGCGTTCACCGGCCAGCGCGGCGT
>JAIXPM010000288.1 GCA_027486275.1 Sphingomonadales bacterium | reverse complement strand
TCGCTCATGCCCACATCCTCGGCGGTCAGATAACGGCCGCCGAGCGCGGCGACGGCATCGCCAAAGGCTTCCAGCAGCGCTTCCGTCTTGGGCGCGTCAGCGATTACGACTGCCTTGCCGCCGCCCGCCTTGAGCCCCGCCATGGCATTCTTGTAGCTCATGCCGCGGGACAGGCGCAGCGCATCGGTGAGCGCCGCAGCCTCGCTGGCATAGGCCCAGCGCCGCACGCCGCCGGCCGCAGGGCCAAGATGGGTGGAATGGATGGCGACGATGGCATGCAGACCGGTGGCCGCATCCTTCACCAGCGCCACGCGTTCATGCGCGTCGAACCCCGGCGCGCCGGCAGCATCAAGGGCAGCCAGCTGAACGATCGCGAAACGGGCAACGGGGGCGGCAGCGGTCATCAGTTCTGCTCCAACGGACAGGATTTCATTGCGCGATATTGTAATAAAATTTCTGTTCGGCGCAACGGTCATTCACGGGCTGGCGCGCGGAACTTCTGGCTTGCCACTGGCCCCGCCCTCGTCTATCCCGCGCCTCCCGGCAGGTTTGTCGTGGCGACTGTAGCTCAGCTGGTTAGAGCGCTGGTTTGTGGTACCAGAGGTCGCGGGTTCAAGCCCCGTCAGTCGCCCCACCTGTTTTCCGCACTTCCCCACATGCAATTCTGGAACCGGCATTGCCGGCCGGATCGCTGCGATAATCATCGGCCTTGGCGTGCAGCACCACCGCCGCGCCATCAGCATCGAGCAGCGGCGTATCGCCATCGGCGAGGCGGAGCCCGGGCAACAACAGGCTCATTTCTCCGATACCCTTTTCGGTCACGGCCAGATTGGGCAGATCGCCGGCATGGGCGCCCATCGGATTATCTCGGCCATGCTGCTTGCCCGCCGGATTGAAATGCGGCCCGGCGCTGGTGAAATCCGGGCCAGCACAGCGGCCCACGCCGTGCAGGTGCATGGCATATTGGCCCACGGGGAGCCCCTTCACCGTGGCGATCAGCTGCACACCTTCGGCCATTTGCAGTAATTCCACTTCGCCCAAGCTGTTGCCTTCCGCGGTGAGCAGGCGGGTAGAGAGCATCAGCGACGGCGGCGCGCCGCCCACCCGGCCCAGTGATTCCGTTTTGGGCCCGCAGGCCGCGAGAACGAGAAGCGGCAGGAGGAGGGTGAGGCGGCGCATGGTGGCTTACTCCGATGATTGAAGCCCATAATGGCTGACCAGGCGATCAAGCGCCAGTTGCAGCACGAGTTTTCCGGCCCGCACTGGCCAGCCCAGCGCACGTTCGGCCGCTTCAAGGCCTTCGCCCTGACAGATCACCCGCCAGGCGATATCGGAAAGGCCGGGGCCGCAGGCGGCAACCGCTGCCTCGAACCGGCGTTTGGCCGCGATCTGTCCCCCGGAAAGATCGGGTGGACCGCCCTGCCCGCGTGCGGCTGCAGGCAGCGGATCCCAGCGCATCGTCACGCGCGGGCCCAATTGCGCATGGTGGAAATCGGCGCGCAGCCGTTCGCTTGCCAGCAGTTGCACCGGCGAGACATGGCCACGGCGCGCCAACCAGGCCAGCGGCGATTCGGCCAGATTCACCGTCACCCGGGCGCGATCGATGATATCGGGTGCAGGCAGTATGCGGGTGGCGAGCAGGCGATTTTCGGTCGGCGGTGCGATGTCCGGGGTGATTTCCTGTGCGTGGCGAGCCATCGGCTTTTCTCCGTTGCGGCACGTTGATGATGGATTACCTCTTGCACAGGAGAGGGATTGTAGGACAGAAGTAACCATAGAGGTTACTTGACCCATGCTCACCCGTATTCGTGACGTTCGAAAGGCGCGCGGCCTCACGCTGGCCGATGTTGCTGCCGCCTGCGATCCACCCACCACGCCGCAAACCATCGGGCGACTGGAAACCGGCATGCGCACCGTGTCGATCGACTGGCTGGAGCGCATCGCTGCCGCGATGGCGGTGCCGGCATCCAGCCTGGTCACCCTGCCCGATCGGGCGGACGTGCCGGTGGCGGCGCTGATCGGCAGCAATGGCGCCGATGCCCCCGAACGGCCACGCACATTGCTGCCGCCGCAGCCGCAACCCGATCTGATCGGCATGGTGGTGGAAACCGCCCAGGGCGATTATCGCAGCGGGGATGAACTTTGGGCGCAACGCCTGGCCCCAGCGCAGTTCGGCCGGGCCATCAACCGCGATGTGCTGGCGCCGCGCCCCGCCGGCCGTTTCGCCTTTGGCCGCCTGATCGCGGTGGACGGCAGCCGCATCCAGTTGCTGCCCACCACACCCGGCGCGCGCCAGCAGGTACTGGCCGAAGTGCCTTGGCTGGCGATGGTGACGATGCTGGTGCGGCGGCCTTAGGCCAGGCTCAGTTAGGCAGATTGCCGTTCAGTTCCAGCGCCCGGCCCGCAAGGTGCAGCGATCCGGTGACCAGCACCAGCGGCGGGCTTTCACTGTTGCGCGCGATGGCGCGCAGCGCCTTGGTCAGATCAGGCGCGGTTACAGCGGCCATGCCCATGGCCGATGCGGTGGCTGCCAACTTGGCGGGATCATGGGCGGCATGACCCGGCACCGGCGCCGCATAGTGCGCCGATGCCATGCCGGCAAAGCTCTTCAGAGAGCCTTCGGCATCCTTGGCGGCCAGCAT
>JAIXPM010000211.1 GCA_027486275.1 Sphingomonadales bacterium | reverse complement strand
TCCGCCACCATGTCCGCCGCCAGCGTGGCGCTGCTGCGATAGACGTTCCATGCCATCACCATGAAAATCACGCCCAGCGTGATCGCCGTGCCGCCATAGGCCCAATCTGTAAGGCCAAGCAGCGGCGGTGCGATGGTGACCGGCACCAGCAGCGCCGAATAGGCGAGGATCTGGCGACGGGTTTCCTTGAACCCGTGGGTGACCGGCAGCATCGGCACACCGGCCTTTGCGTAATCAGCCTCCATGAACAGCGCCAACGCCCAGAAGTGCGGCGGCGTCCACAGGAAGATGATGGCAAAGAGGATCCACGCCAGCAACGGTGTCTCGCCGGCGACGGCAGCCCAACCGCAGATCACCGGGAAGGCGCCGGCGGCGCCGCCGATGACGATGTTCTGCGGCGTGCGCCGCTTCAGCCAGGCAGTGTAGACAACGACATAGAACAGGATCGAAACGGCAAGCCAGGCCGCAGCCACCCAATTGAGCGCCAAGCCCATGATGGCCACCGAACCAGTGCCGAGGATAACGCCAAAGGCCAAGGCTTCGGACTTCTGCAGCTTGCCGGCTGGCAGCGGCCGCTTGGCGGTGCGCTTCATCAGCGCATCAATATCGGCTTCATACCATTGGTTGAGCGCGCCGGCGGCCCCCGCGGCGACCGCGATGCACAAGATGCCAGTGAAGGCCAGGAACGGGTGCAGGCTGCCCGGCGCTGCCACCATGGCGCAGGCCGCGGTGAAGATGACCAGCGTCATCACCCGCGGCTTGAGCAGCGCGAAATAATCGCGCCAGTCCGCCAGCAGAGGTGTTGGTACCCCGGTGGCGGGCTGGGCAGTTGCGGTGTTGTTCATGACGTCTGGCCTGTCGGGGGGCAGGTTGCCCTGCCCCCGGATCGCCGGTTACTTGATGACCGGCAGGGTTTCGAACTGGTGGAACGGCGGCGGGCTGGACAAGGTCCATTCCAGCGTGGTGGCCCCTTCGCCCCAGTAATTGTCTTCCACCTTGCGGCTGGAGAAGAACGACACCAGCAGGTTGAGGAAGAAGAACAGCATGCCCACGCCCATGATGGCATAGCCGTAGGAGGCGATCTGGTTCCAATAGGCGTACATGTCCGGATAATCGGCGATGCGGCGCGGCATGCCATCCATGCCCAGGAAGTGCATCGGGAAGAACAGAATGTTCACGCCAATGAAGAAGATCCAGAAGTGCAGCTTGCCGAGCGTCTCGTTGTACTGCCTGCCGAACATCTTGCCGAACCAATAATACCAAGCGGCGAAGATAGCGAACACGGCCCCCAGCGACAGCACATAGTGGAAGTGCGCCACCACATAGTAGGTGTCGTGGAAATAGGTATCCACGCCGGCGTTGGACAGCAGCACGCCGGTGACGCCGCCCACGGTGAACATGAAGATGAAACCGATCGCCCACAACATCGGGGTCTTGAAGCTGATCGAACCGCCCCACATCGTTGCGATCCAGCTGAAGATCTTGATGCCGGTCGGCACCGCGATGATCATCGTGGCGGCGGTGAAATACATCTTGGTGTTCACGTCGAGGCCGACGGTGAACATGTGGTGCGCCCACACGACAAAGCCGATGAAGCCGATGGCGACCATGGCATAGGCCATGCCGAGATAGCCAAAGACCGGCTTCTTGCTGAAGGTGGACACAACCTGGCTGACGATGCCGAAGCCCGGCAGGATGAGGATGTAGACTTCGGGGTGGCCGAAGAACCAGAACAGATGCTGATAGAGCACCGGATCACCACCGCCATCAGCCGAGAAGAAGTGGGTGCCGAAGTTGCGATCGGTCAGCAGCATGGTGATGGCACCAGCCAGAACCGGCAGCGACAGCAGCAGCAGGAAGGCGGTGACCAGCACCGACCACACGAACAGCGGCATCTTGTGCAGGGTCATGCCCGGTGCGCGCATGTTGAGGATAGTGGTGATGAAGTTGATCGCGCCCAAGATCGACGAAGCGCCAGCGATGTGCAGCGACAAAATCGCCATGTCCACAGCCGGGCCGGGGTGGCCCGCAGTGGAGAGCGGCGGATACACCGTCCAGCCGGTGCCGGCGCCATTGGCGCCTGCCGGGCCTTCGACGAACATCGAGCCGCACAGCAGCAGGAACGACGGGACCAGCAGCCAGAACGACACGTTGTTCATGCGCGGGAACGCCATGTCGGGCGCGCCGATCATGATCGGCACGAACCAATTGCCGAAACCACCGATCATGGCGGGCATCACGGTGAAGAACACCATGATCAGGCCGTGGGCGGTGATGAACACGTTCCACAGATGGTTGGCCTGATCGACATTGCCCTGGGTCATGAAGGTGAGCCACTGGATGCCCGGCTCCGCCAGTTCGAGACGCATGATGCCCGAGATCGCGCCGCCAATGGTGCCGGCGATGATCGCGAAGATCAGGTAGAGCGTGCCGATATCCTTGTGGTTCGTCGAAAAGAGCCAGCGCTGGATGAAGCCGGGCTTGTGATCATGATCGTGGTCATGAACACCGGCGGTTGCGGCGTGAGCCATGATACGGGTCCTCTTCTCGAATCTTACTGGGCAGCCGGAGCCGCCGCAGCCGCATCAGCGGCCGGGGCAGCTGCATCGGCAGCGGGAACGGCGGTGGGAGCAGCTTCTGCAGGGGCGGCGGCTTCGGCCACCTTGGGCTCAATGCCGTTTTCCTTCTGCTTGGCAGCAACCCAGGCATCGAACTGCGCCTTCGGCAGCACTTCGATGGCGATCGGCATATAGGCATGCTTGGTGCCGCACAGCTCGCTGCACTGACCAAAATACACGCCCGGACGATCGGTCTTAAACCAGGTTTCGTTGATGCGACCCGGCACGGCATCCATCTTCAGATAAAAGGCCGGCATGGCGAAGCTGTGGATCACGTCGGCCGCCGTGGTGAGGATCTTCACCGTGGCGCCGACCGGCACCACCACGCGGTTATCGACATCGAGCAGCTTGGGCGTGCCGCGCGCGGCAGCCTCTTCGTTGGTGAGCATCACCGAATCAAAAGTGAAGCCGCCCTGATCGGGATATTCATATTCCCAATACCATTGGTGGCCGATGGCCTTGATGGTGATATCGGCCTTGGGCGGATCATATTGATTGGCCAGCAGGCGGAAGCTTGGGAAGGCGATGACCACCAGGATCAGTGCCGGAACCACTGTCCAGATCACTTCGATCACGGTGTTGTGGCTGTTCTTCGACGGCACCGGGTTGGCCGCGGCGCGGTAGCGGAACATGGTCCATGCCAGCAGGATCAGCACGAACACCGCCACGACAAACATCAGCGGGTTGAGCACGTTGTAGACCATGTTGTGGGCTTCAACGGCGATATCAGTGACCGGCGTTTGCAGATCCCAGCCACCCGTGGGCTGTCCGATACCCGGGGTTGCGGCCTGCAGGGCCGGCACGGCCGCGGGCACATCGGTGGTGGCCACCGGCGGCACCGGGGCAGCCGCCACGGCTTCCTGTGCGAAACTGCGAGCCGAAGCGCCCATCGCCCCGGCGGAAATGATCATTGATATAATGCGGCGCATACTGCCCCTGGCCTGAAACGAGCGGACTGAGCCGCCAAAAGATGAATTTTCTATGCCGCGCTGCAGCGCAACAGGCAAGCGGAAACCCCGGTCAAAAGCGCGCAGGGCCAGCCAAATTGTCAGGCTTTCAGGTTTGCATAGGTGGCAGATAGCCGCGCCATTTGCGCCTTCACGGCTTCCTTCATGTCTTCGCCCTGCAGCATCCCGGCATTCCAGACCGCCACATACTCAAGGCCATCGGCAATCGAATGTTCGCGGCCGTAGTTCAGCACCTGTTTGATGCCGGTGATGGCCAGCGGGGATTTGGC
Organism: Sphingomonadales bacterium; assembly: GCA_027486275.1. Next base: position 1,465 of record JAIXPM010000211.1, on the reverse strand, counting down.
GCAGATCTCGCGGGCCATCACCTCTGCGGCAGCCAGCGCGTCGGCATGTGTGTCTTCCACCCGACTCACAAAGCCGTAGCGCAGCGCTTCGGCGGCCGGGAACTTGCGGCCGGTGTAGGCCAGTTCGCGGATCAGCCCTTGCGGCAGCAGGTGCGGGATGCGCTGCAGCGTGCCGACATCGGCGACGATGCCGACATTGATTTCCTGGATGGTGAAATAGGCTTCCGACGAGCAGATGCGGATATCGCAAGCCGTCACCAGATCAACGCCGCCGCCGATGCAGCCGCCCTGCGTCACCACGATCACCGGCACCCGGCAATCATCGATGACGTTGAAACTTTCCTGCAACTCCTTCACGTGGCGACGGAAGGCTTCGCGCTGGCGACCAAGATCGCCGCCCGTGCTCGCCGCTGCATTCTGCCCGGCCCACTTGAGATCGAGGCCGGCAGTGAAATGCTTGCCGGTCGACGCGAGGATGACACAGCGCACATCCATGTCATGGGCGATGGCACGAAACACCTGCACCATTTCGGGCCAGAAATCGCCGTTCATGGTGTTGAGTTCGGCGGGGCGGCACAGGGTGATGCGGGCGATGCCGTCGCTCACGCTGTAATCGAGGGTCTTCAGTTCCATCGCAGCCTCCACAAGTCTATGGGAGAGGAATGACCAAGTTCACCGTCAACGGCAATCCTGTCGAATTTCTGATGCAGCCTGATACGCCGCTGCTGTGGGCGCTGCGCGATGCGGCGGGACTGACCGGCACCAAATATGGTTGTGGTGCCGGCTTGTGCGGCGCGTGCACCGTGCATGTGGATGGCAAGGCAACGCGCAGCTGCCAGGTGACGATTGCTGAACTGGAAGGCACGTTCATCACCACCATCGAAGGCCTGTCCGACAATCGCGATCACCCCTTGCAACAGGCATGGATCGCTGCCCAAGTGCCGCAATGTGGCTATTGCCAATCCGGCATGATCATGGCGGCTGCGGCCCTGTTGAAGGACAAGCCCAACCCCAGTGATGACGACATCAACACCACCATCACCAACCTGTGCCGCTGCGGCACCTACCCGCGCATCCGGCGCGCCATCCACATGGCCTCAGCAGGCCGGGCGGATGCAGGCATTCCGGGGCCGGAGGTGGACGCCGGCGAAGCCGCCGCGCGCGCGCCGAGCTTGAAGGGTTAGAACGGATTAAGCGTGTAGCCGCGCTGCTGATAGACCGCGTGGGCAGTGATGGCGGAAAGCGACATCTTCACGCCCGGGATGAGATCGGCCTTTGTGATCTTCTGGCCCATCGCCGTCTGCCCGCAGAGGTAGAATTCAACACCGGCACCCAGCAGTTTCCTCACCGCATCAAGGCTGCCATTGGCCTTGCCCTCATTGCGCTCGGCGTAAACCTCGGGCTTCAGCAGGTCCATCGCGCCGGGGCCGTGGACGATCACCACGATCTGCACGTCCTTCTGCGG
>JAIXPM010000391.1 GCA_027486275.1 Sphingomonadales bacterium | reverse complement strand
GTTCAACCGGCTGACCGGCGCCGAGGTGCGCGCCGAGGATCTGCTGTTCGCCACGCTCGATCCCACCATGCGCGCCATCCGGCTGCCGGGGCATGATAAGGTTGTGCTGTCGGATACGGTGGGCTTTGTTTCCGATCTGCCGACCCAACTTGTTGCTGCCTTCCGCGCCACGCTGGAAGAGGTGATGGAAGCCGATCTGATCATCCACGTGCGCGACATCAGCCACCCCGACAGCGACGCGCAGGCGCAGGACGTGATCGATGTGCTCACCAGCCTGGGCCTGGCCCCCGGCCAGCGCGAAACGCCGATGATCACGGTGTTCAACAAGATTGACGCGCTGGATGCCGAACAGCGTGAAATTGTGCTGAGCCAGGCCGGCGATGATGCCATCCCGGTGTCGGCGCTTACCGGCGAAGGGCTGGATCGGTTACAGGCCGCCATGGACCTGACGCTGCGCGCCGGCGCCCGCGTGCACCGCATTACGCTGCCGATGAGCGATGGCCGCAGGCTTGCCTGGCTGCACAGCCATGGGGAAGTGGTCGGCCAATCAGGTGATGAAGACAGCCTGACCGTCAATGTGCGCCTTTCAGACAAGGACAAGTCGCGGTTTGACGCGATGACATAAGAATTGGGGAGCTGAGCCATTAGGCCTTCCCCCGGCGGCGATGCTTTGGCACAAGACGCCATGCCCGCCCGCTTTCCCCTTTTGGCGCTGGCCGTGGCCCTTGTGGCCGCGCCGGTTCGTGCCGATGAAACCCCGGTCTCACCGCAGCAGCAGGCGGCGTTTGCCGATTGGCTGAACCTGTATCGCGCCGAGGCTACGGCGCGCGGGTTGAAACCGGAATGGCTGGACACGGCGTTGACTGATGTGAGGCTGGTGCCGCGCGTGATCGGCGCCGATCGCAATCAGCCCGGCGGCAGCGCCAAACCGATCCGCTTTCCCGACTATCTGGCCAGCAAATTCCGCGGCGACCGCATCCCGCACGGCCAGCGCCAGTTTGCCGCCAACCGCGACCTGCTGGCCCAGGCCGAAACCGCCAGCGGCGTTCCGGCGGCCGTGATTGCGGCGATCTGGGGCATCGAAACCAGCTATGGCCGTGTGCTTGGCCGCTATGATCTGCCGTCCGCGCTGGCGACGCTCGCCTTTGATGGCCGTCGCCGCGATCTGTTCACCCGTGAACTGGATGCCGCCGTGCAGATGGTGGGCGAAGGCCGGGTGGCGCGGGAAGCGATGAAAGGCAGTTGGGCCGGCGCCTTTGGCCAGACGCAGTTCATGCCCAGCTCCTATCTCGCTTATGGCCGCGATGGTGATGGCGATGGCAAGATTGATCTTTGGGGCAGCCAGCCCGACGTGTTCGCTTCCATCGGCCATTATCTGGCCAAAAGTGGCTGGCAACCGGGCGAGGCCTGGGGTTTCCGCACATTGGTGCCCGATGACTTTGATCGCAGCGCTGTTGCCGCCGCCGAACCACCCACCCGCTGCATCACACCATTGTCGCGCCATTCGGCGCTGAAACCGGCGCGCGAATGGCGGGCGGCCGGCTTCACGCCAGTCAACGGGAGCTGGCCGGCCGATGATGTGGTGATGAGCCTGATCGAACCGGACGGGGCAGGGCAGGGCGCCTATCTTGTCACCCGCAGCTATCGCGCGGTGCTCGGCTACAATTGCTCCAATCTCTATGCCCTGTCGGTCACGCTGCTGGCCGATGCCATCAGCTTGGCCGGGGCCGCCGCATCGGCGCCGATGGCCGCCCCCGTGGTGGCAGCGAGCAGCCCGCAATGAGGCGGTTGCTGCTGCCGGTGCTGGCCGGCCTTGCCGTTGCGGCCTGTGGCGGGAAGCCCGCTCCGCGCATTGTAAATGCACCGCCGCCGCCGCCGCGATTGGTTGACGTGTCGGACGATTCCGCCGCCGTGGCCCGCGACGCCGCGAAGCTGGGCAACTGGCCAGTGAAGATCGGCAAGCCGTATCTGGTCGCGGGCATCACCTACTATCCTGCAGATGAGCGTGATTATCGCGAGAATGGCGTTGCCAGTTGGTATGGCCCTGGCTTCCACGCCGGCAGCACTGCAAACGGCGAACGCTATGACCAGGATGATCTTACCGCCGCTCACCGCACCCTGCCGATGCCGAGCTGGGTAGAGGTTGAAAATCTTGACAACGGCCGCAAGCTGACCGTGCGCATCAACGATCGCGGCCCGTTTGCCCGCGGGCGCATCATCGATCTGTCGCGCAAGGCGGCGCAGTTATTGGGCGTTGATCGTGCCGGCACCGCCCGCGTGCGCCTGCGCCGCGTCTATCCGGGTGGACGAAGCGAAATTGCGCCGCCACCGCCACCACCGCTCGTCGTCGCGTCGGCACCGGTCGCCCCTGTCACCACAATTTCCTTGCCCACGGCCAGCCGCGTACCCGCACGCGCCACAACGTCCACCGGCGCCAACTGGCTGGTGCAGGTGGCGGCGCTGGGCGACGGCGGCCGCGTTTCCTGGCTGAAGGGCTTCCTTTCCAGCTTCGGCCCGGTGTTGACCGAAAGCCTGCCCGGCGGCCTCACCCGTGTGCGGCTTGGCCCCTTTGGCAGCGAAACCATGGCCAGCGCGGCGCTGGCGCAGGTGCGCGCTGCCGGCTATGCCGACGCCAGACTGATTCCCCCCACCACATCACGCTGATTGACCCAAGGACGAAAATTCTGATGCGCCTGATTGCTCCGATTGCTCTGTTCCTTGCCGCCACGCCCGCCCTTGCGCAGGCCCCGGCCTATACCACTGCGGCCCCCATCGCCTTCCTGAAGGATCTGCAGACCGGTCGTATCCTGTTGGCGAAGGATGCCGACAAGCGCATCCCGCCGGCTTCGATGGGCAAGATGATGAGCGTCTATGTCGCCTTCAAGCTGATCAAATCGGGCGAAGCCAATCTGGAACAGCCGATCCTGGTGCGTGAGGAAACCTGGAAGAAGTGGAACAACCAGGGCAGCACCATGTTCCTGGACGTGAACAGCCAGGTGAGCGTGGAAAACCTGCTGCACGGCATCGTCACCCTGTCGGGCAATGATGCCTGCGTGGTGCTGGCCGAAGGGCTGGGCGGTACCGAAGCCAATTACGTCGCCCTGATGAACCGCGAAGCCAAGCGGCTTGGCCTGAAGAACAGCAATTTTGCCAACACCAATGGCTGGCCTGATCCGAACGAATATGTGACCGCCCGCGATCTGGCCATGATTGCCGAAGCCACCATCCGCGATTTCCCCGATCTCTACGCCCGCTTCTACCAGAAGGAAGGCTTCACCTGGGGCAAGACCATGGGGGCCGGTCAGGCCATCACCCAGGGCAACCGCAATCCCTTGTTGGGCAAGGTCGCTGGCGCCGATGGCCTGAAGACCGGCCACACCGAAGAGGCCGGCTATGGCTTCACCGGTTCCGCCGTGCAGAACGGCCGCCGCCTGGTGATGGTCGTCGCCGGCCTGCCCAGCTTCGGCGAGCGCGTGTCCGCCAGTGTCGATTTCATGAACGGGGGCTTTGCCGCTTGGCAGAATATCCCGCTCGGCAAGAAGGGCCAGGTGATGGGCAAAATTGCCATCAGTGGCGCGGCTGACCCGCAGATTGACGCGGTGGCAGGCAAGGACTTGTTTGTCACCCTGCCGCGCGGTTTCGGCATGGAGCGCAAGACGAGCATTGAAGCGCTGCCTGGCCTCTCGGCACCTCTGAAGGCCGGCCAACAGGTGGGCAATCTCGTGGTGACCATGCCCGGCCAGCAGCCGCTCAAGGCGCCGTTGGTGACTCCGGTCGCCATCGAGGAAGCCGGCATGTTCCGCCGCGCGTGGAACTGGCTGATGAGCTTCTTCGGCTGATGAAGACGGGCCGTTTCATCACCCTGGAAGGCGGGGAGGGGAGCGGCAAGTCCACGCAAGGCCGATTGCTGGCAGAAGCACTGCGCGCTGACGGCCACGAGGTGGTGCTAACCCGCGAACCGGGCGGCACACCGGGCGCGGAGGCCATTCGTGGTCTGCTGGTGACCGGCGATCCCGATCGCTGGACGCCGTGGACCGACGCGCTGCTGATGACGGCCGCGCGGGTGGATCACGTGGAGCGCGTCATCCGGCCGGCGCTGGACCGCGGCGCCACGGTGATCTGCGATCGTTTCATCGATTCCACCCGCGCCTATCAGGGGGTGGGACGCGGGCTGGAAGATGCGGCGCTGATCGATCTGCACAATGAAGCGGTCGGCCTGTGGCCTGATCTCACGCTGGTGCTGCTGCTCGATGAGGCCGAAGGGCTGGCCCGGGCGGCGGCGCGGGGCGGTGCGGAAGCCCGCTTCGAAGCCATCGGCGGCGATTTCCACGCCCGCGTGCAGGAATTTTTCGTGGCCTTGCCGAAGGCCGAGCCGGACCGCTGCAAGGCAATCAACGCCGGCGGCAGTATCGACGATGTGGCAGGGCGCATCCGGGCGGCGCTGTGCTGATCGGCCACCATTCCCAGATCGAAGGCTTCACTGCCGCCTTCACCGGTGGCCGGCCCCACCATGCCTGGCTGCTGGTGGGCCAGCAGGGGCTGGGCAAGGCGAGCTTTGCGCGGGAGGCGGCGACCTGGCTGCTGGCTGGCGCACCGCTTGGGTGTGGCTTTGCCGTGGCGCCCGACAGCGACGCCGCCCGCCTGATGGCTGCCGGATCGCACCTTGATTACCGCCTGATCGAGCGCACCGAAGCCAAGACCGGCAAGCTGCGCAGTGAAATCGTCATCGGCCAGATCGTGCGCCGGCCCGACAGCGAGGGGCAGCCGCTGCGCGAATTCCTGTCCGGCACGCCAATGCTTGGGGCCCGCCGCGTGGTGGTGATCGACGCTGCGGACGACATGAACCGCAACACAGCCAATGCCTTGCTGAAAAGCCTTGAGGAACCATCGGAAGACACGGTGTTCCTTCTGGTCAGTCATTCGCCCGGCCGGTTGCTGCCCACCATTCGCTCGCGCTGCCGCACATTGCGTTTTTCGCGACTGACCGACACAGAAGTCTCCCGCGTGCTGGCCAGTGCCGATCTGGAGGGGGAGGACGAAGCCTTGCTGGTGCGCCTGGCCGAAGGCTGCCCCGGCCGTGCCATCGCCCTGGCCGGCGCCGGCATCACCGCGCTGGAACGCGATCTGGCACAGCTTGCCAGCCTGCCGCCGCAGATTGCCAACCCGGCCGCACTGATGTTGGCGCGCGGGATCGGCGGCAAGGGGCGGGAAGGGCGCTATGCCGCGCTGCTCGATCGTGTGCCGGCCCTGATCGCCGATCGCGCCCAACGCCTCACTGGCCCGGCCCGCGGCGCCGCCATTGCCGAATGGGAGGCCGCCAGCCGCCTCGCCCGCGAAGCCGTGCCGCTGCAACTGGAACCGGGGCAGGTGGCGCATCGTCTCGCCCTGCATCTGGCCGCTGTGCCTGCTTGAATCTGGGACCATATTGCCCCATTGGCCGTGGCCATGAGCAAGCCCCGCTTCTACGTCACCACCGCCATCGCCTATCCCAACGGACGGCCGCACATGGGCCATGCCTATGAAGCGATCGCGACGGATGTCATTGCCCGCTTCAAGCGGCTCGATGGTTTTGATGTGCGCTTCCTTACGGGCACCGACGAACATGGCCTGAAGATCGACCAGGCCGCCCGCGCCGCCGGCAAGCCGCCAAAGGCCTATGTCGATGACATGGTGGCGCCGTTCCAGTCGCTTCATGAATCCCTCGGCATCAGTTTCGACCGTTTCATCCGCACCACCGATGATGATCACAAGGCGCTGGTGCAGGCGCTTTGGCAGCGCATGGCGGCCAATGGTGACCTGTATTTGGGCCGCTATGAAGGCTGGTACTCGGTGCGCGACGAAGCCTATTACGACGAAAGCGAACTCGTCACCGGCGAGGATGGTGCCAAGCTTTCTCCAAACGGCGCGCCGGTCGAATGGACGGTGGAGGAAAGCTGGTTCTTCAAGCTTTCGGCCTATCAGGACAAGCTGCTGGCGCTGTATGAAAGCCACCCCGAGTATATCCAGCCCGCCAGTCGTTTCAACGAGATGCGCGCCTTTGTTGCCGGCGGACTTTCGGATCTGTCGGTCAGCCGCACCAGCTTCACCTGGGGCATCCCGGTGCCGGGCGACGAACGCCACGTGATGTATGTGTGGCTCGACGCGCTGGCCAATTATCTCACCGGGGCAGATGCCAGTGGTCGGGGCAGCCTCGACGGCGAATGGTGGCCAGCCGATCTGCACGTCGTGGGCAAGGACGTGGTGCGCTTTCATGCCGTCTATTGGCCGGCGTTCCTGATGTCTGCCGGGATCGCGCTGCCGAAATCGGTGTTCGGCCACGGCTTCCTGCTCAACCGCGGCGAGAAAATGTCGAAATCGCTCGGCAATGTCGTCGATCCAGCCGCCATGGTGGACCGCTTCGGCGTCGATCGCCTGCGCTGGTTTCTGTGCCGCGAAGTCGCTTTTGGCGAAGACGGCAGCTACAGCGACGAAGCCATCGTGGAGCGTACCAACGCCGATCTGGCCAACGGCATCGGCAATCTGGCACAGCGCAGCTTGTCGATGGTGGCCAAGAACCTGGGCGGCGTGATGCCGGTGCGTGGTGAGGCCGGTGAAACGGAATCGCGGCTGAAGGAGGCATTCCTGTCCGGCAGCGAAGCCTATTTCACCGCCATGAACGCGCTGGCGCTGCACAAGGCCCTCGATGCGTTGATGGCCATGGTCGCCGCCGCCAACGGCTATTTCGCCGAGAATGCGCCTTGGGCACTGGCCAAGACCGACGTGGCCCGCATGGCTGAAGTACTGGCCGCCACGCTTGACGCGACGCGCCGCATCGTCATTCTGGCCCAGCCCTTCATGCCGGCCAGCACGGTGCAGCTGCTCGATCAGCTGGGCGTGGCGGCTGATGCACGAGATTTTAACAGTTTCAACACGCCGGTTGAAGCCGGGATGCAACTTCCGGCGCCCGCCGGCGTCTTCCCGCGCATCACGCTGGAAGGCTGAAGCCGTGCTGATCGACAGCCACTGCCACCTCAACTACGCCAGCCTCGGTGAAGACGTGCCCGGTGTGCTGGCCCGCGCCCGCAGCGCGGGAGTGGGCGGTTTCCTCGCCATTTCCTGCCGGGAAAGCGAGTGGGACGGGGTGATCGCCATTGCGGACGCGCACGAAGGCGTGTGGGCCAGTGTCGGCATCCACCCGCACGAGGCTGACGAACATCCCGATACCGATGCCGCGACGCTTATCGCCGCAAGCCATCACCCGCGCGTCGTCGCCATTGGTGAGACCGGCCTCGATTATTATTACGACAAGTCGGACCGCGAACGGCAGAAGACCAGCTTTCGCAGCCATATCCAGGCCGCGCGCGCCACGGGCCTGCCGCTCATCGTCCACACCCGCGATGCTGAAGCTGATACGCTGGCGCTGCTGAAGGAGCCGGGCGAGGGGCCGTTGACCGGAGTCATCCACTGCTTCACCGCCAGTCAGTCCTTTGCAGATGAAGCGCTTGCGTTGGGTTTCTACATTTCGCTGTCAGGCATCGTCACCTTCAAGAACGCCCGCGACTTGCAGGAAACCGCCAAGACCATCCCCGCCGATCGCCTGCTGGTGGAAACAGACTCGCCCTATCTTGCCCCAGTGCCGATGCGCGGCAAGACTTGCGAGCCGGCCTTCGTCGCCCATACCGCGCGCTTCCTTTCTGCCCTTCGCGGCGTGAGCGAGGCAGAACTGGCCGGCACCACCACCGCCAACTTCCACGCGCTCTTCACGAAAGCGGCATGAAGATCACCATCCTCGGCTGCGGCACGTCCAGCGGTGTGCCACGCATCGGCGGGCCGGATGGGGCAGGGAACTGGGGCCTGTGCGACCCTGAAAACCCGAAGAACCGCCGCCGCCGCGTCTCCGTACTGGTTCAGGCCGCCGGCAAGACCGTGCTGATCGATTGCGGGCCGGATTGCCGCGAGCAATTGCTGTCGGCCCGGGTGGCGCACCTTGATGCGGTGATCATCACCCATGATCATGCCGATCACGCCCATGGCATTGATGATCTGCGCCAGGTCTTCCATGCCATGCGCCGCCCGGTGGACGTGTGGGCCAGCCCGGCAACATTCGCGGTGCTGAAATCGCGCTTTGATTATGTGTTCTTCGGCGCCGCCGGCTATCCCGCAACCTGCACGGCCCATGATTTCGAAGCGCCGGTGATGCTGGGCGATCTCCTCATCACCCCGTTCCCGCAACTGCACGGCGACATTGAATCGACCGGCGTGCGCTTTGATCATCAGGGCAAGAGCCTGGCCTATTCCACTGACGTGAAAGACTTTGATGCTCGCGCCGATGCTGCACTGACGGGCCTTGATCTGTGGGTCGTCGATGCCCTGCGCCGCGAGCCACACCCGACCCATACGCATCTGGAACAGACGCTCGACTGGATCGTCAAACGCCGACCGGGCAGGGCGGTGCTCACCCACATGGACCAATCGATGGACTATGAAACCCTGCGCGCCGAACTGCCGGCCGGGGTGGAGCCAGGCTATGACGGCCAAGTGATCACGCTATAGCGCAAGGATCGCGAACCCAAGCGCTGCCGCCAGGCTGGTGAGGCTGGCGACAATGCCAACCAACAGCGGCTTGGGCCCGGCCTTCAATATTTCGCCCAATGGTGACCTGATGGCGGTCGCAGCCACAGAAACGGCCAGCATCCAGCTCGACACATCGGCGGCAAAACCAGAGGCTTGCGCCGGGATGATGCCAGTTGAGTTGATGCCCGCCACCACAAAGAAGCCCACCACGAACCACGGCAGCAACGGCGCCGCGCGCTTGCCGCCGCTGATCTTCAATGGCTGCGGGAAGGCCAGCGCCACCAGCGCCAGCACCGGGGCCAGCAGCGCGACCCGAGCCAGTTTCACGATGGTGGCCGTTTCACCGGCTGCAGGCGAGAATGCATATCCGGCACCCAGCGTTTGCGCGACATCGTGGATGGAGGCGCCGAGTACGAAACCGGCCTGCAAGTCGTTCAGATTGAACAACTCACAGATCGCCGGATACAGCACCAGCGCTGCGCTGCTCATCGTTGATGTGCCGACCAGCACCAGCGTGAGTTCTGCCTGGCG
>JAIXPM010000443.1 GCA_027486275.1 Sphingomonadales bacterium | reverse complement strand
GCGGAATCGGCATTTGGCCAGCGCTCTTGCCGCCACCAGGCAGGACGCGATCACGCCTGAACAGCAGCCCTGCGTTCACGTTACTTGTTCTGCCGCCACACCGATCACCCGTGTTCGGTGTGGGCCTGGCGCGGGCACGAAAAACCCGTGCCGGCTGTGTGCCGACACGGGCTCTTCATCTGGCTCTGCAACCCACGGCGTGCTGCCCTAAGGCCGCCCGCCGTGGTTGCAACCGGGCTCACATCTTGAAGCGCAGGCCCACGCGATAGCTGCGGCCCAGCAGGTCATAGACCGGCGAGACGCCGAACGACGTGCCGTTGCTCGGAACCGGCGGCGGGTCCTTGTCGAAAAGATTCTCGACCACGGCGAACAGCGTCACCGTGCGGCCGCCAACCTTGACGTCGACGTTCTGCGCCAGTTCCCAATACCACACGGCCGGGATGTCGTTGAACGCGGGATCGATGCCGTTGCGCTCGGTGGGGCGCAGGTTGCTGACAACGCCCGGGCCAAGGTAACGCGCGGTCACCGTGGTCCGGCTGGGGCCCACCGAGTAAGTGGCCGAAGCGAAACCGCGCCATTTCAGGCTGGTGGGCGTGCCCAGATCGGGCGGGGTGGTGTCGCCCGGCAGGGCGGTGCGGTCAGCCAGACGCTGCGAAGCCAGTACGCGCAGGTTGAGCGAGCCCGGCAGCTTGTCCGAGATGTTGCTCAGGTTGGTGCGGTAGCTGATTTCGTAATCGATGCCTTCCACTTCGACGTTCTGGGCGTTGATGGCCCCCGTGAGCAGGGTGGCACCGGTGAGACCGGTGCTGCCGGCAACCGGCACGATCGACTGGCACGCCGACGGGCTGGCCGGGCGGTTGAACCCATAGCACAAATCAAGCAGCAATTGGCCGCCAACGCCGAACAGCGCATCCTTGATGTCGATCTTGTACCAATCAACCGTGGCGGTCAGGCCCGGCGCCCAGCTCGGCTGATACACGCCGCCCACCGTCCAGGTATCGGCGATTTCCGGCGTCAGGTTGGGGTTACCGCCGCTGAGCGTCACGAACTGCACCAGCGGGCTGTTTGGCAGGCTGCGATCCAGGAACTGGTTCACGAACTGGCTTTGCGGCGCGAACAGATCGTTCAGGTTGGGCGCGCGGATGTCACGCGACCGTGTGGCGCGCAGACGCAGATCGCCAAAGCGATAGGCACCGCCCACCTTCCACGTCGTCACCGCACCGCTGGTCGAATAATCGGTGCGGCGAACGGCACCGTTCAGTTCGAAATCACCAACCGCCGAATCCTTCAGCAGCGGCAACAGCACTTCGCCGAACACTTCCTTCACGTTGTAACCGGCGGCGCCAGGCTGCGGGTTGCCGACGAACCAGCGGCGGGCGATCGAGGTGGCGTCGGAGGTGGCACGGAAGGATTCTTCGCGATATTCAAAGCCGGCCGCGAACGACACAGGGCCAGCCCAGGTGGAGAAGGGGCTGTACTGGGCATCGATGGCATAGACGTCGAGCGCGATGTCGAGGTCTTGCCGGGTGCGAAGACCGTCGCTTTCGCCCGTCACCCACGCCGTGGCACCCGCACCCAGGGAGCCTTCGCCGAACAGGTTCAACGGCAAGCAGCCGTTGGTCGGGTTGGCGATCGTGGAACGGCACACCGCCGCGCCAACGGCGGTGCCGGCGATGCCGCCAACGGCCGGGTTGCCCGTCACGTCCACCGCCTGGTTGAAGCGATCGACGATCACGTTGTTGTCACGCGTGTACCAGACGTTGCTGCGGCCGCGCTGGAAATAGGCGCGCCACTTGCCGCTGTCGGCGAACGAGCCTTCCAGGGCGAACAACAGGCGGTTCTGGCGGCGGTTGTAGCCGGCTTCACCGATGTTCTCGCCGGGACGGTTGACCAGATCATAGAACAACCGGTTCATGCGGAACGAGGTGAGGCCGTTGGCATCCATGGCGGTGCGGATACCCAGTGGGATGAACGGGTTGTCGCGCTGAACGGTGATCGCGCTGGTCGCGCCGGCGCCCTGACGGTTGTAAACGGCAGACCAGTTGATCGTGTCGTTGCCGGCATAGGTGGCTTCGAAGATCGCCTTGACGTTGTCGGTCACTTCATAGCTGAGGCGGCTGTAGACGCTCCAGTTCGACACGTCCGGCAGGATGGCACCGCGGCCCGAAATCGGCTCCACCGTGCCCCCGGCCTGCACGCTGCCCGCGGTCAGGTTCGGAATGCCGAAGATGAACTGGCCAATGCCGCCGCCGGGCAGGAAGCTGGTGCCCGCCAGCGGGCCGCCGACGATCACGCCGCCGGGCGTGCTGGTCAGGCCGGCATCCGTGCGCACGATCTGGCCGGGCTGGCCATTGGTGGCGGTCCAATTCGGGTTCTGGATCAGGCGCAGGCCCGGCTGGAACCAGTCGCGCCGGTTTTCCAGCATGGACACGCGTTCGCCCTGGATGAAGTTGCCACTCACCAGCACGTGGCCGCGGCCACCGCCGAACGACGTGCCATAGGCCAGATCGCCGCTGATCAGCCGGCCGTCGCTGCGATCGGTCTGGTTGTAGTTGATCGAGCCCTTCAGGCCCTTGAATTCGGTATCGAGGATGAAGTTCACCACGCCGGCGACGGCATCCGAACCATAGGCGGCAGAGGCACCGCCGGTGACCACGTCAACGCGCTTGACCAAGTTCTGCGGCAGCATGTTGACGTCAACGGCCGGCTGCAGGCCCGAACCGACAACGCGGCGGCCGTCGAGCAGCACCAGCGTGCGGTTGATGCCCAGGCCGCGGGCATTGATCTGGTTGGCGCCGCCATTGGCGTTGGCAAACAGCGTGGTGGCGCGCGGCGACTGGCCCTGGCCGATCGCCGGCAACTGGTTCACATAGTCGGCGATGTTGATCGGGTTGCGCTGGACGATGTCTTCCATGGTCACGACGGTGGTGGGCACCGGCGCGCTGGAGCCGTCACGCACGATGCGCGAACCGGTCACGACCATTTCGCCAGCGGCCTTTTCTTCGGCTGCATCGGCGGCAACAATCGGCGCGCTGGCCTGCTGTGCCGCTGTTGGCATGGCCGTCAACCCGGCTGCCAGTGCCACCAACGAACTATAACCCAGGCCCGAATGACCCCGCGGATAAAACATGGTGCTGACCCCTGTTTGCCGGCAACAGGCCGGAGCTGCCCGCGCCCTGACCCGGAGCGGAGTCTGCCCAAAGCGCCGGTCTCACAACTGTAACAATTAGACAAACTGCCAGTGTGGTCGGCTGCCGCAGCCTCCATGGCTGACGGTGACCGCTTCGCGCTGCCGCCGGAATGAGATGGGTTAACCAGACGGCAATAACTGCTGGCGCGCCGCGTGGCAGCCTATGACCCGTGCCAAACTGGCTGCTCACGCCGCCGTAACAATGGCGCTGGTGTTCGTCACCGATGGCGCGACCACCGGCATCGACGTGCTGGCCGGCGAACAGGCTTGGCTCGTCAGTTGAGGCTGCCGCCCTTTCAGACAATGCAGATTATCAGCGCTTTTCCATCGGGACGCCCGGTGGCGTCGGCCCGCCGCTGGCCCAGTCCAGCAGTTCCACCATGTGGACGATATGCAGTTCGGGCCGGGCGATCTGGCCGATGCAGCCGATGTTGCTGCTGGCCACGATATGGGCCCCCGTGGCGGCCAGCGCGGCCTGCTTGCGGGCCTTCAGTGTGGCCGACATTTCGGGCTGCAGGATCGCATAACTGCCGGCCGATCCGCAGCAGATATGGGCTTCGGCCGGATCGCGCACATCAAAGCCGGCCGCCACCAGCAGCTGGCGCGGTGCCGCCTTCACCTGCTGGCCGTGCTGCAGGGAACAGGCACTGTGCCAGGCGACGGGAATGCCGGGCGCAATGCTTGAAGGCAGCGGCGGCAGCAGAGCCAGATATTCGGAAATGTCGCGCGCCAGCACCACCACCGCGGCGGCGCGGGCGGCCATGGCAGGATCATCAGCAAACAGCGCAGCATAATCCTTAATCACTGTGCCGCAGCCCGATGCAGTGATGATAATGGCATCTACAGCGCCCGCCGATTCCCAGGCTTCGATGTTGGCGCGGGCATGGGCGGCAGCGGGGGCCTCGCGCCCCAGGTGATGATCGATCGCACCGCAGCAGGCCGATTGCCGGGTGATCACCACTTCCACCCCGTGGCGGGCGAGCAGGCGCAGCGCGGCATCGTCGATGGCCGGGCGCAACACCGGCTG
>JAIXPM010000438.1 GCA_027486275.1 Sphingomonadales bacterium | reverse complement strand
TCGCGCAGCCGCCCCGCCGCCTGTGCCGATGCGCTGGCCGCCAGCATCGGCTGCGAACTGGTGCCGATGGGCAGTGCCGGCGCGAAAACCCTGGCGGTGCTGCGCGGCGAGGCCGACGTCTATTTGCACCAGGGCGACATGCACGAATGGGACAGCGGTGCGCCGGCCGCCGTGGCCCAGGCCGCCGGTCTGTGGGTGAGCCGCGTTGAAGGCAGCCCGCTGGTGTTCAACCAGCCGCGTCCGCTCACGCCCGACATCTTGATCTGCCACCCCGGCCGCGCTCCGGCCCTGCTGGCGGCCATCGCGCCGCTGCTGTGATGAACCGGGCATGAGGGAAATAGGGCACCAATCCGGCAAAATCCGCCGCTGCACGGTCGTCAAATTGCCATATTGGGCCACTAGGGCCGGCGAGAGTTAGGATTTTGGCCCCGGAAATGCTTCGAACCGACGCTGCAACTGCCCCGGCAGGCCCCGACGGCCTGCCGCCCAGCCTGCCCGCCCTGCCGCGCAGCGAACGCGGCTGGACGTGGTGGGTTGGCACCATCATCACGCTCGCCGTGCTGGTGGCCGCAATGCTGCAACTGGCGCAGCTCGATCTGGCGCGCGTGGCGGCCATCGTGCCAAGCTCGCCGGCCTTCTGGGTGGTGTTTGCGCTGTCCTATTTTGCCGGGCCGCTCGGCGATTATGCCATTTTCCGCCGGCTGTGGCAGATCCCGGTCGCCGGCTTCTTCGCGCTGCTGCGCAAGCTGATCGGCAACGAGTTGATCACCGGCTATGTCGGCGATCTCTATTTCTACACCTGGGCGCGGCAGCGCACCGGCATGACTTCGGCACCGTTCGGCGCCGTGAAGGATGTCGCCATCCTGTCGGCCATGGCAGCCAATGCCGTGACGCTGGTGCTGATGGTGCTGGCCTATCCGCTGCTTGATACGCTGCATCTCGGCATCGATTCCACGGCCTTCTTCGCTTCGGTGGCGCTGATGCTGGTGATTTCCAGCGGCGTCTTGTTCTTCCGCAAGAAGCTGTTCAGCCTGCCGGCGCGCGATCTCTGGGTTGTCACCTTCGTGCAGACCGCGCGCGTGATTGCCACGCTGGTGCTCACCGGGCTGTGCTGGCACCTGGCGCTGCCGGCGGAATCGGTGGAATTGTGGGTGCTGCTTTCGGCCATGCGCATGCTGCTGTCGCGGCTGCCGTTCCTGCCCAACAAGGATGTGGTGTTTGCCGCGCTGGCGGTGTTCATGATCGGCCAGGATGCCGAAGTGGGCGCGCTGATGGCGATGATGGCAAGCCTGCTGCTCGCAACGCATTTGGGCCTTGGCCTGTTGCTGGTGAGCGGCGAAGCGGCTGGATGGCGCAAGAAATGAAGACGGTCTGGCTGGCGGCACTGATGGTGCTGATCCCTGCGGCGGCGTGTGCGCAGGTGGAATCCAATCCCGATTTGGGAAAAGCTGAAGGCCAGTGCCGGCCCAATGAAGCCGGCTCGGCGGTGATCGTCACGGTTGTGGGCCTGAAGGACCGGCGCGGCACCCTGCGCGCCGAGCTGTATCCCGACAACGACAATGATTTCCTGCAGGACGACAATATCCTGATCAACCAGGGCAAGACCTTCCGCCGCGTGGAAATGCCATTGCCGCAGGCCGGCGCCGTGCAATTGTGCGTGCGCACCCCCGGCCCCGGCGCCTACACGCTGTCGCTGCTGCATGACCGCGATTCCAATCGGAAATTCGGCCTGTCCACTGATGGCGTGGGCTTTCCCAACAACCCGCGGCTGGGCCTGTCCAAGCCCAAGGCCGCCGCCACCCGTTTCCAGGCCGGGCCAGGCCTGACGGCGATTTCCATCCGCCTCAATTACCGCCGTGGCCTGTTCAGCTTCGGCCCGTTGCGGGACGGCGATTGATCAAAAGCGATTGATCGGGGCTTGACCGCAGGCGCGGCCCGGCAGATTGACCGGATTGCGCCAACCACAGGTGCAGGAGTATCGCTTCACCCATGCATCTCGTCGACATCTCGGCGCTTTATTCCCCGCAGGGTGGCGGCATCCGCACCTATACCCACCGCAAGCTGGAAGTGGCGGAAAAGCACGGTGTGCGGCTGACCGTGGTGGTGCCGGGCGCCGACGACAGCGTGCGCGAAGTGGGCAAGGCGCGGCTGGTCAACATCAAGAGCCCGCGCTTCCCGCTGGATCGCAACTATTTCTATTTCGCCAGTGATCGGATCATCCACGATGCGCTAGATGAATATCAGCCGGATTTCATCGAGTGCTCCTCGCCATGGGGCAGTGCGGCGGCCGTGGCCGATTGGCCGGGCGCCGCGCCGCGCAGCCTGTTCATGCACGCCGAGCCGCTGTCGGCCTGGGTCTATCGCTATCTCGATGGCTTCCTGCCGCGCCAGACGATCGATCGCAGCTTCGATTGGTTCTGGCGCTATCTGCGCCGGCTCGACGCCCGTTATGATCAGGTGATTTCGGCGGCGCCCAGCCTGTCGAAACGGCTGCGCGATGGTGGGCTCACACATGTGGTCGACAATGCGCTGGGGGTGGACCCAGGCGTGTTCTCCCCGGCCAATCGTGATGCAGAACTGCGCGCCCGCCTGCTCGCCCAATGCAGCCTGCCGCCGGATGCCACGCTGCTGATCGGGGTGGGCCGGCACAGCCATGAAAAGCAATGGCCGATGGTGATCGCCGGCGTGACCGCCGCCAGTTACGGCCGGCCGCTGGGCCTGATCATCCTGGGCGATGGCCATGCCCGCGCCGCCGTGGCGCGCGCGGTCGGCGAGAACCCGCATATCCAGTTGATCGCTCCGGTTCGCGACCGCCCGGAATTCGCCCGCATCCTCGCCAGTGCCGACATGATGGTGCACGGCGCGCCGGCCGAAACCTTCGGCATCGCCTGCGCCGAAGCCCGCGCCAGCGGCCTGCCGCTGATCGTGCCGGATGCAGGCGCGGCCTATGATCAGCTCGAACCGGGCATCGGCATGGCGTTCAAGTCATTGGATGCCGCCAGCCTCGCCAGCACCATTGCAGACGCCATCCCTGGGCTGCCGGCGATGCGCGCCAATGCCGTGGCGGCGGCACCGTTCGCCCGCACCATTGATGCGCATTTCGAAGCGCTGTTCCGCGGCTTTGCCGAAGTGCTGGAGAACCGCCGGGCGGCTTAACGGGTTAGCGCGTAATAGATCACGTAGAACCACGACAGCAGCCCGTGGATGATCACCCACAGCAGCGACTTGTGCAGGCTCCAGCTGATGGTGACGGCAATCGCCGAACCCAGGCTGATCCCGGTGCGAACCACTTCCCCGCTGCGCAGACGCTGTTCGGCCATATCCTGTCTCCCCTGTTGCGCGGCCACACTGCATTAGTTAGGCAATACACGCAAGGCTCAGGCCGCAAACATCGCCCTTGCCCGGTTCAGCCGCGCCGCGCCTTCATCCAGGATGGCATCAGACTTGGCGAAGCACAGCCGGATGAACGGCGTCTGCTGGCCATCGGGCATGAAGGCCGATAGCGGGATGGCGGCAATTCCGGGATCGATCACCGCGGCCTCGCAGAAGTCGCGATCGCCCATCTTGATGCCCGAAGCCGCCAGATCGGCCATGACGAAATAGCTGCCTTGCGTTGGCAGCAATTTCCAGCCGTGGCGGGCAAGATCCGTCACAAGCCGGTCCCGCGCCGTCACAAAGCGGACACGGGCGGCAGCAAACCAGTCGTCAGGCAGCGCCAGCCCAGCAGCAACCGCGGTCTGCAGCGGCGGGGCGGTGGTGAAGGTGAGATATTGGTGCACCTGCGCCACCCGCTCCGCCAGCGCCGCTTCGGCCACCACCCAGCCCACCTTCCAGCCGGTCAGCGCCAGCAGCTTGCCGGCCGATCCGATCTTGATCGTACGCTCCGGGGCCAAACTATAGGCCGAGATGTGCGGCGCATCGCCGGTGATCACTTCCTCCCACACCTCGTCGCTGATGATGGTCAGGTCATGCTTGCGGGCCAATTCCACGATGGCCGCCAGCATCGCCGGGCCGGCCATGCCGCCGGTGGGATTGTGCGGCGTATTCAACAGGATGGCGCGGGTATCCGGTGTAATCGCCGCCGCAATCGTTTCCGCACTGGCCTGCCAGTCGGGCGGCTGCAGTGCCACCCACACCGGGCGAGCGCCTGCCCGCTGCACCAGCGGCGCATAGGCAT
The DNA here is from genome assembly GCA_027486275.1 of Sphingomonadales bacterium. The sequence continues at coordinate 398 of JAIXPM010000438.1, read as the reverse complement.
CATAGGCCGGCGCGAACAGGATCACCTCATCGCCGGCCCCCGCCACCGCCATGATGCTGGCCGCCAGCGCCTCAGTGGCGCCCGATGTGACAATCACCTGTTCCGGCGCAAGGTCCAACCCCTGCCGCCGGCCATAGAAGTCCGCCACCGCCCGGCGCAGTTCCGGCAAGCCGCGCATCGGTGGATACTGGTTATAACCCGTTGTAATTGCATCGGCTCCTGCCGCCAGCACTTTGGGCGACCAACCGAAATCTGGAAAGCCCTGCCCCAGGTTGATGGCATCATGCTGTCGGGCTAGGCCCGACATATGCTCGAAGATGGTGGTGCCGGCCTGCATGGCGCGTTTCTGCCATGCCGGCCGGCGCAGGGCCAGCCCCTCAGGCGGCAGGCCGCAACTG
>JAIXPM010000267.1 GCA_027486275.1 Sphingomonadales bacterium | reverse complement strand
GAGAATGATGCGCTGGTGCGGCGCGCCGAAGCCGTGGACCGGCTGCGGGAGCGCGGCGATCCGACCGTGCCGTTCAGCCTGGCCATGGAAGCGGCAACCAACCCGTTTGTGCGCGCCGGAAGCGTGGCCGAACTGGCGCGGCGGCGGGCCGCCAAGGACGTGTTCCGCGGATGAAGTGTTCAGCGATGATACAGCGAGGCGAGGGCATCACGGCAGGCATGATCAGAAACGCGCTTATCCTTGCCGCGCTGGTCGCGGCAGCCCCTGCTCTGGCAGGTGATGATCCCCCGGCCAAGGCCACGGAGTTCAAGCCCGAAATCCGCGACTGCCTGCAAACCCGCAGTATCCTGCAGGCGCAGGCCGCACCCGATGGCAAATGGTATGCGCGGCTGCGCGATGGCCGCTGGTGGCGCAACACCATGGAATGCCCCACCCTGCAGCCGCGCCGGGCACTGGTGCATTCGAGCCCGATCGGCAGCCAGTGCCGCGGCGATATCGTGTCGGTGATCGATTTCAATCTGGGCGGCGTCCATTTCGGCGGCTGCGGCCTGGGCGATTGGGAACGAGTCGCCGGCCCGCCGCCCAAGCCGGCCAAGAAGGCCAAGTCCGAAGACTGACCCTCAGCCCCGTGCGTCGAGCCGGGCCTTGATCGCGTCCCAGATGCGCGCTGGCGTGTCGGTGCCGTTGAACCGGTCGATGGCGCGGATGCCGGTGGGGGAGGTGACGTTGATCTCGGTCAGGTAACCGCCGATCACGTCGATGCCGACGAAGATCAGGCCGCGCTTTTTGAGTTCGGGGCCGAGCCGTGCGCAGATTTCCTGTTCCCGCGCCGTCAGTTCGGTCGGCTGGGCGCTGCCGCCGGCGGCCAGGTTGGAGCGGATTTCACCCTTTTTCGGCAGGCGGTTGATGGCGCCGGCCGGTTCGCCATCCACCAGCACGATGCGCTTGTCGCCCTCCGCCACGGAAGGAAGGAACGCCTGTACCATGAATGGCTCGCGCCACACGCTGCTGAACAGTTCAACCAGCGCCGGCAGATTGCCGTCGTTTTTGTCGATCAGGAACACCGCGGTACCGGCATTGCCATAGAGCGGTTTCACCACGATGGCGCCGTGGCGGGCGCGGAAATCCATGGCTTCTTCCAGGCTTTTCGTCACCAGCGTTGGCGGCATCAGATCGGGGAAGCGCAGCACGAACAGTTTTTCCGGCGCGTTGCGCACTTCGGCGGGATCGTTGACCACCAGCACCCGATCCTGGATCTGCTCCAGCAGGTGGGTGGCGGTGATATAGCCCATGTCGAATGGCGGATCCTGGCGCATCAGCACCACATCGGCTTCATCCGCCAGATCGACGGTGCGCGGATCGCCCAGCCATTCATAATGGGCGCCGGCCTGGTTGATCACCTTCAGCGGCCGGGCCTTGGCCCGCACCCGGCCGTTCTCGGCGGAAAGATCATCGGCCATATAATGGATCAGCGTGGCGCCGCGCGCCTGGGCTTCCAGCATCAGCGCGAAACTGGAATCGCCGCCGATGTTGATGGTTTCGATCGGGTCCATCTGAACCGCGACGCGCATGGTCATTGGGCAGGCCTTTTCAATTTTCGGATCTTGCCAGCGTGGCAAGTGTGGCGCGGATGCGTTCGCCCACCTGGGCGTCGTGGGTGGTTTCCAGCATGGCGGTCAGGCTGGCGCGGGCGGCGGCAAGGCGACCGATGCGCTGTTCCAGCCGGGCGCGTTCCCACCACAAGCCGCCCTGATCCGGCGCGATGGTGGTGAGCCGTTCATACAGCATCAGCGCCCGCCCGATATCACCATTCAGTCGCGCGCGGCTGGCCTGGTTGGACACCATCCGCACCAGCATCTGGCGGGTGCTCATTGCCGGAAAGCCGCCGGCAACCGGCGCGCCGCCGGCTTGGCGGGCAATGTCGGCGGCACGGGCTGCCGTCAAACTGATGCCGTGATCGAATGGATCGAGCAGGGCCGATTCGCCGCCGCCATGCACTTCCACCAGCACGTGGCCGGGCAGGGCCAATGCATCGGCCCGCCAGCCAATGCGCCGGGCCAGCGCGACATAGAGGATCGACAGGCTGATCGGCAGGCCGCGGCTGCGTGTCGCCACCGCCACCAGATCGGCATTCAATGGATTGTCATAATCCTGAGTGTCGCCGGTCAAACCGGCTTCGCCAGCGATCAGGCTTGCCAGCCGAAGGGCGCGGCCCTTGGCGGTGGAGGGAGCCAGATCACGTTGCAGGCTGACGGCCCAGCCTGTCATCAGCCGGCGCAGCCTGTCGGCATCAGTGCGCGGATTGTCAGCCAGGCTCAACGCGATGCCGGCTTCGATCACGTCGATATCGGCATCATCCATCAGGCCGATTGTTGCCAGTAACATCACGCCTCTTCCCGCCAGATGGCGACCAGGTGCCGGGGCCGCGCCCACGGTGTGACCACCACCGCGTCGTGCCGGATCACCGCGCCCGGCCAGCCATAACGCGTTGCCAGCCAGCGGGCGGCTGCCTGGCAACACCGCTGTTGCGCAAGATGCAGCGCCGCCACGCCGGAGTCGAGAGTGGGCCGCGCTTTCACTTCTACAAACACCAGCGCATCGCGCCGGCGCAGCAGCAGATCAATCTCGCCGCCGGGCGTGCGCAGCCGGCGGCCGATCAGGCGATAGCCCTTTGCGATCAACCAGATGGCGGCAATATGTTCGGCCATCCGCCCGCGCCGTTCGTTGGCTTGGCGATGTGGGTCAGCCATTTTTGAGTGCCAGTGCGCGGGCATAAACCTCGGATTTCGACAGGCCCAGCTGATCCGCAACGGCCTTGGCCGCATCCTTCACCCGCATTGTCGCCAAGGCGGCATGCAGGGCCGAATCAAGATCATCGGCGCTGGCGGCCGGCGGCGGCAGCGGCGGCCCGACGAGCACGACAATCTCGCCCTTCGGCGGCGCATCCGCCCAGCGCGCGGCGAGCTCCGAAAGCTTGCCGGTCACCATCTTCTCGAACTTCTTGGTGAGTTCGCGGCCCACCGCGGCCGGGCGATCGCCCAGCCCAGCGTGCAACGCCGCCAGCGTGACGGCGAGGCGCGGGCCGGATTCGTAGAAGGCCAGCGTGGCCGGCACGT
>JAIXPM010000289.1 GCA_027486275.1 Sphingomonadales bacterium | reverse complement strand
TCGTTCGACGACGGCAAGCGCTGGCAGTCGCTGCAGCTCAACCTGCCGGCCACGCCGGTGATGGACCTGAAGGTGCACCGCGGTGATCTGGCGGTGGCCACGCAGGGTCGCTCCTTCTGGATCCTGGACGATCTGGGGCCGCTGCGGGAACTGGCTGCCGAAGCCACCCCGGGCGCGCCCCGGCTCTATGCGCCGCGCCCGGCTGCGCGCGGCGTGGGGGCGCCGCCGCTGCAGGAGGTGGAACTGGTGCTCCCCGACAACGTGCCGCACGGAGCGCTGATCCACTATGTTCTGGGCGCCGATGCGCCGGATGCGACCATCGAAATCCTGGATGCGCGCGGCACGGTGCTGCGCCGCTTCCGCGCTACCGGCAAAGCGCCTGACCGGCTGGCCACGAAACCCGGATTTCACCGTATCGTGTGGGACCTGCGCGCCGAAGGGCCGATCGGGTCGAAGTCGGATGATGACGACGAGCGCGCCGAGAAGGGCGTGAAGGTGCCGCCGGGTCGCTACACCGTCCGGCTCACCGCCGGGTCGCTGGTGGAGACGCGTCCGCTGCTGGTCACCGGCAACCCAGGCGCGCCCACTATCCGCCAGGCCGATTATGACGCGCAATATGCCCTGGCCACGGCCGTGCGCGATACGATCACCACACTGAACCGCGCGCTGGCCGACGTGCGCGCATTGCGGCGCGCCGCCACCGCCTCGCCGGCTGCCACCACCAGCGCCGCCACAGCGCTCAACACCGCACTTCGCGCGGTGGAAGCATCGATCGCGCCGTTGCCCGTCGCAGGCCAGGTCGGCGTGCCCGCCGGCCTGAGTGCACACTATGATACGCTCTACAGCACGCTGGTGGGCGATGGTGGTTACAGCGCAGGGAGCGCCGAGGGACGTCCAACCGCGAGCCGCTTGCAGCGCAAGGCCGACCTTGATCGGCAGTGGCAGGCCGTGCGGAAACGGCTGGAATTGCTCGCTGCCGAGGAGTTGGCGCGCTTCAATGCAGAGGCCCGGGGACGCGGCCTCCCCGAGCTTCACCTGTCGCCTGTGTAGTCAGCAAGGCGTTGCGCTTTTCTGTCAGAACACGCCAGACCAAGAAACGAGGGTTGGAGGGATGAATGAGGAATTGGCGGTGGAGGAAGTCAGCCGCGAACTTGGCTCAGCGCTAAACTTCCCTGTTTTCCCTGTTTTCGACGCAGTTCGCGGCTGCTTTCGAGGTCCACCGCCCAAATATGTCCCTAAGAAATCGGTCATTTCCGGCATATCCGCCGATTGACGGACAGGGAATTCGTATCGCGAAACAGGGAAATTCTCACGCGTTTTCAGGGATTGCACATCAACGAAACAGCCAAAGCGGCGGGCACACCTGATCTCCCGAAACACTGGCCAACGGCCTATCGCTGATAAACCACCTTCCCGTTGACGATGGTCGCCACAATCCTGCCGGCCAGGATTTTTTGCGGGGCGGTCGCGGCGAGGGCGAAGGGATCTATATCCATGACGGTCAGATCAGCCCATCGGCCCTTGGCAATGATCCCCGTCCGGTCTTCGCGGAAGGCGGCATAGGCCGACCAGCTGGTATAGGCCCGGATCGCTTCTTCGATCGTCAGCCGTTGCTCCGGAACCCATCCGCCGGGGGGCTGAAGCTGCTTGTCCTGGCGGGTGATCGCGGAATGGAGGCCATAGAAGATGCTGTGGTCGGAGCCCGGATTGTCGGCATTGAAGGTCAGTCGCGCGCCGCCTGTGCGCAGCGAGCGCCAGGCATAGGCGCCAAGGATGCGCTGCGGGCCCAGGCGAACTTCGGCCCAGCCCTTGTCCTCCACCGCGTGGGGCGGTTCCATTGAGGCAATCACGCCCAGCCGGGCAAAGCGCGGCTGGTCTTGCGGAGAGACGACCTGGGCGTGTTCGATCCGGTGGCGGTTGCGCGCGGTATTGGGAACGGCCTTGAACTCCGCCTCAAGGAAATCGAGCGCTTCGCGGTTGCCCGCATCGCCAATGGCATGGATCCCGAGCTGGAATCCGGCCTTCATCGCCTGCTTGGCCAAATCCTGGTCAAAGCCATAACCGCTTCCGCTGATCCCGCGGTGGCCCGGCTTGTCGGCATAGTCGGCCAGCAGCCGCGCCCCGCGCGATCCCAGCGCGCCGTCGTAATAGGCCTTGACCGCGCGTGTGACGAGCATGGTCTCACTGTCCCGGTCAGGCCCCTTCGCGATCCACTGCCGCATCAGGGGCGGGTCGCGCAGCGAGAGCAGGGCATAGACCCGGATCGGCAGGCGGCGCTGGTCCTCCAGTTGCTGGAGCGCGGCCATCGCCTGGCTGCCCACACCGGCCTCGTGAACCATCACATAGCCGTCGGCGGCCATCTGGTTCAGGCCCTTCAGCGCATGGCGCGCGACCACCGCCGGCGGCTCGGGCGGCACCGCCGCTTCGACCATCGTCGCCGCGCGGTTCAGGAACAGGCCATTGGGCTGCCCATCCGCGCCCAGCCGCATCTCGCCCCCGACCGGAACCGGGCTGGCCTTGGTGATCTTGCCGGCATCGAGCGCGGCCTGATTGGTCCAGATGGCAAAACCGTGCAGGCTGCGCAGCACCACCGGATGATCGGGCACCGC
>JAIXPM010000057.1 GCA_027486275.1 Sphingomonadales bacterium | reverse complement strand
GTCAGGGCGAAATCCACAGTCTCGTCAGTCATGACGGGCCCTCAGCAGGATGGGGGCAAAGGCGGCGCCCTGGCTGAGCGTCGCCTTGCCCTGGCGGGTGAGTTCCAGCGCGGCGACAAAGCTGGAGGCCAGCACCGAGCGGGCATAAGATTCGTCCGCCAAATCGGCCGGCAGGAAGCGCACAAGCTCCGTCCAGTCGATGCTGCGGCCCAACAAATGTTCAAGCCGTTCAATGGCTTCATCCAGCGCCATCACCGGCCGGCGGCGGACGACATGGACGGAGCGTGAGCGCCGCGCGGTGATTGCGCCATAGGCGGAAAGCAGATCATAATAGCTGCATTCAAAGGTGGCGCGCTTCTCTTCGGCCAGACCTTCCGGATTGGGGCGGCGGAACATGTCCCAGCCCAGTTGCGGGCGGGCGAGCAGCTTCTGGCCGGATTCGCGCATGGCTTCCAGCCGTTGCAGCTGGAATTGCAGTTTCAGCGCCAGCTCAGCCGGATCGGGTTCGGCCTCCGGGTCCTTGGGCAGCAGCAGCAGCGATTTCAAATAGGCCAGCCAAGCGGCCATGACCAGGTAATCGGCGGCCAGTTCCAGGCTGAGCGCCTTGGCGTCGCGGATGAAACCCAGATATTGATCAACCAGCGCCAGGATGGAAATCTGCGCCAGATCAACCTTTTGCGCCCGCGCCAAGGTCAGCAGCAGATCGAGCGGGCCTTCCCAGCTGCCCAGTTGCAGGATCAGCGTGCTCGTTTCCGGTGCGGCCCGCACCGGCAGATCGAACTGCTCGTCCGCTTCGATCACGCCAACGCCAGCAGAGCGTCGCGGGCGGCGGCCCATTCCGCCACCGGCGTGCTGTCACCCGGCCCCATCCAGGCCATGGCGGCGGCAAGGCGGGTGGTGGCGACTTCGCTCATCACCGGCGCGGCCTCGACGATGGAACGCATCTCATTGAAATCACCCGAACAATGCAGAGCGATGTCGCAGCCGGCATCGAGGCTGGCGAGCGCGCGGGCGCCGAAATCCTGCAGGGCGTTGCTGCCCGGCGGGTGGCCGCCCGATTGCGGGTTGCCGAGCGCGTGCATGCCCAGATCATCGGACATCAACAGGCCGCCGAAGCCAATATCCTGGCGAATAAAATCAATCACATCCGGAGAAAGCGTGGCGCAGCGCGCGGCGTCGAGCGCGGTGTAGGTGATGTGAGCAGTCATCGCCATCGGGGCGTCGGCGAGGCGGCGGAACGGCTCAAAATCGCGCTCCAGCTCTTCGCGACTGGCGGTGACCACGGGCAGTTCCAAATGGCTGTCCGCCCGGGCGCGGCCGTGGCCGGGGATATGCTTGACGACGCCGCAGATGCCGCCGGCGCGGAAGCCATCGAGCACCGCCTTGCCGAGCGCCGAGACCACCATGGGTTCGGCACCGAAGCTGCGATCGCCAATGATATCATGGCCTTGCAAGTCACGCACGTCGAGCAGCGGCAGGCAATCGACGTTGATGCCGAGGTCCTTAAGCAAGGCTGCCAGCGCCAGCGCATTCAACCGGCACGCCTCGATCGCGGTGATCGGCGCCTTGTCGTAGAGCAGGCCGAAGCGTTCCCCTGTGGGGAATTCGGGCCAATGCGGCGGGCGCAGGCGGGCGACGCGGCCGCCTTCCTGATCGATCAGGATCGGCACATCGCGGCCGGCCAGATCGCGCAAACTCTGGGTCAGCGCGCGCACCTGATCTGGCGAATCGACGTTTCTTTTGAACAGGATATAACCGGCCGGATTGGCGGCGCGGAACAGCGCGCGCTCGTCATCATTCAGGGCAAGGCCGGCGAGCCCGAGGAAAAGCGGCTGCATCACTTCCTCACCTCGCAGGCGCCCTTGACTGCCAGAATGGCCTTGCAGGCGGCATCGGAATCAGCGGTCGTGCCGCGCACCCGCCACATCGTCTTGCCGCTGGACGAGGTCAGTTTCTGGATTTGCTTGCCTGTCAGCTTGGCCTTGCCGGACACCCGGGCCCATTCCTCTTCGGCCTTGGCCTCGCTCGAAAAGGCACCGATCTGCACCGTCTTGCTGCCGGTTGCTGCCGGCGCGGTGACGGGCGCTGGCGGTTTGGTGACGGTTTTGGGCGTTGCGCTGGCGGCGGCTGGCGGCTTGCTGGCGGGCGCTGGTGGCACCGCAACGGGCTTGGCTGGCACTGGCTTCACGGCCACGGGCGCCGGCTGCGGCACCGCGGGTTTGGCCAGCGGGCGGGCGGGTGCCGTGACGGCCGGCCCGGCCGGCATCACCTGCACCTGCACCGGCTGGCCCGCTGGCGCGGCGGGCGGCGGCGCTGCGCTGCCTGGCGGCAGCAGATCACGCGGCCGGCCCAGCGGTTCTTCGGGCAGGGCGCCCATGTCGATCACCGCACCCGGATTCTCGCCGCGCACGGCTTCATGGATCACCTCGCCGTCGCCCTGCACATCCATGCCCTGGCGATCAGCGGGCGGCACCTTGTAGGGGCCGGCATCGGCTTCGATCAGCGGTGCCTGATCGGCTTCCATATAACCCTGGGACGAGCCGCCATCGCGCCGGCCGAGCAGCATCAGCAGCGCCACCGCCGCCACCGCGCCCAGCGCCAGCACGGCGATGATGATGTTGAGCAGCGGGCGCTTCTTTGGCGCGGCCCGCAGCGGCGCCGCCTCAGCCAGCCATGGGGCGTCTTCGTCCCGTTGCGCCATCAGTGCAGCTCCTCGGCAGCGGCCACCCCGATCACCGCGAGGCCGTTCCTGATCACCTGCCCCACCGCGCGCGCCATGGCCAGCCGCGCTGCGGTCAGATCAGGCCGATCGGCCAGCACAAAGCGACGGGTCGCATCATCATTGCCGGCGTTCCACTGGCTGTGGAAGGCGGCGGCCAGATCGCCCAGATAAAAGGCGATGCGGTGCGGTTCGCGGGCGTCGGCGGCCTGTTCCACGATGCGCGGGAAGTTGGCGGCCATCTTCACGACGTTCAGCTCATCGGCATCGAGCAGCGCCAGGTCCGGTTCCGGCAGAGCCACGCCGGCTTCGGCGACCTTGCGGCCCAGCGAGGCGATGCGGGCGTGGGCGTACTGCACATAGAACACCGGGTTGTCGCGGCTCTGTTCCACCACCTTGGCGAAATCGAAATCCATCATCGATTCCGGCCGCTTGGTGAGCATGACGAAGCGGACCACATCCTTGCCCACTTCCTCAACCACTTCGCCCAGCGTCACGAACGTGCCGGCGCGCTTGGACATCTTCACCGGTTCGCCGGCGCGCAGCAGCTTCACCAGGTTCACGATCTTGATATCGAGCGGCACGCGGCCATCGGAAAGCGCCTTCACCGCCGCTGTCATCCGCTTCACATAGCCGGCGTGATCGGCGCCGAAGATGTTGACCAGCGCGTCATAGCCCCTCGTCAGCTTGTCCCAGTGATAGGCCACGTCGCCGGCGAAATAGGTCCAGTTGCCGTTCGATTTCTGCATCGCCCGGTCTTGATCGTCACCGAAATCGGTCGAGCGGAACAGGGTCTGCGGGCGGGCTTCCCAATCGTCGGCGGCATCGCCTTTCGGCTTTTCCAGCACGCCTTCATAGATCAGGCCCTTCGACTTCAGCGTGTCGAGCGCGTCCTGCACCTTGGTGCCGAGCGAGGCTTCGGAGAAGAACACTGACTGTTCGATGCCGAGCAGGGCCAGATCGGCACGGATACGCACCATCATCAGGGCGACCGTGCGGGTGCGGAACAGGGCCAACCAATCGGCTTCGGGCGCGTTCACATGCGTGTCGCCGAACTCGGCGGCCAGCGCGGCGCCCACCGGCACCAGATAATCGCCGGGGTAGAAGCCTTCCGGGATCTCGATCGTCTCACCCAGCGCCTCGCGATAGCGCAGGTGGGCGGAACGGGCGAGCGTATCGACCTGGCCGCCGGCATCGTTGATGTAATATTCCTTGGTCACGTCCCAGCCGGCATATTCCAGCAGGCCCGCCAGGGCATCGCCCACCACCGCACCGCGGCAATGGCCCATGTGCATCGGCCCGGTGGGATTGGCGGAGACATATTCGACGTTGATGCGCTTGGCCTGGCCCACGGTGGAGCGGCCATAATCGCTGCCGGCGCCAAGCATGGCGTTGATCTGTGCGTGCCACACGCTGTCGGCCAGCTTCAGGTTGATGAAGCCCGGCCCGGCCACTTCGGCGGCGGCGATGCCCGGCTTTGTGCGCAGGGCGGCAACCAGCGCTTCGGCCAATGCGCGCGGGTTCATGCCCGCAGGCTTGGCCAGCACCATCGCGGCATTGGTGGCCAGATCGCCGTGGCTGGCATCGCGCGGCGGTTCCACGGTGACGTTGGCATGGGACAGGCCGGTGGGCAGGGTGCCAGCGTCGGTCAACTCAGCCAGCGCCGCCTTCAGAACGGCGGCATAGTCGGTAAACAGGTTCACGAGGGTCTGCTTTGCATGAAGAAACGGGATTTCCCGTTCCCTAACGCCAAGCAGCGCGTGCGTCTATCAGCTTGGGGTGCAAGCTGGCCCGGTTCAGGCGGCGGCGGCGTGTGGCCAGGCGCGCGGGCCCGCATTGCCGGCGAACTGGGTGATGCGCAGCTTTTCCTGCGCCAGAGTGCGCGACGTGCTGATCACATGATCCACGCCGGCGATGGTGATGGCCAGCGATCCGGCGTCGGTGGTTTCGATCAGGCCCTTGGCCTTCAGATACCAAGCGTGGAAATCAAAGGCTTCGGTGGTGCAGCCCAGCATGCGCTGCAGTTCATACTGGCCCACGCCCGGTTCCTGCGCGCGTTCGCGGCGGCGCTTGTACAGGTACAGGAGCACTTCGGCATGAACATCGGCATCGGACAGCGCGGTGCGCTCTTCAGCCAGGATGTCATCGTCGGCGGCAAACACGAAGCCGGTGTTGCCGCTGTAGAGCGCATCATAGGCCAGGCGCTTGCCGTGATCCTTGAGCGCGCGATAGGCCTCGATCACCGCATTGAACATGTCGATGTCGGCGGTTTCCGGATGATCGGGGTGATAGATTTTCGCAAGGTTGCGATAG
>JAIXPM010000083.1 GCA_027486275.1 Sphingomonadales bacterium | reverse complement strand
CGCGCACCCGCTTGCGGGATCGCATCAGCCGTGGTGATGCCGATATCGGCAAAGCCTTGGGTAAGCGCCTCGGCCTTCAACCGGGCAATCAGCTCAGCGTTTTCAGCCAATCGACCACCATCGCCGTCACCCGATCTTCCAGTTCACCCCAGAACAGCCAGTGCGGCGCGCCCGGCAGTTCCTGATAATCGATCTGGCCGGTGAGGTTGCGCGCCGTCGCCCGCGCGATGCCGGGCGGCGTGATGCGATCGTTCAGGCCCACCACCACCAGCGCCGGCTGGTTCAGCCGGGCATAATCCACCCGCGTCACATTGCCGAACAACGGCGGCAGCGCCATTTCAGCGAGCACGCGGCCCGAATCCCACACCAGCGCATCAATCTCGCGGCGCGTCACATCCTCGGGCACGCCGTTGAAAATGCCCCAGCGCGCGCCGGCTTCGTCACACAGGGTCGGTTGTTCCCACCAGCCCCATTTCAGCACGACACTCTTCAGCGTCCTGAACGGATCAAGGCTGGGTGACTGGCTGTTGGCCGCCGCTGCCGGCGACAGCAGCACCAGGCCGGCATGCGGAATCCGCTGCGCCACCATCTGCGCCAGCAACCCGCCCATCGAATGGCCCAGAATCACCGGCGGTGCGCCCAGCTTGCCGGCTTCGGCGACCAGGTGATCCACGTAGGCCGTGATGGAAAGTTCCCCCAGCGCCGCGTGCGGCGGCAGGCTCACCGGCCGATCGTGGAACAGGATGCAAGGCGCATGGGTGCGATGGCCGGCTTCCTCCAGCACGGGGCGCAGCCGGTCAAAGGTGGCCGGCGTCGACCACATGCCGTGGATGAGGAGGACGGGCGGTTTCAGCACACCACGCCCGTGGAGGCCAGCACGCCCAGCGTAACGATATCCGATGCACTGCTGTTCATCGGCACGATCTGCACGGGTTTGGACATGTTGACCAGCATCGGGCCAACAACCCGAAGGTTGGCGACTTCCTTGATCAGTTTCGCCGCGATGTTGGCGCTGTGCAGGCCGGGCATGATCAGCACATTGGCTGGGCCGGAAAGCCGATTGAACGGATATTGCGCCCGCATCGCCGGGTTCAACGCCACATCGGCCGACATTTCGCCTTCATATTCAAAGCCGACCTGGCGATTGTCGAGCAGCTTCACCGCATCGCGCACATTGTCGACAAACTCGCCACGCGGATTGCCGAAATTGCTGTAGCTCAGGAAGGCAACGCGCGGTTCCTGCCCCAGCCGGCGCGCCACGGCCGCCGTTTCGATGGCGATGGTGGCCAGCGACTCCGCCGAAGGCCGTTCGGTCACGGTGGTATCGGCCACAAAAATCGTCTGCTGCTTGCCCACCAGCATGTGGATGCCGAACGGGCGGCAGCCGGGCGCCGGGTCGATCACCTGGCGCACCTGTCGATAGGTCGTGGCAAAATTGCGGGTAACGCCGGTGAGCATCAGATCGGCTTCGCCCATCGCCACCAGCAGCGCGCCGAACACGTTGCGTTCATGGTTCACCATGCGCTGCACATCACGGTGCAGCATGCCGCGGCGCTGCAGGCGTTCGTACAGATATTCGACCATGCGCGGCACCAACGGCGAAATCGCACTGTTGTGGATCTCGAAACTGTCGATGTCCTCGACGCCCAGCCGCGCCAGGCCTTCGCGCACCGGCCCCTCGCGGCCGACCAGCACCGGCGTGCCGTACCCGCTGTTCTTCCAGTTCATCGCGGCGCGCAGCACCACATCCTGTTCGGCTTCGGCAAACACGGCCCGGCGCGGGCGGCTCTGGGCGCTTTCGATGGCGCCCTGCAGGATCGACGTGGTGGGATTCAACCGCCCGCGCAGTTCCTGGCGATAGGCGTCTTCATCAAAGAACGGCTTCCTCGCCGCACCCGATGCCATGGCGGCCTTGGCGACGGCGGTGGGGATATGTTCGATCAGGCGCGGATCAAACGGCGCCGGGATGATATATTCCGGGCCGAAGTTGCGGGCCTTGCCCCCGTACGCCGCAGCCACTTCATCCGGCACCGGCATGCGCGCCAGCGATGCGATGGCATTGGCGGCGGCCAGCTTCATCTGCTCGTTTATGGCGGTTGCCCGCACGTCCAGCGCGCCCCGGAACAGATAGGGGAAGCACAGCACGTTGTTGACCTGGTTGGGATAATCGCTGCGCCCGGTCGCCACGATGGCATCGCCGCGCACCTTGTGCACTTCTTCCGGGGTGATTTCCGGATCGGGGTTGGCCATCGCAAAGATGATGGGATTGGGGGCCATGCTGGCCACCATCTCGGGGCTCACGGCACCCTTCTGGCTCAGGCCCATGAACACGTCCGCGCCCACCATCGCCTCTTCCAGGGAGCGCGCTGGCGTATCGGCGGCATGCGCCGATTTCCACTGGTTAATGCCCTTTTCGCGGCCCTTGTAGATCACGCCCGACGTGTCACACATGATGACATGCTTGACGCCATAGAGCTTGATCAGCTCGGTGCAGGCAATCGCCGCGGCCCCGGCGCCGTTCACCACCATCTTCACATCGGCCGGGTTGCGCCCGGTCAGATGCATTGCGTTGATCAGGCCAGCCGCGGCCACGATGGCGGTGCCGTGCTGATCATCGTGAAAGACCGGAATATTCATCCGTTCCTTCAGCGTGGTTTCGATGATGAAGCATTCCGGCGCCTTGATATCCTCAAGGTTGATGCCGCCGAACGAAGGCTCCAGCAGTTCCACGCAGGCGATGAACTTGTCGACGTCCTCGGTGTCCACTTCCAGATCGATGCTGTCGATATCGGCAAAGCGCTTGAACAGCACCGCCTTGCCTTCCATCACCGGCTTTGATGCCAGCGCGCCCAGATTGCCCAGGCCCAGGATGGCCGTGCCGTTGGAGATCACGGCGACCAGATTGCCCTTGATGGTGTAATCATAGGCACTGTCGGGATCGGCAGCGATGGCGCGCACCGGGGCGGCGACACCGGGCGAATAGGCAAGGGACAGATCGCGCTGCGTCGCCATCGGCTTGGAAGCGACGATGTCGATCTTCCCGGCCTTGCCCATGCGGTGATAGGCCAGTGCCTCGCGGTCACCAAAGTCGTTGTCGTCGAT
>JAIXPM010000227.1 GCA_027486275.1 Sphingomonadales bacterium | reverse complement strand
GTTCTGGCCGGGCAGCGAGGCGGCGGTGCGCGGTGTGCGCCCGTACCGCTGGCTGAAGTTCGATGGCGACATGCCGGAAGCGGCGCGAGTCGATCAGTTGCTGGCTTGGCTGGATGAACGGCCCCAAGAACGGCCAAGCCTCGGCTTTGCCACGCTCTATTTCGACACCGTTGATCACGATGGCCATGAATTTGGTCCGGATTCGCCGCAGGTGAACACGGCGCTGGCCCGGGTTGATGCCCAGATCGGCCGGCTGCTGGCCGGCCTGCAGCAGCGCGGGATCGAAGCCAACATCGTGCTGGTGGCCGATCATGGCATGGCTCAGGTGAGCAATGATCGCCGTATCCTGTTGGATTCGCTTCTCGATCCGGCTTCGGTACAACTCGTGGCCGGCGGCGCCATCGCCAGCCTGAATCCGCAGCCGGGGCAAGAGGTGGCCGTGAAGGCCGCACTGCTGCGGCCGCACCCGCACATGGCCTGCCACGAAAAGGCCAATCTGCCTGCCCGTCTGCATTATGGCCGCCACCGCCGGGTACCGGCGATCATCTGCATTGCCGAAGCCGGCTGGATGATCTGGCTGTCGGCGCCGCCGGCCAGCCAGACGCAGCGGCCGCTGGGCGGTATGCACGGCTATGATCCAGCCCATCCCGATATGGCCGCCAGCTTCGTCGCCGCCGGGCCGGCCTTCCGCGCCGGGGTGGTCCTGCCGCCGTTCGACAATGTCGATGTCCACCCGCTGCTGCTGCGCCTGCTCGGCCTGCCGGCGATGGCAACCGACGGCGACCGCAAAGTGCTGGCAAAGGCCCTGCGCTGAACTGCACGTTGCGCAGCTGCCCGCAAAGGCTTAGGCGGCGCCCATCATGACGGGCCTGCATACACGAACAGCCATCATCACCGGCGGTGCCAAGCGCATTGGCGGCGCCATCACGCGCGCACTCGCCGCCGATGGCTGGCATGTGCTGATCCACTGCAACCAGAGCCGTCCCGAAGCCGATGCGCTGGCGAGGGAGCTGGGAAATGCCAGCGTGGTCGCAGCCGATCTCGCCAATCCGGCTGCGGCGGACATCATCATGGCTGCCTGCGCCGGGCTGCCGCCGGCCCGCCTGCTGGTCAACAGCGCCAGCCGTTTCGTTTATGACCGGATTGAGGATTTCAGCCCCGCCGAATTCGATATCCACATGGCAGTGAACCTGCGCGCCCCGGCGCTGCTCAGCCGCGCCTTTGCCGCCGCGTTGCCCGATACGCTCGATGATCCGGCGCTGGTGGTGAACCTGCTCGATGCCAAGCTGGCCAGCCTCAACCCGGATTACTTCACCTACACATTGTCCAAGATCGGCTTCGAGGGGCTGACCGAGCTGACCGCGCGCTCCTATGCGCCGCGCTTGCGCTGCGTGGGCATCGCGCCGGCGGTCACGCTGGTATCCGGGCCTCAGACGCGCGAGAATTTCGAGGCCGTGCACGGGCTCAACCCGCTGGGTCGCGGCGTGACGGTGGACGATATCGTCACCGCGCTGCGCTTCATCATCGCCACCCCCACCTTCAACGCGCAAACCATCGTCCTGGATGGTGGGCAGCGCCTGCTCGGCCTGCCCCGCGACGTTGCCCACATGGTAGAAAAATGATGCCCGATAACGTGCCGCCGCCCACCTTCATCGAACCGATGGCGCCCGGCATGGTGCCGCGTCATCTGGCGATCCGCTCCCGCAAATTGTTTCTGCAGGATTTCGATCTGCCAGTGGATATCGGCTTCCACGCCTTTGAAGTCGGCAGTCCGCAAACGCTGCGCCTGAATATCGAAGTGTGGGTGGATGCCGATCATTTTCCGCGCTGCGACACAGTCGCTGAAGCCTGGGATTATGATTTCTTGCGCAGTGCCGTGCTCGGCCTGGTGGAGGGCCGCCGTTTCAATCTGCAGGAAACCGTGGCGCACGCCATTTATGATCTGGTGGCCGCGCGCGCCGGCGTGGTCGGCCTGCGCGTTTCGACGCGCAAGCCGGACGTCTATCCCGATTGCGAAGGTGTCGGCGTGGAGCTGTCCAGCTTCTAGTTGGTCTTGCCGCAGGGGCCCAGGCTGGCCAGCGCATCGCGCCAGTCCTTGGCCAGCGCCGGATCAGCGCCGCCGGCTGCTGCGGGCAGACGGGCGGGGAGGAAACAGGCCAGGCGGTACCAGAGCAGGGTGCCCGGCCGCACCCGCTCAGCTGATTCGTCGATGATGTCGCCGCGCGCCACCAGCACCCGCTGGACCTCGCCGGGCCGATTCTGCACCACCAGAGTCGCGGGCTTGCCATCGGTCGTTGCAAGGAAGAACTGGCTCTCGCTTTCACCCGGCACCGTGCCATCGGCGCGGAAGCCATTGGAAACGCCGCGGATAATGGGCGCGTTGCCGGATCGCTGCTCGGCTACGACGGCGCGCACCGTGTCAGCCAGCGCCGAGTCCCATGGCTGCTGGGCGCGGCGCGAGATCAGCCTGGTGCTGCCGGTTTCTTTCGTCGAATCAAGAAAGGCCAATATATCCAGTCCCTTGGCCTGAGGTACCCGCCCGCGCGAATCCAGTGGTGCATCCCACAGATATTGCAAGGTGCCGCCCAAAGCGCCGGGAGCAACCAGCACATTCGACACGCTTGCGGTCACCAACAGCCGTGCCCGGCCGGCCGCGACATCAGGTGCAGCCTTGCCAGAAACTCGGGTGGCGCGGGTGATGGTGGCGCGCACGATCACCGGGGCAGCCAGGGCCAGTTCGGCAGTATCGGCAAAGCCTGCAAGGCGGTCATTCGCGATCGTTGCTGGGGCCGGTGCCTGTGCAGCAGCCGGCGCAATAATTACCAGAATCAGGCAGATGGTCAGAATCGGACGCGTCATGGCCGTCATCGTACGGGCGAGCGGCCCGTGCCGGCAACCCGCTGAAGGGTCACACGGCCATCCCCGGCAAAATGGCAGGGAACAAACCCAGATTCTGAGGTGGGGAAACAACGTATCAAAACCGAATTCGGCGGGATTGTGGCAAAAAGCCGGTTGCGGGGCCAAGCGGCTTGCGGCTAGAGGAGCACTCCGAGGGTTCGGCGCAGGGT
>JAIXPM010000464.1 GCA_027486275.1 Sphingomonadales bacterium | reverse complement strand
GCAATCTGCATCGAAGAACCCATCAAGTTGAATTTGAAAATCTTGTGAAGTCACCCGGACAAGCAGCGGCAGGCTGGTGCGGGCGAAGGGACTCGAACCCCCACGTCTTTCGACACTGGAACCTAAATCCAGCGCGTCTACCAGTTCCGCCACGCCCGCACCCGGGACGCGAGCGCTCGCCTATAGCAGGGACATTCCTGAGTGCAAGGCAGCAATGCCATAGTGGTACGCCGTTTGGAACGGCGCCCGACCGGCTGGCTGGCTCAGCGCGGGATCAGGCGAGGTTGAGCGAAACCGCCGTCGTGGCAAAGCCGGCCAACACCAGCGCCGAAACCGAGGCCACAAGGCGGCGACGGCGCTGCGGCGAGCCAACAAAGCGCTGGATCATCGGATGGCTGCTGGTGCCGGACGCTGCCCAAGCCATCAGAGCGATCCACAGGGCAAAGGAAAACAGCGAGATGACGTTGAGGGCGGCGAGCAAATGGCGATCAGGATGGCGGTTCACATAGGCCACGCAGGCCGGCAGGAAATTGAACACGCACAGGAAGATGAAGATCCCGACGATGACCGTAACAGCCGTTGTTCCTGCAACCATACGCCTCTCCTCAATACACGACCCCGGCAGCTGAAGCAGTCACTCCCCACCGGCCTGCAGTTACGACGGACGAACAAGGCTGGCAGTCTGCAGAACGAGCGATTCGCACCGCAGATACCAGCAGATTTTACGTTTCGTTAAGGATATCGCAAGGCGAAATGCAACCATTCAGAGACAGGGTTGTCATCCAACCCGCCCGTTTAGGGGCAATCGCGCCCAAGGTTGGCGGTTAAACTAGCCCAGCAGCCAAGTCCTGAGCAGCAAGCCGACGGCGCCCACCACGCCAACACCGGCCGCCCACAGGCCAACGAACCAGACCAGACGGCGCGGCAGTGGGGCTTGAGGTTCAGGCATAACCTTCAGCCCCGACCTTGCCGCGGAACAGCCAATAGCCATAGGCCGTGTAACCCAAGATCACCGGCAGCAGCAGGCCAACGCCGACCAGCATGAAACTTTGCGCGTTGGCCGCGGTGGCCGCCTGCCAGATTGTGACCTGCCCCGGCACGGCCCACGGGAAGATCGAGATGCCGAGCCCGATGAAGGTGAGCAGGAACAACAGTTCGGCCAGCAGAAAGGGAGCAACTTCGGCCCGGCGCTTGAGCGCGCGGATGAACAGCAGCCCGGTGATGACCAACAGGATCGGCACAGGCGCCGAGAAGTAAATTCCCGGCGCTTCAAACCAGCGGCTGAAATAATCATGGCTGAGAAAGGGCGTGGCCAGGCTAACGGCGGCAATCGCCGCAATGCTGGCGGCGCCGCCGCGCCAGGCCATGCGGTAGGCGTGATCCTGTACCGCCCCTTCCGTGCGCCAGATCAGCCAGCAGGCGCCGAGCAGCGCATAGGCCGCCACCACCGACGCCCCTGTGAGCAGCGAGAAGGGCGACAACCAATCCCACCAGCCACCGGCATAGCTGCGCCCAGAAACCTTCACGCCTTGCAGCACGGCGCCCAAAATCACCCCCTGCGCGAACGCCGCCAGCGTCGAGCCGGCGAAAAAGGCGAAATCCCACAGCCAGATACGGCTGGTGCGCGCCCGATATTTGAAGGCGACGCCGCGGAAGATCAGGCCCAACAGCATGGCGATCAGCGGCGCATAAACCGCTGGCATCAATATCGCATAAGCCAAGGGAAAGGCCGCAAACACGCCACCGCCGCCGAGTACCAGCCAGGTCTGATTGGCGTCCCACACCGGCTTGATGGTGGCGATCGCCGTCTCGCGCTCTGCCCCCGGCGCCATCGTTGGGAACAGGATGCCGATGCCCAGATCAAAGCCGTCGGTGACCACATAGATAAAGATCGCCACGCCGATGATACCGGCCCAGACAAGCGTCAGAATGGGATCGGGCGCCATGGCCTCACTCCGCCGGCTGCAGGCCGATGGCCGCTTCAGGCGGCAGGCTGCCGACTTCGACGGCCTCTTCATCGGACGCTTCGGGTTCACCGGGGGTGGGTTCGGTGGCCATCAGCTTGATGATGAACCACGTGCCAACGCCGAACACGAAGAAATAGACGATGATGAAGGCGATCAGCGAAGCGGCAACGGCTGGCGCCGCCAGCGGCGAGGCGCTTTCGGCGGTGCGCAGTAGGCCAAAGATCGTAAAGGGTTGCCTGCCGGTTTCGGTGGTGATCCAGCCGGCCAGTACCGCAACAAACCCTGCCGGGCCCAACGCCAGCGCCAGCCGCTGTTGCCAGACATTGTCGAACAGGCGGCCACGTGCAGCATTGAACGCCGCCCAGCCGCCGAGCAGCAGCATCAACACACCGAGCCCCACCATCACGCGGAAGGCGTAGAAGGGGAAGGCCACCTTGGCGCGGTTTTCGGGAGCCACCTTGTCGAGGCCGGTCGTGGCGGCTTCGATATCATGCTGCAGCACCAGGCTGCCCAGCGCCGGCACTTCCAGCTTGTAGCGCATTTTCTGGTCGGCATCGTCGGGAATACCGAACAAGATCAACGGGGCAGCACGATCGTGGCTTTCATAATGGCCTTCCATCGCTGCGATCTTGGCCGGCTGATGTTGCAGCGTGTTCACGCCATGCTCGTGACCAGCCAGCACCTGCAGCGGCGCCGTGACAGCCACCATGCCCATCGCCATGGCAAACATGATCTTCGTGGCCGGCTGGGCGGCGCGGCCGAGCTTGCGATCCTTCAGCAAATGCCAGGCCCCGACAGCGCCGACGACCAGCGCGGTTGTGAGGTAAGCGCCGAGCAGCGTGTGCGACAGGCGGTAGGG
>JAIXPM010000104.1 GCA_027486275.1 Sphingomonadales bacterium | reverse complement strand
GGGAGGGCCGAGCCGAAGGCATCGAAGTTGAGCGTCGGGCCGGCTTCGTTCTGGCCGGTGGCCGGATCGATGTGGGTGGTGATGAACGACGGCAATTCCTGCGGCGGTTCGTCAGCCTGCATCGCGAACTGTGCATTGGCCAGCATGCGCGTCACGTCTTCGCGCACATTCTGCAGCATGCGTTCGAACAGAGCGAAGGCCTCGCGTTTGTATTCGTTGATCGGCGTCTTCTGGGCATAGGCGCGCAAGTGGATGACCGAACGCAGCGAATCCAGCGTGGCCAGATGCTCCTTCCAGTGATGATCGAGCGCCTGCAGCAGGAAGCTCTTTTCGATGCTGATCCAGGTTTCGGCCGGCAATTCGGCCGCCTTGGCGGCCACCAGCGCATCGGATTGTTCGATCAGGCGATCGACGACGATTTCGGGATCGATGCCCTCTTCCTTGGCCCAGGCAGAAACATCGACCGACAGGCCCAGCGTGCCGGTCACATCTTCCTGCAGGCCCGCCACATCCCATTGTTCGGGATAGCTGCCAATCGGGCATCGGGCGGCAACAATGGCGTTCACGCTTTCGTGGCGCATGTCGATCACGACATCGCCCACGGTTTCGCTGTCCATCACGTCGGCGCGCTGTTCGTAGACCACCTTGCGCTGGTCGTTCATCACGTCGTCGTATTGCAGCAGTTGCTTGCGCACGTCGTAGTTGCGGGCTTCCACCTTTTTCTGGGCGGTTTCGATCGCTTTCGAAATCCACGGGTGGATGATCGCCTCGCCCTCTTCCAGGCCAGAGTTCATCAAGCGGGTCAGCATGTTCTGTTGGCCGAAGATGCGCAGCAGATCATCGTCGAGTGACAGGTAGAAACGTGACAGGCCGGGATCGCCCTGGCGGCCTGAACGGCCACGCAACTGGTTGTCGATGCGGCGGCTTTCGTGACGCTCGGTGCCGAGCACGAACAGGCCGCCATTGGCCTTCACCTGCTCGCGTTCGGCCAACACTTCGGCCTTGATCCGGGCTTCGGCGGCCTCGCGCTCCGGCCCTTCCGGCATGCCGGCCAGTTCGCGGGCGACGCGAGCTTCTTCATTGCCGCCCAGCTTGATGTCAGTGCCACGGCCGGCCATGTTGGTGGCAATGGTGACGGCGCCGATGCGGCCGGCGTCTTCCACGATCACGGCTTCCTGCTCGTGATAACGGGCGTTGAGCACCACGTGCTTGACGTCCTGCTCCTTCAGATAGTCCGACAGCATCTCGCTCTTCTCGATCGAGACGGTGCCAACCAGCACCGGCTGGCCGCGTTCCTGGGCGCCGCGGACGGCCTTCACGATCGCCTTGAACTTGTCTTCGGCGTTCTTGTAGAATTCGTCGTCCACATCCTTGCGCAGCACCGGCACGTTGGTGGGAATTTCCACCACGTTCAGCTTGTAGATGTCGAAGAATTCCGCGGCTTCGGTGGCCGCCGTACCGGTCATGCCGCCCAGCTTGGGATACATGCGGAAATAATTCTGGAAGGTGATGCTGGCCAGCGTCTGGTTTTCCGGCATGATCTGCACGCCTTCCTTGGCCTCCACCGCCTGGTGCAGGCCTTCGGACCAACGGCGGCCATCCATCATGCGGCCGGTGAATTCATCGATGATGGTCACCTTGCCATCGCGCACGATATAATCGGTGTCGCGCCGGAAGATGACGATGGCGCGCAGCGCCTGGTTCAGGTGGTGCACCACCTGCGTATTCTCGAAATCATAGAGATTCTCGCCTTCCAGCAGCCCGGCAGCGGAGAGCATGCGCTCCACCTTCTCGGTGCCGGCTTCGGTGAGGATGACGGACTTCTGCTTCTCGTCGACCTCGACATCCTCGCGCACCAGTTCCTTCACCACGGCGTTGACCTGGGTGTAGAGCTGCGACTTGTCGTCGGTGGGGCCGGAGATGATCAGCGGGGTGCGGGCTTCATCGACCAGCACGCTATCGACTTCATCGACCACGGCGAAATTGAACGGCCGCTGCACCATCTGCTCGCGCGTGTATTTCATATTGTCGCGCAGATAATCGAAGCCGAATTCGTTGTTGGTGCCGTAGGTGATGTCACACGCATAGGCGGCGCGGCGCGTCTGATCATCCAGGTTGGGCACAATCACGCCGACGCTGAGGCCCAGGAAGCGATAGATCTGGCCCATCCACTGCGCATCGCGGCTGGCGAGATAATCATTCACCGTCACCACGTGCACGCCCTTGCCGGACAAGGCATTCAGATAGACCGCCAGCGTCGCCACCAGCGTCTTGCCTTCGCCGGTGCGCATTTCGGCGATTTCGCCGCGATGCAGCACGATGCCGCCGATCATCTGCACATCGAAATGCCGCATGCCCAGCACGCGCTTGGAGGCTTCGCGCACAGTGGCAAAGGCTTCGGGCAGGATATCATCCAACGACTTGCCGGCTTCGAGCTCGGTCTTCAGCTTCGGCGTCTGCGCCTGCAGTTGGTCATCGGTCAGCGCACTGATCTGGTCTTCCAGACCAGCAATGCGCATGACGATCGGCCGCAGCGACTTCAGATAGCGATCATTCGACGACCCGAAAATCGCCTTCGCAACCTTGTTCAACCCGAGCATGAAAATCCTGACTTGGCGAAACCTTGGCGTG
Organism: Sphingomonadales bacterium; assembly: GCA_027486275.1. The sequence goes on along the minus strand of JAIXPM010000104.1, from coordinate 1,660 downwards.
CCGCGCGTAACAGGGTGGCCCGTTACACCGGCGGCATGGTGGGCGATGTAGGATCAGTCACCCTTTTCGTCAATGAAGCCGCAGCCTCCTGCCCGCGCTTGGCGCGCCGCTTGTCGCGCCGCAAGCCGAAGTCCACGGCGCGGCGCACGCGCGGATATTGGCGGGTGTAGAACAGATAATGCCGGCGCGCCCAGCGCGAGTTGCGGAACACCAGCGCCACCCCGGCCCCAAAAATGACGATGCCGATCGGCGCCGGCGACAACAGCCCGACGATGCCGGCAGCCGCCATCAGCAGGAGCCCCAGCAAGATCTGGAACACCCGGAACGGTTCGGAACGAACCAGCAGGTCAAGAAAGTCGGGACGACTCACGATTTGATCCCGATACGGCCCAGCTGTGGCAATCTTAAGGCGGCAATTGCACCGCAGGGCCAAAAACTCTACGAATTGTGATCAGGGTCAAATGCTTCCTTTCTTTTGGGGAAAAGGTTGATGGTGGCCCATGTCGGCACGGTGGCGTTTCTTGGGCTTGAAGCCCGCAGTGTTGATGTGCAGGTGCAGATCTCGGCCGGGCCCGTCACCTTCGTTACCGTGGGCCTGCCCGACAAGGCGGTGAAGGAAAGCCGCGAGCGCGTCGCCGCTGCGCTCCACGCCATCGGGCTTTCGCTGCCGCCGCGCCGGGTGGTGGTGAACCTCTCCCCGGCCGATCTGCCCAAGGAAGGATCGCATTATGATCTGCCGATCGCGCTGGGGCTGCTCAGCGCGATGGGGGTGATTCCCCAGGATGCGCTCGATGAATATGTCGCGGTTGGCGAACTCGGCCTTGATGGCGCCATCCAGACGGTACCGGGCGTGCTGCTCGCGGCCCTGCATGCCGCATCCTGCGAGCAGGGGCTGATTTGCCCTGCAGTGCAAGGACCCGAAGCGGCCTGGGCCGGCGAGGTGAATGTGCTGGCCGCGCCCGATCTGCTGGCGCTGATCAACCATCTGAAAGGCCAAATCATCCTGGCCCCGCCGCAGCGCGCCGAAGCCGAACCAACCCGGCGCGGCCCGGATTTCGCCAGCATAAAGGGCCAGGAAACCCCCAAGCGCGTTGCCGAAATCGCAGCAGCCGGCGGGCATAATCTGCTGATGTCAGGCCCGCCCGGTTCCGGCAAATCGCTGATCGCCGCCGCGTTGGCCGGCATCTTGCCCGATCTCACCCCGGCCGAAGCGCTGGAAGTCTCGATGGTCGCCTCCATCGCTGGCGAGTTGGAAGGCGGCAAGCTGAAGCGCACCCGGCCGTTCCGCAGCCCGCACCACAGTGCCTCGATGGCGGCGCTGGTCGGCGGCGGCGCCAAGGCCCGGCCTGGCGAAGTCTCCCTCGCGCATCTGGGCGTGCTGTTCCTCGATGAATTGCCCGAATTCCAGCGCGGCGTGCTCGATTCGCTGCGACAGCCGCTGGAAACCGGCCAGGTGCAGGTGGCGCGCGCCGCAGCCCACGTCACCTATCCGGCGCGCGTACAGTTGATCGCCGCCATGAACCCGTGCCGCTGCGGGCATCTGGCTGATCCCGGCCTCGCCTGCGCCCGCGCCCCGCGCTGTGCGGCCGATTACCAGAGCAAGCTCTCCGGGCCATTGCTCGATCGCATCGATCTGCATGTCGAGGTGCCGGCGCTTTCG
>JAIXPM010000085.1 GCA_027486275.1 Sphingomonadales bacterium | reverse complement strand
GGACTGAACCTCAGGGCCGACCGATCGCCCGTTCGAACAGCCAGACCCGTACCGCGCTCGACAGATTGGTGGTGCGCGCTTCGTCGATTTCGGCAACGAGTGCGGCCAGCGATTTTCCACCGCTGGCCGCCGCCTCGTTCAAGGCCTGCCAGAAGATCGGTTCCAGAGTCAGGCTGGTCGAATGGCCCTGGATGGTGAGGCTGTATTTCTTTGGGCTCATGGCGCCTTGGGGGAAGCGCCGCGGGCAAAGCCCGCGGCTGACGTCGAAGCGGTTCGGCTGGCCTGAGCGCCAGCCGCCCGCACTTGCACCTGTCGGTGCAGGGCCCACGCGCCAGAAATAGGCGAACGTGGGCGCCGCGCCTCAATACATGTGCTGCCCGCCGTTGACCGACATGGTGGAGCCGGTGATGAAACCGGCGTCCTCGCTCACCAGAAACGCCACGGCCCGCGCGATCTCGCTGGCCTGGCCCAGCCGGCCGACCGGGATCTTGGCAACGATCTTGGCCAACACCTCCGGCGGCACCGCGGAGACCATGTCGGTATCGATATAGCCCGGCGCAATCGCGTTGGCGGTGATGCCAAACTTGGCGCCTTCCTGCGCCAGCGCCTTGGTGAAGCCGTGGATGCCCGATTTGGCGGCGGCATAATTGACCTGGCCATATTGCCCGGCCTGGCCGTTGATCGAACCGATCTGCACGAACCGGCCGAAACCGCGCTCCTTCATGCCGGCAAACGTTGCCTTGGCCATGTTGAAACAGCCGCCCAGATTGACGCGGATCACCTCGTCCCAGGCTTCCCAACTCATCTTCATCAGCGTGCCGTCGCGGGTGATGCCGGCGTTGTTCACCACCACATCGATGGGGCCCAGCTCAGCCGCCACGGCAGCGCAACCCTGAAGGCAGGCCTCGTGATCGGCAACATTCCATTTGTAGCTCTTGATGCCGGTCTTTTCGGTGAAAGCGCGCGCCTTGTCGTCGCTGCCGCCATAATTGGCCGCCACCGTGAAGCCCTTGTCGCGCAGCGCAATGCTGATCGCCGCGCCAATGCCGCGCGTGCCGCCCGTAACCACTGCTACCCTTGCCATATGCCGCCCATCCCTTCGTTCCCAAGACACCAACCGACGCCTGTTCAATTTGCAGGCTTGGCCAGCATCTTGGGCCGGATTTGCGGCCGATTCAATGGGGCTTTACAGCCAACCGGCCAGTTCGCGGCGCACAATGTTTTCCAGCATGGCCATGCCGGTGTCGCTGTCATTCAGGCAGGGGATATAGGCGAAATGCGTGCCACCGGCCTCGATGAACTCGTCGCGGCCTTCCATTGCCACTTCTTCCAGCGTTTCAAGGCAATCGGCGGCAAAGCCGGGGGACACGACAGCGATTTTCTGCACGCCTTCCTTCGGCAAGTTCAGCAGCGTGTCGTCGGTATAGGGCTTCAACCATTCGGCACGGCCAAAGCGCGACTGGAAGGTCACCTTGACCTTCATGCCCAGCGCTTCACCCAGCAGACGGCCGGTTTTCATGCACTGGCAATGATAGGGGTCGCCCGCTTCCAACGTGCGCAGCGGCATGCCGTGGAAACTGGTGAGGATCAGATCAGGCACGAAATCCAGCTTGGCAACACCATCGCGGATCGATTGCGCCAGCGCGGCGATATGATCGGGATTGTCGAAATAGGGCGCCATGGTGCGCAGCGTTGGCTGCCAGCGCACGGCCATCAGCGCGCGGGCGGCATCATCGACCACCGTGGCATTGGTGGCCGCCGAATATTGCGGATACATCGGCGCCAGCAAGATGCGATCGCAGCCGGACTGCATCAGCGCCGCCAGCCGTTCAGCGATGCTGCGCGTGCCGTAACGCATGGCCCAATCCACCTGCACGGCCGCCCCCAGCCGCACCTGCAGCGCGGTGGCCTGGCGCTTGGTATACACCGTGATGGGGGAGCCTTCGTCCATCCACACCTTGGCATAATTGGCCGCGGTGGTGCGCGGGCGGATGTTCAGGATCAGCAGGTTGAGGATCGGCCGCCACAAGATCTGCGGAATCTCGATCACACGGCTGTCCGACAGGAACTCGCGCAGGAAGCGCTTCACCGCCGGCACATCAGGTGCATCGGGCGAGCCGAGATTGACCAGCAGCACGCCGATCCGTCCGGCTTTCACCGGCGTGTGATCGGCCGGCAGCGCGACCGGCGGCAGGATCAGCGGCGGCAAGCCGTGAGGCGCGGTCACAGAAAATTCCTCATGCGGCGAAGAAGGGCAGATTGCGCCAGCGCTTGGCTGTCGCTGCAAACAGCGCATTGGCGACAGCCGGCGCGATCGGCGGCGTGCCGGGCTCGCCAATGCCGCCAGGATCAGCATCAGACGCGATGATGCGCGTTTCGATTTCAGGACAATCGGCCATGGCGACAAGCGGATAGTCGTGAAAGTTGGTCTGCACCACCTTGCCGGCGTCAAAATCGATGCGGCCAAAAAGCGCGGCAGACAGACCATAGATGATGCCGCTTTCGATCTGCGCCACCACCGTATCGGGATTGATCACCCGCCCGCAATCCACCGCCGCCCACACGCGTGTCACCCGCGGACGCTGACCGGGAATGGCTTCCACCTCGGCAATCTGCGCGACGATGCTGCCGAAACTTTCCACCAGCGCGATGCCGCGGCCCACTGCCGGATCGGTCGGGCCATCACCGCCGTCGCGGCCGAGCGGACCGCCCATTTCCAGCACCGCCTGCAACACGGCAGCGTGGCGCGGCTTGTCCTTCAGCATGGCAAGGCGGAAGGCGGCGGGATCAACGGCAGCCGCGATCGCCAGTTCATCCACGAACGATTCGACAATGAAGCCGGTGAAACTGTGGCCCACGCTGCGCCAGAACCCCAGCGGCGCAGCGCAATCAGCGAGGCAATGCTGAACGCGGATATTGGGGATGGCATAGGGCAGTTCCACCGCGCCTTCGATGGCGCCGGCGCCGGCCGAAGGGCTGCCCATCAGGCTGCCAATATTACGCCCCGAGAACGCCGCGCCAACATCCGGCACGGCAATTGCCGCGTTCCAGCCGGTGATGCCGCCGGGCGCCGCCTTGCCATGCAAGCGCGCTGCCACGGCCGGGCGGAACATGTCGTGGGCGAAATCCTCTTCGCGGCTCCAGATCAATTGCACCGGGCGCCCGGCGGCGCGGGCGATCAGCGCAGCCTGGGCGCAGGCATCGCCTTCCACCTTGCGGCCGAAACCGCCGCCAATCAGCGTGGGGTGCACCACCACATCGTCGCTGCCGATATCGAGCGCACGGGCCACGGCACGGGCGGCGAGGCTGGCGCTTTGCGTGGGCGCCCAGATTTCGGCGCGATCATCCACCACGCGCGCGGTGGCCGTCATCGGTTCCAGACAGGCATGAGCAAGGAAGGGCAGGCTGTATTCCGCCGTGAGCACGCCGCGCTGCAGCGCCGCCGCCACATCGCCTTCGTCGCGAACCACTTCGCCCACGGTGCCCTGCGGCCCGAACGGCTTGCCATCTGCGGCCAGCGCGCCGCGCACCGCCGCGATCTGCCAGGGGCCGGGCGGGTCCTCACCCTTCTGCCATTTGATCGGCAGCGCCGTCACCGCCTTGTGCGCGGCAAACCAATTGTCGGCCACGCAGGCGACAAAGCCGGCCTCCTCCACCAGCGTCACGCCGGGCGGCAACGCAATCTTGCCAAGCGGCGCCGGCGTGGCGCCCAACGGCCCCTGCGCGATCGCGGCAAAGCCCATGCCGGGCAGCCGCACATCGATGCCGAATCGCGCCGATCCATCCACCTTGGCCGGAATGTCGAGCCGCAACACCGGCTGCCCGGCAAGTTTGCGCACCGTGCGCAGCGTCGGCTCCTCCGGCGCATCGT
>JAIXPM010000158.1 GCA_027486275.1 Sphingomonadales bacterium | reverse complement strand
CGCTCTCAACGCATCCTGTGGCTGCTGGAAGAACTGGGTACGCCCTACGAGATCAAGCATTATAATCGCGATGCCGTGACCAATCTGGCGCCGCCGGAACTGAAGGCCGTGCATCCGCTGGGCAAGAGCCCGGTGATCGAAGCCGATGGCAAGATCATCTTTGAAAGCGGCGCCATCACCGATTGGATCATCCGCAAAAACGGGCAAGGCCGCTTCATGCCAGCGCCGGGGACAGCGGCTCATGAGGATTATCTGATGTGGCTGCATTTCGCCGAAGGCTCGGCGATGACACCGTTCCTGCTGGCGCTCTACACCGCCCGGCTTGGCGAGGCCGCCGCGCCGCTCGCCCCGCGCATCCAGGAACAGATTGGTGCGCATGTCGCCTATTTCAGCCAGTGCCTTGGGGAAAACGACTGGCTGGTGAACAATGAGCTCAGTGGTGCGGACATCATGATGAGCTTCATCGCCGAAATCGCCACCATGCAGGGCCTGGGTGCGCATTTCCCCAACGTGGCGGCCTATGCCAAGCGCCTTCAGGCACGCCCGGCGTGGATCAAGGCCGCCGAGCAGACCGAGCCCTATAATTTCCGCATTGCTGGCTGACGCGTCGCCAGCAGATTGAGCGCCAGGCCGCCGATGATCAGCGCGGCGGCCAGCAGCTTCCACGACGGCAGCGGTTCACCAAGGAAAAGCGCGGTGGAGGCCATGCCGAACACCGGCACCAGCAGAGACGTGGGCGCGACGCTGGTGGCGGGATAGCGCGCCAGCAACCAGCCCCATGCGCCATAGCCGAACAGGGTATTGCCCACCGCCTGCCACGCCACCGCCACCCAGATGGCGGGCGTGGTGGCCTGCAGCGCGGTTTCGATGGCCGGCCAGCCTTCGAACCACAGCGCCAGCCCAGCCAGCGGCGGCACCGCAAACAGCGACGACCAGGTGATGAAGCCCAGCATGTCCACCTTGCCGGCGGCGCGCTGGGCCATGTTGCCCAGGCTCCAGCCAAAGGCCGCGCCCAGTACAAGGGCGATGCCCACGATGGTTACTTCGCCGCCAGTGTGGCCGGCGATCACCGCGACGCCGCTAATCGCCAGTGCCAGTGCGCCATATTGCAGTGGTTTCAGGCGTTCACCGCTGGTCATCATCGCCATGGCGATGGTGAAGACGACCTGGCTCTGCACAATCAGGCTGGCGAGGCCGGCGGCGATATAGCCGTTGATGGCAATGAACAGCAGGCCGAACTGGCCCACCCCGATGGCGACCCCATAGCCGGCCAGGATGCGCCACGAAACGGCAGGCCGGCGCACGAAGAAGATCAACGGGAACACCACGGCGGCAAAGCGCAGGGTGGCAAACAGCAGCGGCGGCAGGCTGTGCAGCGTGGCGCCGATGATGGCGAAATTGCTGCCCCACACCATCACCACCGCCAGCGCCAGCAGCAGGGCGCGCGGGCTGAGCGCGGTGCTGCTCATCGCGGTTTGGCGAGCAGGTGATAGGCCGCCGCCGCCACCAGCAGTGCCACGGCCACATTGGCCGCCAGCGGCCGCGCCGTGCCATCATACATGGCCGCGGCCAGCGCCGATGCGGCAGCGCCCATACCGAAGTTGATGCCGCCCATCAGGCCGGAAATCGCCCCGGCCCGCAGCGGATCGACATTCAGCGCGCCGGCCGAAGCATTGGCGGCAATGAGCCCGTTCGACGACAGCGCGACAAACACCAGCGGCAGAAAAACCATGAGCGGCGCATCGGCCTGCGCTGCCAGCCACAGCGCCACCCCGGCCACGGCAGCGCCGATCGTGGCCCAGGCCAATATGGCATCGGGTGACCGTCGACGCAGCAGCGCACGGTTGATCTGGCTTGAGCCCACCACACCCACAGCGATCACGGCAAACACCAGCCCGAACTGGCTTTCGGAAAAGCCCCACACATTCACCACCAGATCGGGCGAGGCCGCGATATAGCTGAACAGGGTGGCGCCATTGGCCGCGCCAACCAGCAGATAGCCGATCAGCCGCCGATGCTGCAGCAGCCTGGCATAGGCGGCCAGCACATTGTGCCCGCGCGCGGCAGCAGCCGTGGCTTCGGAACGGCTTTCGTCGAGCCGCCAGGCGACAGCGGCGGAAATGGCGAAACCAATGCCGACAAAGACATAGAACACCGCATGCCAGCCGGCAGCAGCTGCAATCCAGCCGCCCACCGTGGGTGCCAGCAAGGGCGCAATCGCGAGCACCAGCATCAACAGGCTGAAAATGCGGGCGGAATCGCGGTGGTCATACCGATCACGCACAATGGCGCGGCAGGTGACCATGGCGGCACAACAGCCCAGCGCCTGAAAGAAGCGGCCCACCACCAGCGCCTCGATACTGGGTGCCAGCGCGCAGGCAAGACTGGCGACGACATAGACGCCGCAGCCGATCAGGATGGTCGGCCGCCGCCCGATCCGATCACTGAGCGGCCCGAAGAACAATTGCCCCAGCGCCATGCCGACGAAGAAAGTGGACAGCGTCAGCTGCACCGCCGCCGCCGACGTGTCGTAATCGCGGGCAATCGCTGGCAGCGTGGGCAGATAAAGATCGATCGTCACCGCGCCAAAGGCGGTCAGCGATCCCAGCAGCAGGATTTCACCCAGACTGGGCTGGCGGGAGGCAGAGGGCGCATGCACGCGCCGGGCTTTAGGGGGTGCGGGCCATGCGGTCGAGGGGAAGTTCAACCAGCCTTGCAGCCGCGCCAGTGCGCCGCAAGTGTTTGGGTCCACGCCTCAGCCCCGTCATCAACGCCGGCAAGGCGCAACCGGAAATCGCGGTAACCGTCATGGTTGGGGATCGGCAGCCGCGCATCAACGATGTGCCCGGCACCGGCATCGAGCATGAGCGTGCCGGACTTGCCGCCCAGCGCCGGGCCTTCGAGGCGGAACAGCAGCGCCGGCCGGCCCATCCAGTGTGTATCGGCAAGGAAGCGGCCTTCCAGCGCGCCAAGGTCAGACAGGCTCGGGCCCTGCGACCCAATCAGCAGCAGCGGCAGCCCGATGCGGAAATCGCTCCGCCGGTCCAGCCGGTTGGCGAGCCACAGGGTAAGGCTGGCGAAATCGAAATCATAAAGATGCCAGGGCCGGGTGCTGACCGGCGTCGCCAGTTTCAGTTCCCCCTCTGGCAGCGCGGCACGGGCGGTGATCTGGCCGGTGTCGTCCTCCTTGAACCACGCAAACGCCTGCTGCCGGCCATCGCGACCCAATTGGCCGCCCACCAGTTCGCTGGCCTGGCCGCTGACCAGATCGATGCGTGCCGTCACCAGCGCGGCGCGGGTGCAGCGCTCCACCGCCTTCATTACGGCGACTTCGCCATGCGCCGGTACGTGCACATGCACAGCCTCGGGCCGGCTGCCATCATCGTTGCTGCGGGTGTAATGCCAGGTTCGGCCCACCTGCCCGGCTGCCAGCCCTGTGGTCCCTTGGGCCAGCAGCACGGCCAGGGCCGCGGCGCGGATCACGCCCGCGCTGCGCCCTCATCCACCGCATTGATGCTGTTGTGCCTGAGCGCGTCGAGCACGGTGCGCACGATGCCGGCCGCGTCCAGCCCGGCATCGGCATATTGCTTCGCCGGGTTGTCGTGATCCTGATAGACGTCGGGCAGGCGCAGGGTGCGCACCTTGAGGCCGGCATCGGTCAGGCCTTCGTCGCTGGCCAAAGTCAGCACATGGCTGCCGAAACCGCCGATGGCGCCTTCCTCGATGGTGATCAACACGTCGTGGGTAGCGGCGAGCTTGCGGATCAGCGCCATGTCGAGCGGCTTGGCAAAGCGCATGTCGGCCACCGTGGTGGAAAGGCCCTTGGCGTCGAGCGTGTCGGCGGCGGCCAGCGCTTCGGCGAGGCGGGTACCGAGCGACAATATGGCAACCTTGCTGCCCTGCCGCACGATGCGGCCCTTGCCGATTTCGAGGCGAGTGCGGGTTTCCGGGATGGCGACGCCGGTGCCTTCGCCGCGCGGATAGCGCAGGGCGATGGGGCCATCATCGTACATCGCGGCCGTGTGCACCATGTCGGCCAGTTCGGCCTCATCAGCCGCGGCCATCACCACCATGTTGGGCAGGGTGGCGAGATAAGTGACATCAAACGAGCCGGCGTGGGTGGCACCATCGGCGCCGACCAGGCCAGCGCGATCGATGGCAAAGCGCACCGGGAGATTCTGCAGGGCGACGTCATGCACAACCTGGTCATAGGCGCGCTGCAGGAAGGTGGAATAGATGGCACAGAACGGCCGCATGCCCTGCGCCGCCAAACCAGCGGCGAAAGTGACCGCGTGTTGTTCGGCAATGCCAACATCGAAGCTGCGTTCCGGGAAGGCCTTGGCAAAGCGATCCACGCCGGTGCCCGACGGCATGGCGGCGGTGATCGCCACGATGTTTGGGTCGCGCTTTGCTTCCTCGATCAGCATGTCGCCGAACACGTTCTGATAGGCCGGCGCCTTGGGCTGCGCCTTGTGCTGGGTGCCCGAAACCACGTCGAACTTCACCACGCCATGATATTTGTCGGCACTGGCTTCGGCCGGGCCATAGCCCTTGCCCTTTTGCGTGACGACATGGATCAGCATCGGGCCTTCCGCGGCGTCGCGCACATTTTCGAGCACCGGCAACAGGTGATCGAGATTATGGCCATCGATCGGGCCGACATAATAGAAGCCCAGTTCCTCGAACAAGGTACCGCCACCCTGGGCGAAACCGCGGGCATATTCATCGATGCGAGCGGCCGCCTTCTGCAGCGGCGGCGGCAGCACCTTGCCGGAAACCTGCTTCAGATATTCGCGCAGTTCGAGGAACTTGCGGCCCGACAACAGGCGCGACAGGTAAGATGAGAGCGCGCCCACCGGCGGCGCGATCGACATGTCGTTGTCGTTCAGGATCACCACCAGCCGGTTGCCGGCTTCGCGGGCATTGTTCATCGCCTCATAGGCCATGCCGGCCGACATGGAGCCGTCG
>JAIXPM010000404.1 GCA_027486275.1 Sphingomonadales bacterium | reverse complement strand
GCCACCCACTATCACGAACTCGTGCCCCTCACCGCCAAGCTCGCCAGCCTTGCCAGCGTCACGGTGAAGGTGCGCGAATGGAAGGGCGATCTCGTCTTCCTGCACCAGGTCGCTCCCGGCGCTGCCGACAAAAGCTATGGCCTGGCCGTGGCGCGCCTCGCCGGCGTGCCCGCCCCCGTCCTCGCCCGCGCCCGCGCCGTCCTCACCCGCCTCGAAACCCGCCGCGATCAGACGGGCGGCATTGCTGCGGGCGTAGACTCACTGCCCCTCTTCGCCGCGCCCGCAGCCGCCACCACCGACGATTTGCGCGAAAAACTGGGCCAGATCGACCCCGACAACATCACCCCGCGCGAAGCGCTGGACCTGCTCTCAGACCTCAAGGCACTGGCGGCTGTAAAGACACGGCCCTGATCTGCCGATCATGCGCCCGCGTCAGCAGCGCCAGCGCGCACACCGCCCCGATCAGGCACATCAGCATGTCCCACTGCGTGTCCCACACGTCGCCTTGCGTGCCCAGAAAATCGTCTGCGCCCTGCCCCATCGCCATGGCGGCGGCGAATTCGACCAACTCATAGGTCGCACTCACCGCCAGGCAGCAGGCCAGCACCAGCGTCGTCAGCAATCTGCCCGGCCGCAGCCCGCCCAGCCGGATCAGCAGTTCGCGCAGCACGATCGCCGGCACAAAGCCCTGCATGAAATGGCCCAGCCGATCATAAGGGTTGCGCGCCAGGCCGAGCAGATCCTGCACGGCAAAACCGGCGGGGACGCGGGCATAGGTGTAGGCGCCGCCCAGCATCAGCACCAGGCCGTGCACCGCGATCAGGGCCAGCGCCAACCGCGTCAGCGGAAAGCGCGCGGCCGTGCCCCACAGGATCGGCAGCGCGATCAGCGCCGGCGCCACTTCCATCCACCAGGTCGCGCGGTCGAACGGCTGCCAGCCCGACGCCGCGAGCCCGGCCAGCCAGGCCAGGGTGAGCAACAACAGCGCGCCGTGATCTTTTGGTTTCATATCGCCAAGGGGTAACAGGCCCCCGGCCCGTTGCAAGCCGGCGCTATGCGGACAGCTGGTCCACCGCCTCCAGCGCCTTGGCGGCATACATCACGCTTGGCCCTGCCCCCATATACACCGCCATCGCCAGTGTTTCAGCCACCTGCTCTCGCGTTGCGCCGGCCTTGATCGCGCCTTCGGCATGATAGGCGATGCACGGTTCGCAGCGGGTGGCAACGCCGATCGCCAGCGCGATCAGTTCCTGGGTGGCGTGATCCAGCGCCGGGCCAGCCCCCTCTTTTGACACACCATGTGCCGCGCGGCTCATATCGCCAAAGGCCTTCATCACATCGGGGCTGGCCGTGCGCAGGTTCTTCACCGCGCCATTCATTTCGATGATCATGTCCTGCCAATCGCGCGTGCCCATCGTCGTCGCCTTCCATTCAAGCTGAGGCGCAACGATAGGGGCCCGGCAGGGGCAACCCAATCCGGGCTGCCCCCTAGGCGCGCCTCAACCTTTGTTGCGGATATTGGGATCAAGGAAGATCGGCAGCCACATCTGCAGCTCATTGCCGGTCTTCCTGGTCGGCACCAACAGGCCAATGTTCAGGCTGCGCGCCTCGGCCGCGTTGCGAACGCCAAAGCTGAAACGCTCGGTGCGGGCAACGCTGGTATCGATGGTCGTGCGCCCGCAATAGCCGATCACACCTGGCTGCGGTGCAGGGGTCAGCACGGCTTCGGACGAATCGTTGCCACTTGGATCAGGCCCGGTTGGCAGGGGGCCGCTGCGTGGCCGCAGGAAATGCACGCCAGGCCTGCCGCCGGTCGCCCCGGTCTTCAGCACGATGGTCACCATCACATAATCCGAACCGGCGCTGGAGATATCCATGTCGAGGTTGGTGGGCCAGTTGTTGCCCACTTCAGTCTGCGGTATCTCGGGAACCTTGGCAGCGCCGCGCATGATGTCGCGCTTGACCCGGCGATTGTTGTTCAGGCCGGAAAATATATCCTCCAGCGTCCACACGACAGGCTCGCCCGCATTGCCCGTGCAGGGTGTGGACGGCACCTGGGTGAACGAATATGCACTATATGCCACCGTCGGCACCTTCGGCGGCTGGAGCGTTCCTGTCGCCCCGGCAACATCCGGCGTCGGCGTGGCCTGCTGCTCAGGCGTGGGGCCGGCCCGGTCGCATCCCGCCAGTACCAGCAGGGTTGCCACCATGGCGCCCCCGCGAACCATATTGCGTGTCATCGTGCGCTCTCCTTCATTATGCCGCCCAGGCGGCGTTCTTGGGCCAGATCGAGGCCCCATTGATCGGTCAGCAAATCGCCGCGCGCCGCCAGCGCCGGCCCGACCGCAGCGATCGCCGTCGCGCCGCGCCTTGCGGCAAGGATCCGGCAGAAATCGGCAAGCTCATCGTTTTTCAGCCGGCTAAGATCGGCCTCGCAATCACCGTTCAGCGCCGCCAGCGTGGGATCATCGCGCGATCGTGCCGCCGGCATGGCCAGCAGCGCCTTCAACCGCATCAGATCAAACATCCGCACCTGGGCCTTGCGCCGCACATTCTGCGGATCATTCGCGGCCAGTGCCTGCGCCTTGCCGCGCCCACTGGCCAGCAGCGGCAGCGCTGCATCGGGGCGACCGGAATCGATGGCGATCCGCGCCAGCGCCAGTTCGTGCGAAACCAGATCGGCGGTCACCTGCCGGTCCTGCGGATCAGTGGCGGCAAGCTGATCAAGAATGGCCTTTTGCCGGGCGCGCGCCGCCAGGGCCAGGGCCGGTGCCCCGGCTATTCTTTGCGTATCGGCCAACCACGCTTCGGTATCCGCCAGGCTGAACAGCGTATCGCGATTGCCGGGCCGCAGCGCATCGGCAGCCGCAAAAGCCTTCAGTGCGGCCAGGAAATGGCCCTGCGCCGCAGCCGTGTCCAGCCGGGCTCGCAAGGCCAGGACGCCAAGATTATTTTCGGCATAGCCGGCCTCCATCCACCAATCGGGTTTCTTGCCGTCGCTGGCCAGCAAGCGCGCTGCAAGATCGCGATAGGCGGCAAAGGCGGTGGCGGCCTGTTTGCGGTCCCCGCCGCGCCAACTGATCATGCCGGTGTAATATTGGCTCTGGGCATGGGCGAAGATGCGTTCCGGATCGTCTGGCGACTTGGCCAGCAACTGGGCCGTAGTGCGCATCGCCTCTTCAGTCTGGTTGCGCGCCGCCACCAGATCGCCGCGGCTTTCGTCATCTTCGGCAATGGCCAGCAGCAGCTTGGCGCGTTGCTGCAGATCGGCATCGGAAAGTCCCGAAAGATCCTGCCCGCGCCAGCTTTTCGCCACGCCGTCGTTCACCGCCGTCAGCAGATCAAGTCGCCCGGCGCGCTTCAACTGCGCCCGCAGATCATCGAGCATATAATTGGACAAGGTGCCGGCCCGCACCCGCTGCTTTTCTTCGGCCAGGCGGGCATTCATGTTCTGCACCACCAGGGCCAGCACCACGGCCAGCACCGCAATCGCCAGCGCCGCCGCTCCGGCGATCTGCTGCAGGCGGCGCTGGGCATCGCGTTGCACCAGCACGGCCATCGACACGCCGGCCATTACCGCCACCAGCTTCAGCAGCGCCAGCCGTTCGCCCTCGCCGGGAATATCGGCGGCCAGCGGCACCAGCGTGCGACCATCGGCGCGGCGCATCAGGGCGGGTGGAAAACTGGTTTCGGGCGTTCCTTCCAGCAGCAGTGGCAGAATGCGATCATCACCGTGGGCAGCGCGGAACATCGCGATCTCGCGCGCGACCCATTCGGATTTGGCCGATGCCGGGCTGCATAGCACCACCAGATAGGCCGACGCGTTTATGGCCTCGATCACGGCTGCATCGATATCGGGCGCGACCCGCATTTCATCGATATCGCGGAACAACGGGCGCAGCCGCCGGCCATCATCGCCAAACGCCAGCCCGCCGCCCTGCAACCGGCGCGGCAGACGATAGGTTTCCAGCCAGCGCTGAATGCGCTGCGCCGCCTTGCCGTCCCCGCGGTTGTACGAGAGGAAGACGGAATAGCGCGGCGTTAGGGAAACCATGTCCACAGTCGCGAGCCCCACATCAGGGAGGCCCAAGCTTAACATTCATTTGCCGAAATCCAAATTTCTGCTGGGCCATCAGCCTGCACCCTTGACCGGCGCGCCGCCCATCGTCACCACACAGTCATGGCGGGGTGGCAATTCTGGATCGATCGCGGCGGCACGTTCACGGATATCGTGGCCTTGCGCCCCAATGGCGGGCTGGAGACGGCCAAGCTGCTCAGTCACGCGCCGGAGCAATATGCGGATGCCGCGCTGGCCGGTATCGCGCGGTTGCGGGGGGATGATCAGGCCCCAATTCAGGCCGTGCGGATGGGCACGACGGTCGCCACCAACGCGCTGCTCGAACGGCGCGGCCAGCCCACGGTGCTGGCGATCACGCGCGGCCACCGCGATGCGCTGCTGATCGGCCACCAGGCACGGCCGGATATCTTTGCGCTGGAAATCCGCAAGCCCGCGCCGCTGGTTGAAATGGTGGTGGAGATTGACGAGCGGGTGACGGCCGAGGGTGAAATCCTGCGTCCGCTCAACGAGCATTCGACCCGTGCCGCGCTTCAGGGCGCGTTTGACGCTGGCTATCGCAGCCTCGCCATTGCCTGTGTGCACGGCCACGCCCATCCGGCGCATGAAGCGCGCGTAGCCGCGATGGCGCGGGAAATCGGCTTCACGCAGGTGACAACCAGTCACGAAGTGGGCGCCGTGATCCGGCTGGTGCCGCGCGCCAACACCGCCGTGGTTGATGCCTATCTGTCGCCGCCGCTGCGCGATTATGTGAACACGGTCGCGGCCGGCCTGCCGGGCGTGAATCTGGCCTTCATGCAGAGCAACGGTGGCCTTGCCCGCGCCGGGCATTTTCATGGCCGCGATGCCATTCTCTCCGGCCCGGCCGGCGGCATAGTCGGCATGGCGGCCGCCGGGCGCAGCGCCGGGGAAGAGCGCCTCATCGGCTTCGACATGGGCGGCACCTCCACCGATGTCTCGCTGTTCGACGGGCAATATGAACGCGCCGAAGAAGTGATCATTGCCGGCGTGCCGATGCGGGTGCCGATGCTGAAGATCGATACGGTGGCGGCCGGTGGCGGTTCGATCATCAGCCATGTTGGCGGCCGCCTGAAAGTGGGCCCCGAAAGCGCCGGCGCCGTGCCGGGCCCAGCCGCCTATCGGCGCGGCGGGCCGCTTACCGTCACCGATGCCAATGTCATGCTGGGCATTGTGCAGCCAGCGCTGTTCCCGGCGCTGTTTGGCCCCGGCGGAAACCAGCGGCTCGACGTGGACGCCGTGCGCGATGGCTTTGCCCGGCTTGGCGCCGCGCTGGGCCAGCCACCCGAACAGGTGGCCGCCGGCGCCCGTAGCATCGCCACTGAAACCATGGCCCAGGCCATCCGCCGCATCTCGATCGCCCGCGGGCACGATGCAGCACAATACACGCTCACCAGCTTTGGCGGGGCCGGCGGGCAACATTGCTGCGCCATCGCCGATCAACTGGGCATGCGGCGCATCCTCATCCACCCGCTGGCCGGCCTGCTCTCCGCCTTCGGCATTGGCCTGGCGGAAGTGCGGGTGGTGCGGCAGCGCACGCTGAACTGGCCGCTCGGGCCGGACACTGATCTTGCCCAAGCGGCGACCGAATTGGCTGAACAGGCGCGCGCCGCCCTGATTGCGCAAGGCGAGGCGGTGGCGGATGTGCAGTTGAAGGCCCGCATCCGCTATGCCGGGTCCGACAGCGGTGTGGACCTGCCGCTGGCGCCGCCCGAAGTGCTGGCAAGGGGATTTTCGGAAGAGCAGGCCCGGCGGTTCGGCTTCGCGATTGCCGGCGCGGATCTGGTGGTGGACGCGCTGCTGGCCGAAGCTGTGGGCGAAACACCGGCGCTGCCAGCCGCCGGCAACGCGCCGCCAGCGGCCGGCAGCGGCCCGGCACATATCGCCACCCACGAAATCTATATTGGACACCGGTGGCAGCGTTGTACCTTCTACAACCGTGCCGCCCTGCCCACCGGCTGGCGCATCGCCGGCCCGGCCGTGATCATCGACAGTGCCGGCACGACATTGGTGGAACCCGGCTGGCAGGGCGACGTCGACGCCGCGGCCAACCTGGTGCTGACCCGCCTCGCCCCAGCCGGCAAAACCACCGCTCCCGTCTCGGCAGCCGCCCCCGATCCCATCCGCCTCGAACTTTTCGCCAACCGTTTCATGGCCATCGCCGAGGAAATGGGCGAAGCGCTGAAGACCACCGCCTGGTCAGTCAACATCAAGGAAAGGCTGGATTTTTCCTGCGCGCTGTTCGACGCTGAAGGCCATCTGATCGCCAACGCGCCGCACATGCCGGTCCACCTGGGCTCCATGGGTGACAGCGTGCGCACGGTGATGGACAAATGGGCCGGCTCTGCCCGCGGTATCCACGCCGGCGACACATTCGTGCTCAACAACCCCTTCGCTGGCGGCACACACCTGCCCGATGTCACTGTTGTTACACCGGTTTTCGTCGACGGCCCTGCCCCGTCCTTCTGGGTCGCCGCCCGCGGCCACCAGGCCGATATCGGCGGCATCACCCCCGGATCGATGCCGCCCGACAGCCGGAGCATCGATCAAGAGGGCGTGCTGATCGACAATATCCTGTTGATTGATCAAGGGAAATTCCTCGAAGCAGAGATGCTCGCCCTGCTTGGCTCCGGCCCTTGGCCGGCGCGCGATCCGGCCCGCTGCATCGGCGATCTGAAGGCCCAAACCGCCGCCTGCACCCGCGGTGCACAGGCGCTTGTGGCGCTGTGCCAGTCAGAAGGCGAACCGGTCGTCGCTGCCTTCATGTGCCATGTGCAGGATAATGCTGAAGAGGCTGTTCGCGAAGCAATTTCCCGTCTTGCCGATGGTGAGCGATCAGTTGAGATGGACAACGGCGCATACATCAAGGTCGCCGTCCGCATCGATCCCGACAGCCGCAGCGCCACCATCGATTTCACCGGCACGTCTCCGCAACTGCCCGACAATTTCAACGCCCCCTTCTCGGT
>JAIXPM010000382.1 GCA_027486275.1 Sphingomonadales bacterium | reverse complement strand
CTGCCCGACGGATCGCCCGATCTCTACTTCCGCGGGTTTTACTGCTGGAACTCCGAGGTTGGCGCAAAGACGCTCGGCATGGCGAGCTTCTACCTGCGCGCGGTCTGCCAGAACCGGAACCTGTGGGGCGTGGAGGACTTCGAAGAGATCAGCATCCGCCACAGCAAATATGCGGCGAACCGCTTTGCCCACGAAGCCGAACCGGCGCTGCTGAACTTTGCCAATTCCTCGTCGCAGCCGTTCGTCAACGGCATCAAAACCGCGCGGGCGCGAATTGTCGCCCGTAGCGACGAAGACCGGAAAGATTTCCTCCGGGCGCGCGGATTCTCCAAGGCTGAAACCGGCCGGATCATCGATACCGTCCTCGCCGAGGAAGGCCGCCCGCCGGAATCGATCTTCGATTTCGTGCAGGGCATCACCGCATTGGCGCGGTCCAAGGCCCATCAGGACGCCCGGCTCGACATGGAGGGCAAGGCCAAGAAGTTGCTCGACCGGGTGCACTAAGCCTCCCCGGACCCAGCGTGTTACTCCTGCGTTGCGCTGCCTTCTCAAAGTGAGAGGGCGGCGCTTCGCTTCGTGACGGGTTCGGGCCTGAGAGAGAGTCTTTCGGGCGGCCCGTCATGGAGAAACCCCATGACCAAGACATTGCCCAAGCTCGTGCTCAGTTCCTCGCGCGACATCCCGTTTTCGCAGCTGGTGCTGAGCCAGAAGAATGTCCGGCGCGTGAAGGCCGGCCTTTCGATCGAGGATCTGGCCGAGGACATTTACCGCCGGACCCTGCTCCAGAGCATCAACGTCCGCCCCGTGTTCGATGCCGACGGCAAGGAAACCGGCATGTTCGAAGTGCCGGCCGGTGGCCGCCGTTTCCGAGCCCTCGAACTGCTGGTGAAGACCAAGCGGATGGCCAATGCACGCCGATCGACGCTTCAGTGGCCAGCGAGATGTACCGGCCGAACGGGACCGTGCTCAAAACACTTTCGAGGCTCGTGTCTTGCATGATTAGGTTCGCACGATAGCCCTGATCCGATAAGCGACGTTGCAGAATTCGGGCCATCGCAGAGCCCACACCTTGGCTGGGCAATACAAAGACCTGTCGGCGAAAATCACTCCAGTGAAGCCGGTCTGACTTGGCCAATTGATGGTCTTTCGGCAACGCAACAAGCAATCGCTCCGACCATGCCGAGCGCCGCGAGATGCCGGCGTCGTGCGCATCCGACGGCATCAGAGCGAAGTCTATGATACGTGCCTTCAGGTCACTGAGCATCCGCTCGGGATCCGCTTCGATCCCGTCAAACTGAATGTCGGGGTGACGCCCCATGTACTCGCCAATGGTCGCGCGCATGTTGCCGGCCATCAAGGACGCAGAAAAGCCGACTGCGATCCTGCCCTCCTCACCGTAGCTGACGGCGCGGGCTGTCGTCTGAAGATTGTCGATATCGGTGAGAATACGCCGGGCAACGCTCAGGAATGCCTTGCCCTGTTCGGTCGGTATCGCGCCGCGCGTGCTGCGTTCAAAGAGCTTGATCCCGAGGCGGGCTTCCAGAGCGGCTATGCGTCTGCTCAAGGTCGATTGCTTGATGCGCAATGCTTCGGCGGCGCGTGAGAAATTCTGGGCATCGGCTGTAGCAACAGCAAATCTGAGCTGACGCACTTCGATCATACGCTACGCGACCTTTATCATCTTCTCCCCGGTCGCATTATCATCAATAATCAGGATCACCCAGATTTTTCCAATGTCTTCAATGACCAGCGGGCAAGATCGCTGCTGCTACAAGCGCCTATTCTTGCTCTTCGCACCCATTAATTCACCGTGGGTCATCTCGCTCAAGACCTCAGATTTCCTGCAGACATGAAACGAAGGTCAGGTCAGGATATGTCGGCCGACGACCAGTGAATGTGTACGATACGCCACTGCCCGTTCACTTGCTTTAGGATCATCGTCTCGACCGACCGGCTGTTGATCGCACGCGTGCGGTACGTTCCGGTCACCGTTTCGACACTCATGACCCAGGCCATATCGCCCTGCATACCATGCGAGCGACTGACCAGGGTTCGCGGCACTGCGGCGCTGAAGGCAGCGTCGGCTTCCAGATGATGGCTGGCATATTCGGCGCGGCTGTTTTCAACGCCGCCAGATTCAAAAATAACGACGTCTTCAGAAAGGTGCATTAGCGCCGCGCCTGTATCGCCGCTGGCAAGTGCAGCATGGAAGGCCATGACAGTTCCGACCGGTGTTGCCGCGTCGATAGTGGCGCTCGGCGCTCCCGAGCCCGGCGTTCGCGGCGCATCGTGCGCCCCGGGATGCGCAGCCGTCAGACTTAGCCCGATCGCTAACATAGCAGCGAGACGCGCCGCGTGCCGCCCTGCCAATTGACCCACTTCACTCTTGAACATGACCTTGTTCCTCCATGTGTCCCGTTTGCATTTACATCATCATTGGCGACATCGTGCCCAGCACCGCAACCAGACCGATTACACCGCCGGCCAGCAGCAGCTCGCCTGCGAGGCTTCTGCGAAGGCGTGACAATGCGTTATTGGGCTCCGCAGTCTCGCGGCGTGGGTCGAAAACCGCCCGTCGTCCGATCGAGGCGTTATGCGCGCCGAATGCCAGCATGATGCCAACCAACAGGACCTTGGCGATCAGCAAGATGCCATAAGGCGTGGCCAAAACCGCCACGCTGTTCTCCAGTCCAAAGATCAACTGCGCGTTGATCACGCCCGTCAGTGCAGCTGCAGCGACCAGGCCGACGCCTAGCGGCGCGAACCCGTGCATCACGCGAAGCAGCGGCAAGGCTGGGATGAGATCGGGCTGCCGGTGGGCTTTGACCATAAGCATGAGGAACCAACATATTGCGCCCAGCCACAGGCTGGTCGCCAGCAGATGGACGCCATTGTTCAAGCGGTGGAACAGGCCTAATCCACCTTCGGTTGCAGCCGCATGGCCGCTCCAGCTGAGCGTCAGCAATGCGCCAGCGAAGCACAAGGCTGCGATCAACGAAGTTGGCCTACCTGCTCGGCTTGCCAGCAGCGCGCAAAGGCCGACAATCAGCAGGGCCAAGCGTATCAAAAACGCCATGCCCATCTCGGTGCCGATGATCATCGCTTCGATCATTGGCCAGTCGAGCGAAGCAATCGGCGCGCCCATCATCGCTGCAATCGACACCAGCATCAGCGCCATTGAGAACAGCGGCGCACAAATGGCGACGAGGGTCAGAGCAGCCCTACCCTCACCCTGCGACACCCACTCCAGGTGCCGCAGCTTCAGAAATCGAAACGCCGTCCAACCGAACAGGCCGAGCAGCATCGCATAATGCGCAACCCGCAGAACCTGTTCGGTTAGCTCACCCATTTCCATATCAGCCGATGATGAAGCTGACTTTACCTGTCATGCGATGGCCGTCAGCTCCGGCCGCCTGCCAGCGCACCTCATAGGTTCCTTTAGCCAGCGGCTTTTTCAGGTTGAGCGTCATCGTCTTGTTTCCGTTGGACCAGGCAGTGGTGAAGTTGCGGATTGACATCTCGCCGTGGTTTGCCATGCCCGGCATTGCGGTCATCACGATGCTTGCCGCCGCTGTTGGCGGGAGCAGTGCTTCACTGAATGTCAGCGTCACGACGCGCGCGCTGCCAACTGTCGCTCCCTCCGCCGGTGTTGATGCGACGACCTTGGTGTGAGCAAGCGCAGCGGACGGAACTGCAAGCGGAGCGGCAACCATTGCGATTGCGGCAAAAACAGAAGCGAATTTCATGGGAATTTCCTTTACTTCAAAACCAGAAACGGATGCCGACGAGAAAGTTGGTGACGCTGGGATCCTCGCCGCGTGCGCGGGCGTAATCGGCGCTGCCACCGAGGCGCCAGCTTTGTTCAATGCCGATGTAAGGGGCGAACTCGCGAATGAATTCGTAGCGCAGACGGACACCAGCCTCGATCGTGTCGATCCCGGCTCCAACGCCCAAAAGCGGAATGTCTTGCGCTGACAAGTTGACCTCGGCGCGTGGTTGCAGGATCAGACGCTGTGTAATGCGCTGGTCAACCTCGCCCTCGATCCGCGCTGTGAGATCTCCGCGCTGGGACAAGAAAAGTGCGGCGTCGACTTCGAACTGGTAAGGCGAAAGGCCTTGCACGCCAATCACTGCATGCGTGGTGTCAGGTCCGCCGAGGTCTTGCCGCACGCCCGCCTGCAGATCCCAAAAGGGAGCAATGGCCCGCGCGTAAAGTGCCTGAACCTCGGCTTGTTCAATCGGTTCGCCGAACGTGCCTTCACCTTCGCTCTTGAACCAGAGCCGGCTCGTCGGGCCACCATAGTAGCCTTGTAAGTCCCACAGGTAGCCGTCTGCACCTTCGCGCACTTGTGTCTCGAACCGGTCGCCCTGGAACCAGAAGACCGGGAAATCGCCATGGGTGCGTTGCAAATCCTCACGCGAAGCCCGCATGGCGTCGGCGCCCCAAATGGCATCGGCAGCGCGCGGTGGACCGCTTCCGGCCTCAGGTGGCGGAGGGGTTTCCATGCCTGGTCCAGGCGATGCCGACGCTGCGTCGTCCATCATCCCATGATCCATGGTGCTGTGGTCCATGCCAGCCATCGGATCGGCAGGCGCAGCCGGCCCACCCGTCATGTCATGGCCCGCGTGAGGGTCGATTGGCTCAGCGGTCGCAGGCTGCTCAGGCATGACGTGCCCCGCGTGCGGATCGACCCGATCAGGCGCGGGCGTGGCCGGCGCCGCCGGCATGTCGTGCCCGGCATGGGGATCGGCGGGCGCTGGAGCAGGTGTCGGCGCTGGCGCTGGCGCAGGCATTGGATGCCCTTGATGCTGCGCGAAGGCCGGAACGGAGATCAACGCGCTCCCGAGCAGGGCCGCTGACAGGACAGACCGCACGCTCATGCGCCGCCGCCCGGACCGACCACGGTCACGGTCTGCATCATCCCGCCATGCATGTGATACATCAGGTGGCAGTGAAATGCCCAGTCGCCGGGTTCGTTGGCGGTGAGATCAAATTGCGCGCTGGCGCCGGGCTGGACGATGACAACGTTCTTGCGCGGCTGATGCGCAGCGCTTTCCCCGTTGACCAGTTCGAAGAACATGCCGTGCAGGTGGATCGGGTGCGCCATCATCGTGTTGTTGATGAGCTTCACCCGTACCCGCTCGTTCCAGGCAAAGCGGATCGGTACATCGCTGACGGCCGAATACATCCGCCCGTCGAACGACCACATGTAGCGCTCCATGTTGCCGGTGAGGTGGAGTTCGAGCAATCGCGATGGCTCGCGCGTGTCCCGATTGGGCTCGAGCGCGGTGAGCATCCGATAATTGAGCACGCGGTGCGGCATATCACGCAGGCCAAGGCCGGGATCGCCCATTTTGTCCGTCGGTGCCATCGACACCATGTCGATCCCCGGGCCAATCGCCACATCAGGCGGTAGCAGCGTGGTGTCGCGCATCATCATGCCGTCCATGCTCATTCCGCCCATCGCCATGCCGGCCATCGCGTCGTCGCCCGGCGCTGCGGATGTACCATGCCCCATGGCGGCATGATCCGCCGCTCCCACAGCATCTGCAGCGCTGCCAGTTTGTACGCCGTGATCCATCGTGCCGTGGTCCATGCCATCAGAGCCGTGGTTCATGCCCATATCGCCCATAGTCAACAGCGGCGGATCGCGCAGGGCCGGAACCGCGGCGCGCGCGCCGGGGCGACTGGCCAGCATCGCCAGCGCCATGCCGGAGCGATCCATGGACTCAGCCACGATGGCATAGGCTTCGTCCCTGCCCGGCGTAACG
Organism: Sphingomonadales bacterium; assembly: GCA_027486275.1. The sequence continues at coordinate 536 of JAIXPM010000382.1, read as the reverse complement.
ATGACGTCGTAGATCTCGGCAGTGCCGATCTGGAACTCATCAACCTCGACCGGTCGCACGTTCTGGCCATCGGCAGCGATGACCGTCATTGGCAGCCCCGGAATGCGAACATTGAAGAAGCTCTGCGCCGATCCATTGATGATGCGCAGCCGCACGCGTTCTCCGGCGCGGAACAGATATTCCATCCCCTCGGTGGGACCACGTCCGTTGGCGAGGAAGGTGTACGTCGGCGCGCCGATATCCATGATGTCGGTCGGCATCATCCGCATTTCGGCCCACATCCGCCGTTCTTCGCCCGACATCGGATATTGGTCGGTCCAGGTGCTCAGCTGCCGGTTGAAATAGCCCTCACCGGTGCGCAAGCGGCTCATGATAAAATGCGGGTCGAGCGCCGTGAAGTCGCTTAGCAGCAGGATGTAATCGCGATCAAACTGCACCGGCTCTGCACCGGCGGGATCAATGATCATCGGGCCGTAATGGCCGGACTGCTCCTGCAGGCCCGAGTGGCTGTGATACCAATAGGTGCCCGACTGGCG
>JAIXPM010000299.1 GCA_027486275.1 Sphingomonadales bacterium | reverse complement strand
CTGTTCATCAAGCGCTCGATGGGCGGCGTGGGTTATGCCGGCGTGGACAACCCGGTGTTCTACGCGGACAACACGATGATGCTGCTGGCTGATGCCAAGAAGATGGTGGAGAATATCGTCAAGGCGCTCAATGGCGGGGGCCACTGAACCCAGCCCTGCAGCAAGATCATACGACAAATGAAAAGGGCGGCCTTCACAGGCCGCCCTTTTTCGTTCCTGCGACAGAGCTACTGTCTCACGCCGCCGGCTTCTCGCTCCAAAGCGCCGGAAACAGCCGCTTGAAGCCTTCCACCTTGGGAATGTCATTCCACACGATATAGGGCTGCGTCGGGTGGGCGCGCAGGTAATTCTGGTGATAGCCCTCGCCCGCATAGAAGGGCTTGGCACCTTCGAACGTTGTCACGATCTTCGGCTTCCAGGTGCCGGCCTTTTCCAGCTGCGCCACATAGGCGCGCGCGATCCGTTCCTGCTCCACCCCGCGCGTGAACAGCGCGCTGCGATACTGGCTGCCGGTATCGGGGCCCTGGCGGTTCAGCTGGGTCGGATCATGCGCGACCGAGAAGAAGATGCGCAGCAGCGTGCCGTAGCTCACCACCGCAGGATCGTAGGTCACTTCTACCGCCTCGGCGTGGCCGGTCAGGCCGCTGCCGGTGACCTCGTATATGGCCGTTGCCCTCGCGCCGCCGGCATAACCCGAGACGACGGAGCGAACGCCCTTCACCCGTTCGAACACGCCTTCCACGCCCCAGAAACAGCCGCCGGCAAACACGGCCTTCTGCAGCGGGGCTTTGGTGAGTGGTGCATCAACGGCGGGGGCAGGGGCCAGCACCATGCGCTCGGCAGCGCAGGCAGGGGTGGCGAGGGCCAGTGCGATCAGCAAACGCTTCATGCGACCTTCCCCGGAACAAAGCTGAGCGACAGGCCGTTGATGCAATAGCGCAGCCCCGTCGGCTTCGGCCCATCATCGAACACATGACCCTGGTGGCCGCCGCAGCGGCTGCAATGCACTTCGGTGCGAACCATGAAATAGCTCTTGTCCACAGTAGAGCCGATCGCGGTCTTGTTCAGCGGCTGCCAGAAACTCGGCCAGCCGGTGCCGCTGTCAAACTTGTGCGCAGAACTGAACAGCGGCAGCGCGCAGCCGCGGCACACGAAGGTGCCAGCGCGCTTTTCCTTATTCAGCGGCGAGGTGAACGGGCGCTCTGTCGCCTCCTCGCGCAGCACGGCATAGGCATCTTTGCCCAGCCGCCGCCGCCATTCATCCGGCGTGTAGCTGACGGCAAAGCGGCCGGCTGCCGCGAAGGCGGGCGATGCGAAGGCCCCTGCAACGAATGGGGATGCGGCGATGAGGCCGAGGAGGGAGCGTCGTGTGGTCATGACCCCATATACGCAAGACACGCCTGAACGGTTACTTTCCGCGTTGCCGCAGCCAGCTTTGCCCCTGCGATTTCGCCAGATCGACCAGATCCTCCATTGCCACCTGCATGTCGATCAGGTGCAAGCCCCAGCTGGGCACGATCTGGCCGCCCACCATCACGTCGCCATTGATCGTATCGGTGCGCGGATCGGCCGGATCGGCGTTGATGCCGACTGACAGCACATTGGCATTCTCGCGGTTCATGCACTCACCGGTCAGCAGGCCGGGCAGGGCGACGAACGGCGTGTAGATGTTGCGGCCCTTGGCCCATTTTGGTGCTGGTGTGCCGTTGTCGACAATGCCGGTGCGGTTGACCATCAGCGGGCGCAGCGGGGCACGGCCGCCGGCAAGTGCCGCCGGGTTGGTACAGGCTACCGCCATGCCGACCGGCGCACTGGTGGGCGGGCGGCCGAACAGGCTGGCCGGCGGGACCGGCATGGTGTCACGGAAGCTCACCCAGGCGACGACGCAGCCGGTCTGCGTGGCGGAGCGGCACAGTGGGGTGGATTTCAGGTCGCCGCCCACATCGGCGCCCTGCGGCACCAGCAGATTGTGGCCGGCCAGATAGGCGGCGATGATCTGCCTGGCGACGGGCTTGCCTTCGATCTCTGTCTGGATGAACGCCTTGAGCACGCCGCTGCCCTGGCTGTGGCCGATCAGGATGACGCCACGGCCCTTGTTGTCGTGCTTCATGTAATCGGCGAACGCGGACGACACGTCGCGCAGGCCCATGATGGGATCAGCGGTGACCGGCTTGCCCATCATGCGATCACGCAGCGTGGCCAGCGTGACCTGGCGATAGAGCGGCGCGAACACCCGGCAAGCCTGGCGGAACGGCGCGGCCTGCGCCTGGGCGACGCCGATTTCGGCAGGATCCGCGGTCATGTCGCTGTTGGGCGTCGGGTCCGTCGAAACCGTGGGATAGACGTAGAAACAGTCGATCTTCGGCTTTTTCGACGCCGGCAGCATGTCCAGCGTGACGGTGGCATCGGCTGTCACCCGCGATGTGCTGGCATCACCGCTGCATGGGTCCTTGGCGTCGGGCCGGCACAGCCAGCTTTCCGGTTTGCGATAATCCGGGGCGGGCGCAGGCTGGGCGATTGCCGGCGCGGCGAGGAGGGCGAGCAGGGGGAGGAGATGCAGCTTCATGGGCAGCATCCTGAACCAGTTCGCCACCCCGACGCAAGCCGGGGTGGCGGTGGTTGATGCAGCTTATTTCCAGCCGTCCTTCAGCACGGGCGACACCTCTTCGCCCATCTTTTCCAGCACTTCGACGATGCGTTCGCGGCCGGCATCGTTCTGCGCCCAGAACATCGGGCCACCGCGATAGACCGGCCAGCCATAGCCGTTGATCCAGACGATATCGATATCGCTGGCGCGCTGGGCCTTGCCTTCGGCGAGGATGCGGGCGCCTTCGTTCACCATCGGAAACAGGCAGCGTTCCAGGATTTCCTGATCGTCGATGGTGCGGCGGTTGATGCCCTTCTCAACGGCATAGGCATCGATGATGGCCAGCGCTTCGGGGTTGGGCGTGCGGTTGCGGTTTTCATCGTAAACGTAAAAACCCTTGCCGTTCTTCTGGCCGCGCAGGCCGGCTTCGCACAGGCGATCGCGCACGCTTTCGCCCTTCGACGTTTCGGCGTTCCAGCCGATGTCGAGGCCAGCCAGATCGCTCATCTGGAACGGGCCCATCGGGAAGCCGAAATCGGTCAGCACCCGGTCGATATCGGCCGGCGCCGCGCCTTCCAGCATCAACAGATTGGCCTGTTGCTGGCGCCGGCTGAGCATGCGGTTGCCGATGAAACCGTGGCACACACCAGCCACAACGGCGATCTTGCCGGTGGCCTTGCCCATCGCCATCGCCGTGGCCAGCACCTGCGGATCGGTCTTGGCGCCGCGCACCACTTCCAGCAGGCGCATGACATTGGCCGGTGAGAAATAGTGCATGCCGACCACGCTTTCAGGGCGCGTGGTGGCCGAAGCGATCTCGTCCACATCCAGATAGCTTGTGTTGCTGGCCAGGATAGCGCCGGGCTTGGCAATCTTGTCCAGCTTACCGAAGATGTCCTTCTTGATGGCCATATTCTCGAACACGGCTTCGATGATCAGGTCGCAATCGGCGAGATCATCCATGTTCAGTGACGGGGTGAGGCGGCCCATGCGGGCTTCAACCTCGTCCATCGAGAACCGGCCCTTCTTGGCGCTGTTCTCGTAATTCTTGCGGATCACGCCAACGCCGCGATCAAGCGCTTCCTGCTTCATTTCGACGATCGTCACGGGGATGCCGACTGACAGGAAGTTCATCGAAATGCCGCCGCCCATGGTGCCGGCGCCGATCACGCCGACCTTCTTGACGGGGAGCGGCTGCATATCGGCGGGCAGGCCGTCGATCTTGGCAGCGGCGCGTTCCGCGAAGAAGACATGGCGCTGGGCCGCCGATTGCAGCCCGGTCATCAGCTTCATGAATTCGCTGCGTTCGACCTTCAGGCCTTCCTCGAACGGCAGGGCGACCGCCGCCTCGATGCACTTGATATTGGCTTCGGGTGCTTCAAAGCCCTTGAACGCCTTGGCATTGGCCTTTCGCACGTCGGCGAAGAACGGCGCCAGTTCGGCCGCAGTGCCGCCCAGCTTGCTGTTGTCGTCGCGGACTTTCTTGAGCGGGCGCTTTTCGGCCAGCACCTTGCGGGCGAAGGCGACAGCGCCAGCGGTCAGATCACCGTCCACCACTTCGTCCACCAGCCCGGTGGCCAGCGCATCCTTGGCGCCCATCTGCGCGCCGCTGGTCACCATTTCGGTGGCTTTCTTGGCGCCAACGATGCGCGGCAGGCGCTGCGTGCCGCCGGCGCCGGGCAGCAGGCCCAGCTTCACTTCCGGCAGACCGAACTTGGCCTTGGCATCGCTCACCCTGTAATGCGCGCACAGCGCCACTTCCAGGCCGCCGCCCAGCGCGGTGCCGTGGATGGCGGCGATGACGGGGACGGGTGAGCTTTCCATCGCATCCTGCACGGCCGGCAGTGAGGCGCCACGCGGCGGCTTGCCGAATTCGGAAATGTCGGCACCGGCAATGAAGGTACGGCCGGCGCAGACCAGCACGGCGGCTTTTACCGCAGAATCAGCGGCGATCGCGGCAAACGCCCCGGCCAGGCCATCGCGCACATCGGCGGAAAGCGCGTTGACCGGTGGCGAATTGACCGTGACGATAGCGATATCGCCATCCTTTGCGAGATCGACGACGGTGTTGATGGCGGTCATGGCGGTTTTCTCCCCGATTATTGGCCTGTTGTGGATTGTTAGCATCACTTCGGCGCGTTTGCAGCCTTGTGGATAGGCCAGTGTTTGCGTAGTTTCACCAGCGATGGCGATGAAACTGACCTTGCAACAGATGATGACGCGCGCCGCGTTGCCGGCGGTGTGCGTGGCTGTCGCCAGTTATTTTTCGTTCCATGCCGTGTCCGGCCCCACCGGCTATGTCGCGTGGCGCGAATACAAGGTGCAGCGTTCGAAACTGCAACAGGCTGTGCAAACCAGCGAGGAACAGCAGTCCGCATTGCAGCGCCGGCTCGTGCTGCTTGATCCGCGCCATGTCGATCCCGATCTGGCCGATGAACTGGTGCGCCGCAACCTCGATCTGGTGAAGCCGGACGAGGTGATCGTGCCGCTCCCGCAGGCCCAGTCGGCGGGCAATTGAACAACGCCGCATCAGGCTGCGCCCGCCAGATTATTCCCTGAATTTTGTTGCGATTAACCGTTCTGGCACCTTGCGCTGGATAGGGGCTTTTCGGCGCGGGTGCGACATTTTATACCTGTCAGGTACCGCCAGTGAAAGGTGATTATCTTGGCACGCAGCACGGGCCGCAAGGCCGCATCCGCCCCGCCTATTCCCAACTGGCCCCGGCCTGATGAACCGGAACGGTTCGTCGCTTCACGCGATCAGCTGCTGGAAATGTACCGCCAGATGGTGTTGATCCGACGGTTCGAGGAACGCGCTGGCCAGCTCTATGGCATGGGCCAGATCGGCGGCTTCTGTCACCTCTACATCGGCCAGGAAGCCGTGGTGGTGGGCCTGCAGGCCGAGCTGATCAAGGGCGATAGCATCATCACCGGCTATCGCGATCACGGCCACATGCTGGCCTGCGGCATCAGTTCCAAGGCGGTGATGGCGGAATTGACCGGCCGCGCAG
>JAIXPM010000202.1 GCA_027486275.1 Sphingomonadales bacterium | reverse complement strand
GCGATGCGGGACGACGCTTTGCGCCAGCCGGAATCGGTGGCCGCCTACCGGCAACTGCTTTGGCAGGGCTGGACCGATGCCGTGCGCCAGCTCCATCCGGTTGGGGGTATCTGGAGCTTTTGGGATTATCAGGCCGGGGCCTGGCAACGCGACCACGGTTTCCGCATCGATCACCTCCTGCTGTCACCGGCGGCAGCCGATCGCTTGGCCGATGCCGGCGTGATGAAAGCCGTGCGGGGCCAGGAAAAGGCCAGCGATCACGCGCCGGCCTTTTGCGTGCTGCGTTAACGCGGCTCGACCTGCGGCTGCGCCGGTTCCTTCAGCGTCTTGTCCAACCAATTGTCGTCCAGCCGCGGCGGCTCGTCGCCGGGAGGGGCTTCGCCGTCCATGGGCGGGGCTTCGTCTATGGTGATGCCATAGCTTTGCGCGTCGGGCTCCGGTCCCAGCGTATCATCGGCAAATTCGGTCACCAGCGCCTCGGGCGGGGTGCCGCCCACGGCACGCGCCATGAACTGGGCAAAGGCGCGGGCTGGCGCGCGGCCACCGGCGAGCCCGCGCACCGCCTTGGCATCATCGCGGCCCATCCACACGCCGGTGGTGATGCCGCTGGAAAAACCGATGAACCAGCCATCCTTGTTGCTGCTGGTCGTGCCGGTCTTGCCTGCCAAGGGCCGGCCGATCTGAGCGGCGCGGGCAGTGCCTTCTTCGACGGCGGCCTGCATCAGTTGTGTCATTTGCGCGGCCACAACGGGGGCGACGACCTGGCGGGTTTCGCCTTCGTTGCGGTTGTACAGCACGCGGCCCGATCCGGTGGTGATGCGGGTGATGGCAAAAGGCGTGTTTTCCAGACCATTGTTGGCCACCGTCGCATAGGCGTTGGTCATTTCGAACAAGGTGACTTCCGATGAACCAAGCGCCATCGCCGGTTGCCGGCTGATCTGCGTGGTGATGCCGAAGCGGCGGGCCATTTCCGCCACCGTGTCAAAGCCCACCTGTTCGGCCAGCTGCACCGCCACCGTGTTGATTGATCGGGCAAAGGCCTGGCGCACGCTCACCGGGCCGATGAACTGGCCATTGTCGTTCTTCGGGCTCCAGCTACCGATGCTCACCGGCTTGTCTTCGTAAATATCCTCGGGCGTCACACCGCTTTCCAGCGCGGCGGCATAAACGAAGAACTTGAACGCCGAACCGGGCTGGCGTCGCGCCACGATCGCCCGATTATAGTTGGAGCGCACATAATCGGTGCCACCCACCATCGCTTTCACGCCGCCATCGCGCGCCAGCGCCACCAGTGCCCCTTGCGCACCCTTGGGGGCCTCGGCACGGATCGCGGCTTCGGCATCGCGCTGCATCTGGCTGTTGAGCGTGGTTTCCACCAGCAACGGCTCATTGGCTTCGTCAGTCAGATTCTCCAGCTCGGTCAGCACCCAACCGGTGAAGTACCGAACGCCGGCCAGGCGCGCCTGTGGAGCAAAGCGCACCAGGCGCGGATCGGCCGCGGTGGCTTCTTCGGGCGTGATGCCGCCCTGTTCCACCATCACCGCGATCACCGTGGCAGCGCGCTTTCGTGCGGCTTCGGCATCGGCAGATGGCGAAAAGCGCGACGGCGCCTTCACCAGCCCGGCGATGATGGCGGCTTCTTCCAGGGAAAGCCGGCGGGCACTGTGGCCATAAAATTTGCGCGATGCCGCATCCACGCCATAGGCGCCGCCGCCGAAATAGACGCGGTTCAGATAGAGTTCGAGAATATCTTCCTTGGCAAACTTGCGCTCGATGGCCAGCGCCAGAACCACTTCGCGCAGCTTGCGCGTGTAATCCTTGGACGCGGTGAGGAACAGGTTGCGCGCCAGCTGCTGGGTGACGGTGGACGCGCCTTGCGCCTTGTTGCCGCGCGCCGCGTTCACCACGAACGAGCGCACGATGCCGATCGGATCAATGCCGGGGTGATACCAGAAGCGCCGGTCTTCCACCGCGATCATGGCGTTCTTCATCGTCGCCGGAATCTCGGGATAGCTCAGCCATGCGCCATAGCTGGGGCCAAAGCTGGCCAGCACCGTGCCATCATCGCCGCGGATTTCCACCGGCTGGCCATTGGGGCTGCGCTTCATGTCGTCGAAGGAGGGCAGGTCGCGATAAGCCAGCGCAACCGCCACCGCCAGCGCGATGAACAGCGCGAGCCCGGCCACCAGCCCCCACTTCAGGAGGCTGATATACCAGCGGGACTGTTTCGGGCGCGGAGCGGGACGACGTTGGGGCACTTGGGTGTATTATCCAGCAAATACGGCAGCTATTGGGCAGAGCAGGCGGGACAGGCCGGATCTTTCGGCAAACTCAGGGTGCGGAAGCGCCCAGCCATCGCGTCGAACAGGGTGATGCGCCCGGCGCTGGACGGCGAGAAACCGGACAATTCGCGGATTGCCTCCATCGCCATCAGGCTGCCGATCACCCCGGTGAGCGCGCCCAACACTCCCACGGCAGCGCAGTTGCGTTCCGGCTGATCCTCTGGCGACCCAACGAAGCAGCGGTAGCAGGGCAAGGCCGGATCATGGCCCTTGAATACGGCGACCTGGCCATCGAACGGCCCGACTGCGCCCGAAACCAGCGGCACGCCGGCGGCCAGCGCGCTATCTGCCACCAGCAACCGCGTCGTGAAACTGTCGCAGCCATCGATGATCAGATCATGTCCGGCCAGCAGCGCATCGACATTGTCGGCATCGAGCCGCAGCGGCACCGCCACGGTTTCGACATGCGGGTTGAGCGCGTGCAGGTGGCTGGCGGCGCGCTCCGCCTTCATCTCGCCGGCATCGGCGGTTTCAAACAGCACCTGGCGCTGCAGGTTGGACAGCGCCACCGCGTCATCGTCGATGATCGTCAACCGGCCCACGCCTGCCGCCGCCAGATAGAGCAGGCACGGGCTGCCCAGCCCGCCGGCGCCGACAACGGCGACCCGCGCCCGTGCCAGCGCCGCCTGACCGCGCCCGCCGAATTCCGGCAGCACGAGATGGCGGGCGTAGCGCTCCAACTCGTCATCGGAAAAGTTCAACTGTCCACTCCCGTGGAGCCGAAGCCGCCAGCGCCGCGCTGCGTGTCGTCCAGCGTCTCGACCACAGCCAGCGTGGCCCGGGTGACGGCGGCCGGCACCAATTGGCAGATCCGCATGCCGCGCT
>JAIXPM010000306.1 GCA_027486275.1 Sphingomonadales bacterium | reverse complement strand
CTGGCGCAGCGAGCCGGCCGCCGCATTGCGCGGATTGGCGAAGATCTTGGCACCAGCCTCAGCCTGCCGCTCGTTCAGTGCCGCAAAACCGGCCTTCGAGATGTAGATTTCGCCGCGCACCTCCGCCACCTGCGGCGCGCTCGCGGGCAGCGAATGCACCAACCCCGCCACATGGGCGAGATTGGCCGTCACCTCCTCCCCCACCGCGCCATCGCCGCGGGTGGCACCGTGCACCAGCCGGCCATTTTCAAACCGCATCGCGCAAGACAGCCCGTCAATCTTGGCTTCGGCGCGCAGCCGCACGTCGGCATCGTCGGGCAAGTTCAGAAAGCGCCGCACCCGGGCCACGAACTCGCGGGCTTCGTCATCGCTGAACACATTGTCCAGGCTCAGCATCGGCTTGCTGTGCGTGATCTTGGCAAAGCCCGCTGCCGGCTTCGATCCCACCCGGAAACTTGGGCTATCGCTCCTCACCAGGTGCGGAAAGGCCGCTTCGATCGCGGAGTTGCGCTGCACCAGCGCATCGTAATCCGCGTCCGAAATCTTGGGCGCGTCCTTCTGGTAATAGGCCTCGCTGTGATGGGCGATGGCTTCGGCCAGCCGCGCCAGTTCGGCGGCAGCATCGGACTCGGTAACGGGCAGCGCGTCAGTCATGCGTGCTGCCATATCACGCAAAAAGGGCGGGAGAAGCCCCCCGCCCTTTCGCAGCACATCGCCAGATCGAAGTTAGAACTTGAACCCGACCATCACGTTCCACGTGCGCGGATCGCCGTAATAAACCGTCTGGATATTGCCCACCGAGCTGAACTCCTGCCCGTCGGTGCGATAACGCTCGTCGCCCAGGTTCTTCACGCCGCCCTGCACATACCAGCGGCCACCCTGCGCATCGAAGCGCACATAGGCGTTGGCCAGCCAATAGCCTGGCTCCACCAGCCCCGGGCGATTGTCGATGCTGAGGAAATGCTTATCGACAAAGCGCGCATCGCCGCCCAGCGTGATGTTGCCGGCATCACCCACCGGAATGCGGTAATCCGTGCCCAGCGTCAGCGTCAGCGGCGGCGCGAAGGCCGGGCGGCAGGTCACTTCGGCGCCCGTCGGATTGCAGCTGAACGCCGGCGCGCGGCGGCCATCGTTGAACTCGGCATAGCGTGCGTTCAGGTAACCGGCGTTCATCCGCAGGTTCCAGTATTTGGTCGGCTTCAACGCCGCTTCCAGCTCGACACCCCAGATCGACAGCCGGCCAGCGTTCAGCACCGGGAAGGCCGCGACCGAACCGCCGCCCACCCGCGCCTGGAAATCGCGGAAATCGCTGTAGAACACCGTGCCCGAAAGATAGACGCGGCCATCGAGGAAGCTGCCCTTGGCGCCGCCTTCATAGGTCCACACGGTTTCGGGGCGGAAGGTGGTGACGATGGTCGGCACGCCGCCCACCGTCTGGGTCAAATCGGCAACGCCATTGGCGCGACCGTTGAAGCCACCCGATTTGAAGCCGCGCGACGCCGAGACATAGATCTGGCTGTTGGCATCGGGCTTCCACGCCAGGTTCACGCTGGGCGTCCATGCATCATATTCCACCTGGTTGTCGAGATTGAACGGCGCCGGCAGGCTGCCCGGGAAGCGGAAGGTGAGATTGTTGAGCGCACCCAACGTCGACGAAGTGGTGGTAACGCGGTCATAGCGCCGCTCTTCATGGGTGTAGCGCAGGCCGGCGGTAACGCTGAAGGCATCGGTCAACTTGTAGCTGGCCTGGCCGAAGGCGGCATAGCTCTTGGTGTTCTGCTCATCGTCGATGAACCGCGTGAAGGTCAGCGGCCCGCCGAGGAAGGCAAACAGATCATCGGCATAGGCTTCCTGATGCGAGCGGATATTCTCGTTCAGATAGAACAGGCCAACCACGCCGGAGAAGCGATCGCCGGACCATTTCAGCTGCAGCTCCTGGCTGAACTGGCGCTGATCGATGCCGACGAACACATCGCCCAGTTCAACCTGGGTGGCGTCGATGTCGATGAACAGATCGGGATCCAGCTTGCGCCAGCTGGTGATGCTCGACAGCGTGATCGTGTCGCTGAGCGACCAGTTGGCGGTGAGGTTCAGGCCATAATGATCCAGCCGCTGGCCTTCATCGCCGCGGAAGCTGGTGGATGCCTTGAAATCATAGGCGCCATAGGGTGCCGCCGGCACCAGCACGCGCGCGCCCGTGGCGAAGTCGGTCTGGGTCAACGGCGCGGTGGCATAGCCCAGGGTGAGCGCGTTGCGCTGGCGGTTATAATCGCCGGAAACGAGAATTTCGAGCGCTTCGGTCGGTTTGGCACGCAGGATGCCGCGCACCGTCAGGCTGTCGCGGTCATTATATTCGCGGCCGGTGCGCGGATCGGTGACGAGGCCGTCACGCTTGTCCCACTGGCCCGCCAGGCTGAGTGCCAGCTTGTCGCCCACCAGCGGGGCCGAGGCATAGCCGTTGAGCACGATCTGGTTGTAGCTGCCGTACAGCGCCGAACCGGCGGCTTTGAACATGTTCAGATCGGGCTTGCGGGACACGATGGACAGCGCACCACCGGTGGTGTTCTTGCCATAGAGCGTGCCCTGCGGCCCGCGCAGCACTTCGATGCGCTCCACGTCGAACAGGTTGAGCAGCGCACCCTGGATGCGCGACAGGTAAACGCCGTCCACATAGACGCCAACGGCCGGATCGAAGGTTTGCAGTGCATCGGGTTGGCCGATACCGCGAATGAAGATATTGGCGCTGGCCGCCGAACCGCGGCCCTGCACCAGGTTGAGGTTGGGCGCGGCGGCCTGCAGGCCCGACAAATCAACCGCCTGATATTTCTGCAGATCGGCCTGGCTGAAGGCGGTGACGGCCACCGGCACATCGATCAACCGTTCATCGCGGCGGCGGGCCGAAACGATGATTTCGGCATCGCTGGTCACTGCAGCATCGGCGGCGGCGGTTTGCGCGGCGGCGGGCAAGCCGGCGATCAGGCTGGCGCTGGCAAACAGCGCGAGACGGAAACTTTTATCGACCATGTGCATTCTCCCCACAGCGGGCGTCTGATTGGCGCCGGTCTTGCGTGACTGTTGGTGATGCAATACTGAAACCTGAACCAGGATTCAACTCCGGATCGCGCAAATGCCGGCTTGACCCGGTGCAGAAGACAGGATTGGGCAGACCTGTGACCGCAACGCCACAACCATCAGAAGCGCTGGCGACAGCCAAGACGCCGCGCACCGAACGGGGCCGCAAAACGCTGCGTCTGATCCTTGATGCCGCCGCCGAGGAATTCGGCCAGCGCGGCTATCACGAAGGCAGCATCGCCCGCATCGCCCAGCGCGCCAGTGTCGCCATCGGCAGCTTCTACACCTATTTCGATTCCAAGGAGGCAGTGTTCCGCGCGCTGGTGGCCGACATGAGCCGGCAGGTGCGCGAACATGTGGTGCCCTTCATCCTGGCGGCACCCGATCGGCTGGCCGGCGAACGTGCCGGCCTTGCCGCCTATCTGGATTTCGTGCGCACCCACAAGGCGCTGTATCGCATCATCGATGAAAGCGCCTTCGTCGCCGAGGATGCCTATCGCCGCCATTATGTCGATGTCGCCGATGGCTATGCCACGTCGCTGGAACAGGCCTTCGGGCGCGGCGAGGTTTCGGATGGCGATTGGCAGGTGCGGGCCTGGGCGATCATGGGCATGAACGTGTTCCTGGGCCTGAAGTTCGGCGTGTGGGACGATGCGCGCCCGGTCGAGGAAATCGCGGCGGCTGCCCACGCCCTGATCACCAACGGGCTGGCGCCACGCGCCTGATGAGGCACGACGCCTTTTCGCCGCAGCCCCTTGAACATTACACGAATGTAATTATCATCAAATACAGCCGGCACCGGTTGCGCGCTCAATCCCCCCAGGACCCGCTCGCCGCCGGGTCGCGAGTGCCTCCCCACCTTGGGCGCCCG
>JAIXPM010000343.1 GCA_027486275.1 Sphingomonadales bacterium | reverse complement strand
CAGTAGCCTTGGCGATGGCTTCCGGCACTTCGCGGGCCTTGCCGTGGCCGAAGCCAACGCGACCCTTGCCATCACCCACCACGACCAGCGCAGCAAAGCCGAAGCGCTTGCCGCCCTTCACGGTCTTGGAGACGCGGTTGATGTGGACGAGCTTTTCGATCAGCTCTTCACCGGCGGGTTCGCCGCTGTTGTCACGGCCACGCTTGTTGCGATCACCGTCACGACGGTTGCCGCCGGGGCCACCACGGCGATCCCCACCGGGGCCACCACGACCACGACCACGACCAGGCCCGCGGGCTTCGGCTTCCGGCGCAGCGGCGCCGGTCACTTCGATTTCATCGCTCATCTCAGAACTCCAACCCGCCTTCGCGGGCTCCCTCGGCCAGCGCCTTCACGCGGCCATGGAAGAGAAAACCGCCACGGTCGAACACAACAGCCGAAACACCGGCCGCCTTGGCCCGCTCAGCCAAGCGCTTGCCAACGGCGGCAGCGGCACCGGTGGTGGCACCAGTGGTCCCACGCACGTCCTTCTCCAGGGTGGAGGCGGCCGCCAGCGTGACACCATTGGTGTCGTCGATGATCTGCGCGTAGATATGTTGCGACGAACGATGCACCGACAGGCGCGGGCGACCGCCGCTGTTGCGGGCGATGGCCGTACGCACGCGGCGACGACGCTGGTCGAAATGGGTAAGCCTGCTCATTTCTTCTTCCCTTCCTTCCGGAAGATGACTTCGCCACGGTACTTGATGCCCTTGCCCTTGTAAGGCTCGGGCTTGCGCCAGCGGCGGATCTCGGCGGCCACCTGGCCAACGCGCTGCTTGTCGGAACCAGTGATTTCCACCGTCGTCGGATCAGGCGTCTTGATGGTGATACCGTCGGGGATGGCAAAATCCACGTCGTGGCTGTAGCCGAGCTGCAGCTTCAGGTTGGCACCCTGCACCGAGGCGCGGTAACCCACGCCGGTGATCAGAAGCACCTTGGTGAAGCCATCGGACACGCCGGTGACGAGATTGCTGACCAACGTGCGCTGCATGCCCCAGAAGGAGCGGGCCCGCTTGGTGTCAGACGCGGGGAGAACCGCGATCTCGGCAGCTTCGATGGTGTAGCTGATGTCATCCACCAGCGGCATGGACAGCTCACCCTTGGGGCCTTTGACCACAAGAATGCGGTCATTGATGGTGGCGGTGACGCCGGCCGGAATGGCAACTGCTTTTTTACCGATGCGCGACATGGTCAGAACACCTGGCAGAGGATTTCGCCGCCGACATTCTTTTCGCGCGCTTCCGCGTCGGAAAGAACACCCTGGGGCGTCGAAACAATGGTGATACCCAGGCCGTTGCGAACGCGCGGCAGCTCGGTGGAGCCGCTGTAAACGCGGCGGCCGGGCTTGGACACGCGGGCAAGGTGCTGGATGGCGGGACGACCTTCGAAATACTTCAGGTCGATCCGCAGGTTCTGGTGGGCGCCATCAAGCACCGGGACATAGCCCCGGATATAGCCTTCGCGCTGCAGAACATCCAGCACGCGGGCGCGCAGCCTGGAAGCGGGGGTGACGATCGAATCCTTGCGGGCCTGCTGGCCGTTCCGGATCCGGGTGAGCATATCGCCCAAGGGGTCAGACATTGACATCGGGCTATCCTTACCAGCTCGACTTGGTCACGCCGGGGATCAGGCCCTTGTTGGCCAGTTCCCGCAGCATGATGCGCGAAAGCTTGAACTTGCGGTAATAGGCACGCGGACGGCCGGTCAGCTCGCAGCGGTTGCGCACCCGGGTCGGGTTCGCATTGCGCGGCAGCTCGGCCATCTTCAGGCGGGCCATCAGACGCTCCTCATCGGAACGGCTTTCATCGTTGGCGATCGCCTTGAGCACGGCATATTTGCCGGCGTACTTCACCACCAGCGCCTTGCGGCGCTCGTTCTTGTTGATCATCGAAAGCTTCGCCATGGTTCAGGCCGCCTTCTGTTCGAGGGTGTAGCCAACGAACGGGAAGCCGAACAGCGCCAGGAGCGCGCGGGCTTCTTCGTCGGTCTTGGCCGTGGTGGCCACGATGATGTCCATGCCGCGGATCTGATCGACCCGGTCATAGTTGATTTCCGGGAAGATCAGCTGTTCCTTGATACCGCAGGCATAATTGCCGCGACCATCAAAGGACTTGGCCGACAGGCCACGGAAATCGCGAACGCGCGGCAGCGCGATCGTGACGAAGCGGTCAAGGAATTCATACATGCGCTCGCGGCGCAGCGTGACCTTGCAGCCGATCGGCATGCCTTCACGCAGCTTGAACTGCGCGACCGACTTCTTGGCCTTGCAGATCACCGGCTTCTGGCCAGCGATCAAGGCCATTTCACCGGCAGCCTGATCGACCTTCTTCTTGTCCTGGGTTGCATCGCCGACGCCCATATTGAGCACGATCTTGTCGATCTTCGGCACTTCCATCATGTTCTTGTAGCCAAACATTTCCACCATCTTCGGGCGGATCGTTTCAGCATACAGAACCTGCATGCGGGGGTTGAGCTTCTCAGCCATTGATCACGGCTCCCGACTTCTTGGCGACGCGCACCTTTTTGCCATCCACCACGGCAAAACCGACGCGGGTCGGCTGGCCAGTGGTCGGATCTTTCAGCGCCACCTTCGAAACCGCCATCGGCGCTTCAACGCGCTCGATGCCACCTTCTGGGTTGGACTGGTTCGGCTTGTTGTGACGGGTGATCAGATTCACACCGGCCACCACCACCTTGCCGTCACGCGGCAGGTTGCGGGTCACAGTGCCTTCCTTGCCCTTGTCCTTGCCGGACAGGACAATCACGGTGTCACCCTTCTTGATCTTCGCAGCGCTCATTACAGCACCTCGGGGGCAAGGCTGATGATCTTCATGTGACCCGTGGCGCGCAGTTCACGCACCACTGGCCCGAAGATACGGGTACCGATCGGCTCTTCATTCTTGTTGATCAGCACGGCAGCATTGCTGTCGAAACGGATCACCGAGCCGTCGGGACGACGGATATCCTTGGCGGTGCGCACAACAACAGCGCGGTGCACATCACCCTTCTTCACCTTGCCCTTGGGCTGCGCTTCCTTCACCGACACCACGATGATGTCGCCGACGCCGGCAAACCGACGCTTGGAGCCGCCCAGGACCTTGATGCACATCACCC
This sequence comes from Sphingomonadales bacterium, assembly GCA_027486275.1. The sequence continues at coordinate 2,477 of JAIXPM010000343.1, read as the reverse complement.
GCTTGGCGCCACTGTTGTCCGCCACGTCGAGGTTCGTCTGCATCTGGATCATGCGTTCGATCCTTCCATTATGTCTGCCGATTCCGACCGGCAGACGGCTTCAATAACCACTCAAAACGCCGGCTCAGCCGACCTTTTCGAGCACTTTCCACGTTTTCAGCTTGGACAATGGGGCGCACTCTTCGATGCGCACCGTGTCGCCAGCCTTGATCACATTGCCCTCGTCATGGGCGTGATACTTCTTCGAGCGACGGATGATCTTGCCGTAGACCGGGTGAGCGACCTTGCGCTCCACCAGCACGACCACCGTCTTGTCGCCCTTGTCGGACACCACGGTGCCCTGCAATACGCGCTTCGGCATGTCTTATGCTCCCAGCTGCTGGACGGCCTTGCGGGCCGATTGCAGCGTCTTGATGCGAGCAATGGTGCGGCGCACGACGCGCACCCGGCCCGGCTTTTCCAGCTGGCCGGTGGCCGCCTGGAACCGCAGGTTGAACTGCTCGCGCTTCAGCTCGGAGAGCTGGTTGGCGAGTTGATCGTCGGTCGCAACCTTCAGATCAGCGAAAATCTTGTCGGCCATGGGTCTCAGTCCTGTGTGGTCGGTTCGCCGAGGCGGACCACCATCTTGGTCTTGATCGGCAGCTTGGCAGCGGCACGTTCGAAAGCGCCGGCGGCCACATCGTACGGCACGCCATCAAGTTCGAACATGATGCGGCCGGGCTTGACGCGGGCCACCCAATATTCCGGCGAACCCTTGCCCGAGCCCATGCGGACTTCGGCAGGCTTGGACGACACCGGCAGATCGGGGAAAATCCGGATCCACAAACGGCCCTGACGCTTCATGTGACGCGAGATCGCGCGGCGGGCCGCTTCGATCTGGCGGGCGGTGATCCGCTCCGGTTCCAAGGCCTTGAGGCCGAAGGCGCCGAAGTTCAGCGCCGAACCACCCTTGGCATCGCCATGGATACGGCCCTTGAACGCCTTGCGGAACTTGGTGCGCTTAGGTGACAGCATTTCTTTCTACTCCTCAGCGCGCCGGACGGACGCCAGAGGTCTGGGCTTCCATCATCAGGCGATCCTGGGCCATCGGGTCGTGGCCAAGAATTTCACCCTTGAAGATCCAGACCTTCACGCCGCACACGCCATAGGCAGTGTGGGCCTGATGTTCGGCGTAATCGACGTTGCCGCGCAGGGTGTGCAACGGCACACGGCCTTCGCGATACCATTCGGTGCGGGCGATTTCAGCGCCACCCAGACGACCGGAACAGGTGATCTTGATGCCTTCGGCACCCAGACGCAGCGCCGATTGCACGGCGCGCTTCATGGCGCGGCGGAACGCGATGCGGCGCTCCAGCTGATCGCACACACCGGCGGCCACCAGCTTGGCATCGATTTCCGGCTTGCGGATTTCAACGATGTTCAGGCTCACGTCGCTGCGGGTCATCTGGGCGATCTGCTTGCGCAGCTTCTCGATGTCCGCACCCTTCTTGCCGATGATCACGCCGGGGCGCGCAGCAAAGATGGACACCCGGCACAGCTTGGCCGGACGCTCGATCACCACCTTGGAGATGGCGGCCTGGCCGTGATGCTTGATGATGAACTCGCGGATGCGCAGATCTTCCAGCAGCAGGTTGCCATACTCGTCGCCCTTGGCGAACCAGCGGCTGTCCCAGGTGCGGTTGATCTGCAGGCGCAGACCGATGGGGGACGTCTTGTGACCCATTAGTTTGCTCCCTCTTCATCGGCTTCGCGCACGACAACGCGCAGGCGGCTGAACGGCTTGGTGATGGCGGAGGCACGACCACGCGCACGCGGCGTGAAGCGCTTCATGGTGATCGCCTTGCCAACACTGGCTTCCTTCACGACCAGCGCGTCAACATCCAGGTTATGGTTGTTTTCGGCGTTGGCCACGGCAGAGGCGAGAACCTTGCGGACATCCACGGCCATCGCCTTGCGGCTGAACAGCAGGATGTTGAGCGCGTCCGACGCCTTGCGGCCACGGATCAGGCCAGCAACCAGGTTCAGCTTGTACGCCGAACCGCGGATGGTGGTGGCAACGGCCAGCGCCTCACGGTCGCCAACCTTGCGGGGGGATTTGGGCTTGGACATCAGCGCTTGCCCTTCTTGTCGGCGGCGTGGCCGGGGAAGAAGCGCGTCGGCGCGAATTCACCCAACTTCATGCCGACCATGTCTTCATTGACCATGACCGGGATGTGCTTCTTGCCATTGTATACGCTGAACGTGAGGCCAACGAACTGCGGCAGGATGGTGGAACGGCGCGACCAGGTCTTGATCGGCGCACGCGCACCGGAGCCCTGTGCGGCTTCGGCCTTCTTCAGCAGCGAGAGATCCACAAAGGGACCCTTCCAGACGGAGCGGCTCATGCGCGCTTACCTCTTCTTCTTGGCGTGGCGCGAACGGATGATCATGTGATCCGTCGCCTTGTTCGAACGGGTCTTGGCACCCTTGGTCGGCTT
>JAIXPM010000294.1 GCA_027486275.1 Sphingomonadales bacterium | reverse complement strand
CATCGACAGCCGCGGCGGCGCATCGGCCGCTGCCGCCTTGCCCATCCGCGGATCCTTCAGGAAAAACCACACGAACACCGCCAGCAGCAGCCCGGGTATGCCCACCACCCAGAAGGCTTCGCGCCAGCCCAGCGCTTCGGCCATGCCGCCACCGATCAGCGTGCCGAGCAATCCGCCAATGGGAATGCCCAGCCCAAAAAAGGCGATGCCGCCGGCGCGTTTTTCCGGCGGCAGGCTGTCGGCAATCAGGGCGTGGGCGGTGGGCGTGCAGCCGGCCTCCCCCACGCCAACCCCGATGCGGGCCAGCAGCAACTGCCAGAAATTCTGCGCCACCCCGCACAGCGCTGTCATCACCGACCACACCGCCACGAACACCGCGATCATCCGGCTGCGGTTGCTGTGGCCATTATCGGCCACCCGCGCGATCGGCACGCCCAGCGTGGCATAGAAGAGCGCAAAGGCGAGGCCCGTCAGCAGGCCCAGCTGGCTGTCCGACAGATCAAGATCGCGCGAGATCGGTTCGGCCAGGATGGCGACGATCTGCCGATCGATGAAGTTGAAGATATAGACGACCAGCAACGTCCACAGCAGCAGCCGCGGATGCGGCGCGCCTTCCGGCTTCTCCATCATCATCTCCCCAAACTTTTGTGCAGCCTGCCCGCGCCGCTCTTGGCTGGCAAGCTGGTTCCATTAGAGAGGAGACAAGGAGACTCCCAGCATGACCGCTTATCCTGCCCGCCCTGCCCTGTTCATCGATGGCCACTGGCTCTCCGGCGAAGGCCGCGCCACGCACCAGGTGGTCAACCCCGCCACCGGCGCCGTGCTGGCCGAACTGCCGCTGGCCACCACCGCCGATCTGGATGCCGCACTCGATGCTGCCGCGCGCGGCTATCCGCTGTGGCGGGCCACATCCGTGGACGAGAAGGCTGCCGTGTTGGCCGGCGCCGCCCGCCTGATGCGCGAACGGGTGGAGATCATCGCCACCACCGCCACGCTGGAACAGGGCAAGCCGTTGGCCGAAGCCCGGGCCGAGTTGGCGTACAGCGCCGCGCTGGTCGATTTCTACGCCGGCGAAGTGCGCCGCAACTATGGCCGCGTGCTCACCCGGCCCACCGGGCAGCGCAGCCTGGTCATCCACGAACCGGTCGGGCCGTCGCTGGCGCTGTGCCCGTGGAACTTCCCGATCCTCAACCCGGCGCGCAAGCTGGCGCCCGCGCTGGCCGCAGGGTGTTCGATGATCATCAAGCCGCCCGAAGAAGCGCCGGGCACGGCCGTTCTGGTGCTGCAATGCTTCATCGATGCCGGCCTGCCCGCCAACGTCGCATCGATGGTGTTCGGGGTGCCCGACACGGTCTCGCGTCACCTCATTGCCAGCCCGATCATCCGCAAGATCAGCTTCACTGGCTCCGTGCCGGTGGGCAAGCATCTGATGCGGCTGGCGGCTGACGGCGCCAAGCGCACCACCATGGAACTGGGCGGCCACGGCCCGGTGATCGTGTGGGATGATTGCGACATCGAAAAGACCGTCACCATGGTTTCGGCCTTCAAATGGCGCAACGCGGGGCAGGTCTGCGTCTCCCCCACCCGCCTAATCGTGCACGAGGCGATTGCCGATCGCTTTGCTGCCGCCATGGCGCAGCGGGCCAAGGGTCTCACCGTCGGCCCCGGCCTGGATGCCGCCACCCAGATGGGCCCGCTCGCCAACCCGCGCCGGCCGCAGGCGATGGAAAGCCTGATCGGCGATGCGCTGGCACAGGGCGCCACCCTGCTGGCCGGCGGCGAGCGTGTGGGCAGCACCGGCAATTTCTGGGCGCCCACCCTGCTCGCCGATGTGCCGCTGCATGCCCGCCTGATGAACGAAGAACCGTTCGGCCCGGTGGCGCTCATCCACCAGGTCAGCACGATGGAGGACGCCATCGCCGAGGCCAACCGGCTGCCCTTCGGCCTTGCCGCCTATCTGTTCACCGAAAATGCCCGCACCGCCAATTTGATGGCCGATGCGGTCGAATCCGGCATGGTCGGCATCAACACCATGGCGATGAGCGCGGCGGATTCGCCGTTCGGCGGAGTGAAGGATTCAGGCCACGGCAGCGAAGATGGCCCGGAAGGCCTGCGCGCCTTCCAGGTGATCAAGGCCATCCACCAACATTGATGCGCTTGCCGCCCCCCTTGCCGCCCGTCCCCTTCGCTGGCAGGGAGCCCGCATGACTGACGCCGAACTCGCCCGCCACCTCGCCCACGCCGCCGGGCAGATGCTGCTGGAACTGCGCAGCGGCCCGGCTGAAGGCAAGGCCTTGGGTGCCGAGGGCGACCGCATCAGCAATGCCTTCCTCGTCGCCGAACTGCGCCGGCTGCGCCCCGATGATGCGATATTGTCGGAAGAAGAAGCGCCCGATCTGGCCCGCCTCGACCACCGCCGCGTCTGGCTGGTCGACCCATTGGACGGCACCCGCGAATATGGCGAGCGCCGCGACGATTGGGCCGTGCACGTCGCGCTCAGCATCGATGGCCGCATCGCCGATGGCGCGGTGGCACAACCTGCGCTGAATCAGACCATTTGCACCCAGCACCCGCCGGCGCTGCATCCCGAAGCCGCACGCCTGCGCATCGTCGTGTCGCGCAGCCGCCCCGCCGCCTGTGCCGATGCGCTGGCCGCCAGCATCGGCTGCGAACTGGTGCCGATGGGCAGTGCCGGCGCGAAAACCCTGGCGGTGCTGCGCGGCGAGGCCGACGT
>JAIXPM010000195.1 GCA_027486275.1 Sphingomonadales bacterium | reverse complement strand
ATGGCCGCCGCGTCCGACATCATGGTGGATGGCGATGGCCGCAAAGTGCTGAAGATTCCGGTGCTGCCGCCTGGCACCGTGCGCACCGACACGGGCGACATTTCCAGCCATCTTTCCGGTGAAGCGGTGATCGCCAGCAACGATGGCAAGCCCTATGTCATGCGCCTGAAGGTGCGCGCCCGCGAGAATTTCAAGCTCAACCTGCTGATCAAGGTCACCAATTTCGAACAGATCAGCGATTATCGCCTGGGCCCCGACGGCCGCCCGCGCCTGGCCAGCCAATCGGCCGACAGCAAAGGCCAGATGTTCGGCTTTAGCGGCGGCCAGACCGACGAGGTCGTCTACGCCTACCGCTGACCTGCGGCTTCCCTTCGCAGTTTGACAGGATTGCGTCCGGACGCCGGCCCGCATAACCCTTACACGCAAAGGGGATTTCAGCATGCGCTTCAAAGGCACCACCGGTTACGTTGCCACCGATGATCTGAAGGTTGCGGTCAACGCTGCCGTCACCTTGCGCCGGCCACTGCTGGTGAAGGGCGAACCCGGCACCGGCAAGACGGTGCTGGCCCAGCAGATCGCCAATGCCTTCGACGCACCGCTGATCGAATGGAACGTCAAATCCACCACCAAGGCCCAGCAGGGCCTGTATGAATATGATGCCGTTTCCCGCCTGCGTGACAGCCAGTTGGGCGATCCGCGCGTTTCCGACATTTCCAACTACATCCGCCGCGGCAAGATGTGGGAAGCCTTCACATCCGAAAAACTGCCGGTGCTGCTGATCGACGAGATCGACAAGGCCGATATCGAGTTCCCCAACGATCTGCTCACCGAGCTCGATCGCATGGAGTTCGACGTTTACGAGACTGGCGAGCGCATCAAGGCCACCCAGCGCCCGATCGTGATCATCACCAGCAACAACGAAAAGGAACTGCCCGACGCGTTCCTGCGCCGCTGTTTCTTCCACTATATCAAGTTTCCGGATCGCGACACGATGGAAGCCATCGTGCGGGTGCATTATCCCAACATCCAGCGAGCGCTCGTGGCCGAAGCCATGAACATCTTCTTCGACATGCGCGAAGTGCCGGGCATGAAGAAGAAGCCCAGCACTTCCGAACTGCTCGATTGGCTGAAGCTGCTGATGCACGAAGATCTGCCCATCGACGTGCTGCGCAACCGCGACACCAAGAGCCTGATCCCGCCGCTGCACGGCGCGCTGCTGAAGAACGAAGCCGACGTGATGCTGTTCGAACGGCTGGCGTTCATGAGCCGCAGAGGTCAGGCCTGAGCCTTCCGCTCACTCCGGCTTGAAGGCCAGCGCCGTCCGCCCCGTCCCCAGCGGCGCGGCGGCGGTGTAGAGCACGGCTACGAGCCGCCCAGCCACCAGATCGGCCCGCGCCAGCGCGTCGAGCACCAGATCGGCGCTGACGCGTTTCTGCCCGCGCAGCATGATCGGCACCAAGATCGGCCCCGGCCCGCCTTCGTGGCTACGGTGCAGGGCAATGGCGATGGGTGCGTCTCTGCCGCTGCCGTTGGCGGTCACGTCGGCGTGCATCCGGGCGGTCGTGGGATCATAGCTGAAACGGATCGTGGCCTTGGCTGTGCCACCACCCGCCAGGCTCACTACCGTCTGTTGCGGCCCCGGCGCCTTGCCGGCCACCAGCGGCGGCGTGCTGAACGGCGGCTGGCGCGGTTTGGCCAATTGTTCCCAGCCATGCCCCAACGCCAGCAGCCGCGGTTCGGCAAAAGCGGCCCCCAGCAGTTCCAGGCCCACCGGCAGCCCGCGCGGCGTGAAGCCGGCCGGGATGGCCAGCGCCGGCAGGCCGGTGACCACGCTCAAGCGGCAGTTGCTGGCGATATTCTCGGCGCCGATCACCGGCGGCCGGCCCAGTGAGGTGGGATAGAGCAGCGCGTCCAGCCGCTCCTTGGTCAGCAGTGCATCCGTGGCCGCCCGCGCCACCGTGCGTTTGGCCAGCAGCACCTGATAGCCGGGGGAACTGCGATCCGGGCCGGCCAGCGGATCACGCAACCGCTTGTCGAGCTGGTCATGATGCAAGCCGGCCTTCACGATCTCCTCCAATGATGCAACCGGCGCCCCAGGATGCGCTGCCAGATAGCGGCGCAGATCCTCGACAAATTCGTACGTGCTGCCGCTTTCGGTCAACATCTCGTCGAGGCCCGGTATCGCCACCTCAATCACCTCGGCACCAGCATTGCGCATCGCGGTGATGGCCTGATCATAGACCAGTTTGCCGTCCCCATCGTCGGGCACGATGGTGAACAGGCTGCGCAACACGCCAATGCGCGCGCCTTTCAGTGATCCGGGCTGCAGCGCATCGGCATAGGATTTGGGCACATGTGCATCAGCCCCCGCCGTGATCGCGTCGCGCTTGTCGCTGCCCACCGTCGCATCCAGCATGATCGCCAGATCGGCGACGCTGCGCGCCAGCGGCCCGGCCACATCCTGCGTATCGGAAAGCGGGATCACGCCCGTCCGGCTCGCCAGCCCGCGCGTGGTGCGCAGGCCAAACAGATTCTGATAGGCCGCCGGAATGCGGATCGAACCGCAGGTATCGCTGCCCATGCCGGCCGCGGCAAAGCTGGCGGCAATTGCCGCACCGGTGCCGCCACTGGAACCGCCCGGTGAACGCAGCAGATCATAGGGATTGCGCGACTGGCCGGTGAGCGAGGAAATGGTGGTGGTGCCGGCGGCCAGTTCGTGCATGGCGGTTTTTCCTTGGATGATGGCGCCGGCGCTGCGCAGCTTTTCCACTTGGTGGGCATCCTGCGACGGTTGCAACGTCGCCAGCGCCAGCGCGCCACCGCTGGTGGGCATATCCTGGGTGTCGAAATTGTCCTTCACCAGCACCGGAATGCCGTGCAGCGGCCCGCGTGGGCCTTTGCTGGCACGCTCCTTGTCCAGCGCATCCGCTTGCGCCAGCGCGGCGGGATTGAGCGTGACGATGCTGTTCAGCGAAGGCCCGATCTGATCATAAGCGGCAATGCGGGCCAGATAAGCCAGCACCAGTTGCCGCGATGTCAGCGCCCCGCTGGCCAGCGCCGCTTGCAACTGCGGGATGGAGGCTTCCGCCACCTCGATGCGGCCCGGCGGTTGCGGCGCCGCTTGCACGGCTGGTGCCATTGTTGCCATCACCAGGGCCATACTGCGGCTGCGCTTCATGCCTGATCCCCCTTGCCCGTCACCCACACAGCAAAGGCCAGCGCCGGCGCCCCGTCAATGGCAGAGATCAACCGCGGATCAGCGCAGCATCAGCCCGCCATCGATGGCCAGGCTCTGCCCGGTGATATAGCTGGCGGCCGGGCTGGCGAGGAACAGGATGGCGCTGGCGATTTCGTCGGGTTCGCCCCAGCGCTGCATGGGTATAGCGCGCATCAGTTTCTTCTCGCGCTCCGGGTTGGTGCGGGCGCCTTCGGTCATGCGCGTCGCGATGAAGCCGGGTGCCACCAAATTCACCCGAACGCCATCAGGCGCCCATTTGTCACCCAGCGCCCGCGTGAGGCCGAGCAGCCCGGCTTTCGACGCGGTGTAGGCGGGGACTTCCTTGAGCGCGAGGAAACTGGCCAGGCTGCCAACGTTGACGATACTGCCCTTGGTCGCCTTCAACAGCGGGTGCAGACGCACCGACAAATCCATCACCGCATTCAGGTTGCTGTCGATGACATGCTCGAACTCTTCCTGCTCATATTCGTTGGCCGAGCTGCGGCCGGCGTTGTTCACCAGCACATCCAGATTGTCGATGTGCGCGGCCACTTCGGCGCGGGCTTCCGGCCAGGTGAGAT
>JAIXPM010000335.1 GCA_027486275.1 Sphingomonadales bacterium | reverse complement strand
TGGAAAATCGCTGGCCGCACTCGTTGCCGAAATCGACGAAGCGCGCACCACCAATCTGTCGAGCGCGGTACGGGTCTGGCTGTTCGAACGGGCGATCGGTCGGCCCTGAGGTTCAGTCCTTCTTCGGCGGCAGCGGGAAGAAGCCCGACGTGCGGCGGATATAGTCTTCATAGCCCGGCCGGCGCTTTTTCAGGCTGTGTTCCAGCAACGGCGCGCCCGACCAGCGGGTGAGGGTGAAGCTGAGGAACAGCGGGCCCACCACGGTCCACCACGGCGCGCCGGCGGCGATGCCGACGATGAAAATGCCCCACCAGGCGGTGAAGTCGCCGAAATAATTGGGGTGGCGGGTATAGCGCCACAGGCCTTTGTCCATCACCTGGCCCTTGCTGGCCGGATCGGCGCGGAAGCGTTCCAGCTGGGCGTCGCCGATGCTTTCAAAGGCGATGCCGAACAGCGCGATAGCGGCACCGGCCACGCCCCACAGCGGCAGCGGTGCGCCGCCATCGGCCAGCACGCCGGCCTGCGCCGGCAGGGACACGCCCCACAGCAACGGCCCCTGCATCCCGAATGCGCGGAACCAGGCCGCCTTGGCAAAGCTCATGCCCTGTTTCTCGATGGCGTGGCCAAGGATCTTCTCATAGCGCGGGTCGCGGCCCAGCCGGCGCCAGCGGGTGATGAGATGGGTGCCCAGCCGCAGCCCCCACAAACCGACCAGCACGATCAGCGCCCAGCCAGCCGGCCCAGCCGGGCCGCCGTTCAGGATTGCCGCCACCGCCACGGCAAACACCATGCCATAGGCCCAGATGGCATCGATGAAGGACACATCGCGGATGGAAACGCTGTAGCGCCAGCACAGGGCCATCAGGCCAACGACAGCGGCGAGGGTAATACCAAGATTGATCAGCATGGGAGTTACTCAGGCAGCCTTGTCGATGGTGGAAGGTTCGGCGGATTGCACACTGGCGGCCATGATCGATTTCATCGCCTTGCCAGGATGTTTGGGGGTGGTGGAGCGGTAAAATTCCTCCACGCGCGCCATGTCGGCGGCATAATCGCCGGTGGGCATGAAGGCCAGCGCCAACCCGCCGGTTTTCTTGGCATAATCCATCATGCCCACGATCAGCGGCACCTGCGCGCCCACCGCGATATGATAGAAGCCGGTTTTCCACTGGCCCACCGATTTGCGCGTGCCTTCGGGCGCGATGGTGAGCAGGAAATCATCCCGCCGGTTGAATTCGTCGATCATCGACTGGACATAATTGCCGCCCTTTTCGCGGTTCACTTCCACCCCGCCCATTTCCCGCATGAAGCGGCCCAGCGGCCAGCGGAACAGCTGGCGTTTGGCCATGAAGCTGGTTTCGATGCCCAGATCGCGGGTGAGGCCGATATAATAGATGAAATCCCAGTTGGACGTGTGCGGCGCTGCGATGATCACCGCCTTGCGTGGGATTGGCCGGATGGCGACGGATTTCCAGCCCATGGCGAGATAGAAGCGCACGATCAGCCATTCCAGCACTCGCGACAGTCCGCTCTTCGTCTCGCCGTGCATGTTGCTCCCCCGGATTGGACAGCCGTTGACCCGGCTTGCCGCTCTTTTGCTGCATTGGCAGCGACACAGCATCGCGGATGGGGGGGGATGCTGTCAAATGGGGTGTCAATTTGGCGCTGCGCGGCTATGGCGGGCCCCATGATCAAGATGCTTGCCGCCTATGGCCTTACACTTGTTGCCTTTGCCGCCATTGATGCGGTGTGGCTGATCAACATGGCGCCGCGCCTGTACAAGCCGGAAATCGGCGAAGTGATGATGGAAAACGGTTTCCGCCTCACACCGGCGATGATCTTTTATGCCATCTATATTGGCGGCATCGTCTATTTCGCCGTGTGGCCGGGACTGACCGAAGGCGTGGCCAAGGCGGCGCTGCAGGGCGCGGTGCTGGGGTTCATCTGTTATGCCACCTATGATCTCACCAATTATGCGACGCTGAAAGTGTGGAGCCTGAAGGTGACCGTGCTTGATCTGATGTGGGGCACAGTGCTGACCGGCGGCACGGCAGCGGCCGGCACGTGGCTCACTTCAAAGCTCTTCCCGGCCTAATTCACCCAGTCGGCGCGGCGATAGCCCTGCGCCCGCAGCAGCACGGTCAGGTCGCCATGGCGAACATGGGCCTGGGCAGCGGCAGCGGCCTTCGGCTTGGCGTGATAGGCGATGCCCAGCCCGCCGCCGGCCATCGCAGCCTGGATCATCGGAATATCGTTGGCGCCGTCGCCCACCGCCAGCGCGGCGCTCATCGGCGTGCCGTCGGCTTCGAGCAGCGCCTTCTTGGCGGCGGCGTCGACGATGGGTTCAGGCACGGTGCCGGCCAGCACGTCGACATCACCATCCTTGGCGACATCCAGCCGGTTGGCGAGCACGCGGGCAAAGCCGATTTCGCGCGCCACCGGCACGGCAAAGGGCATGAAACCGCCCGACACCAGCAGCGAACGCGCGCCGTTGGCTGTCATCGTCTGCACCAACTGTCGCGCACCGGGGTTGAGGCGCACGCGCTC
>JAIXPM010000350.1 GCA_027486275.1 Sphingomonadales bacterium | reverse complement strand
TGGTGACATCGGACGGTATTGCCGAGACGGGCAGCCTCGGGCGCCAATCGGGCAATGCGACCGCTGGTCTTGCCGAAGTCCGGCTGAGCGGCATCGTGAATGTGCCGGGCGGCATCCGCGTCGATGCCAATGCCAGCTATGGGGAGAGCGGTGACATTGGCCATACGGGTGGCGGCACGGTTACCGGTGGTCAGGCGTTGCTGAACATCTTTGATGGAACGTCGCTGACAACCACTGATATCGCCGTCACCGCCGCGGCCAATCGCGGCTTCAGTGTGGGCAATAACAGTTTCATTGGCGGTCTGGCGCAGTTCGCGGTTTCAGATGTGAACGGTGGGACGAGCGTCAACGCGCAATCGATTTCGGTTCAGGCTTCGGCTGAGGCTGCGAATGGCGACATCAACGGCAATTCGGCCGGCGGGGCCGCCACCGGCGGTTTCGCCCAGTTGTTGACCACGGGTAACCCGACCGTTTCCGGCACCCAGATCTTTGTTTCCGCCAATGCAAATGGCGGTGACGGTGACGGTGGTATCGGCGGTGCCGCGCTGGGCGGACAGGCGAATCTCGATATTCAGAACGGCGGTTCGCTGCTGATTTCCAACAACGTGTTCGTGAACGCATCGACCAGCGGCGGCGATGGCACCATCGGCGGCAACGCCACATCTCGTGACAACGGTGATTTTAACCCGCCCGCGGTATTCGTGCGACTTGGGCCCAACGTGGGCGGCAATGATCAGGGCATTCAGTTGGTTGGCGGCCTGTTCCTCAACGCCAATGCCAACGCCGGCGATGGTACGACGGGTGCAGGTGGCGCAGCGCGCGGCGGGTTCGTGGTGCTGCAAGGAGAATCGGGCAACATAAACGCCAGCCAGGTCATCATGCAGGCCGATGCGTTCGGTGGCTTCGGCGCTGTCGGCGGTGCGGCGCGATCGGGCCGACTGTTCGGCGGCTTTAACGATGCCAATCTGACCACCGGCTCGTTATTCTTGACGGTGGACGCCAACGGGGGCAGCGCCTTCAATGCTGGTCGCGGCGGCGATGCCACAGTGGGCCAGGCGTTCTTCATTCTGGATTCGCTGGAAGCCGGGCCAGGCACGACGGTGAATGCCGGTGCTGTAACAGTGCAGGCGGCAGCGCGCGGCGGCAGCGGCGGCGGCAGCAGCACGACTGTTGGCGGCGCCGGCGGTGACGCGTTTGCCGTTGATCCGCTTGTGCTCGATCCCCAGATCGTGATCGCTTCGCGGCCGGCGCGATCGGCCTTCATTGCCAGCCAGTTGATAGTTGATAACAGCGCGGTTGGCGGCGAAGGCGGCGGTGGCCTTGGCACGGCCAACGGTGGCCGTGGCGGCAATGCATCAGGCGGCAATATCAACATCGGTACAACCAGCGGCCCGGTTACCCCCCTCGCCAACCGTTCCACCTTTGATTTCGGAACCCTGTATTCCGTCGATGGCCGGGTGACCGGCGGTAACGGTGGCGGCATCGACGGCGATGGCTTGGGCGGGCGCGGCGGTGATGCCACCGGTGGCGGCGCAAGCCTGCTGGCGCGCGGCAGCGTGGTCACGGCCGGCGCGGTCAGCATCCTTACCTCGGCTTTTGGCGGCAACGGCGGCGGCGGTGGCAATGGCGATCTGGGCGGCGGCAATGCCACCGGCGGCGAATCGATTATCCTGGCGACGCCGCACTTCACGGCTGGCCTGCCGGTTGATGTGACCATCACCGGGGCGGTCTCGCTGATCGCAACCGCATTGGGCGGCAGTTCCAGTGCAGTCGCTGGCGAAGGCCAAGGCGGCACAGCCTCTGTGCGCCTGCAACGACACGAAGCGCCCGGGGCCGCGGCTGCGCCGGTGGTGGGCAGCATGTCCATCGCCAGCCTTTCGGCTGATGCCGGCGGCGTGGGCGGCACGGCCCAGGGCAGCGGCGCAGCCGGCGGTGCCGGCCTTGGCGGCGCTGCGGGGATCATTGCCGAAGGCGGCAGCTTTGATCTGATTGGCGGCGCCCAGTTGACGGCGATTGGCAGAGGCGAGAACGGCGCCACCGGCAACGCGGGTCAGCAAGGCGGCGCAGGCGGCGCAGGCAGCGGCGGTTCGGCAACAGTGATCGTACGTCCAGACGGCATCCTCACTCTGCCCCTCCTCACGGTTGACGTGTCGGGCCGGGCCGGCCTTGGCGGCGATGGCGGCAATGGGGCCAACGGCCTGGCAGCGGCCAACCCGCTGCCGCCCCAACGCGACGGCAATCCCGGCGGCGCTGGCCAGGCCGGCGGCAATGGTGGTGCCGGCGGCGCGGCCGTGGGCGGCGATATCATCATCGGTACGCCAGCGGACAACAGCGGCGGCAGCATCACCATTTCCAGCTGGACGCTTGTTGGCGAAGCCGTGGCCGGCGTTGGCGGCAGCGGCGGCGTTGGCGGCGCGGGTGCCAATGGCGGCGCTGGCCTTGATGGCGATGCCCTCTTCATCAACGGCGGCAATGGCGGCGCCGGCGGCAGTGGCGGTGCCGGCGGCAATGCTGGCATCGGCGGGAGCGCCACCGGCAGCGACTTGCAGATCGGTGCGCTCAGCAACGATCAGGGCACGGCGTGGAGCCTGAATGTGCCGTTGATCACCGCCAGCATGGTGGCAACGGCGGGCGGCAGTGGCCTGGGCGGCCAAGGCGGCACGCCAGGCCTTGGTGGCGCCGGCGGCGCCCCCGGCCTGCCTCCTGGCGTGGCAGGACAGATCGGTGCCAATGGCTTTTTCGGCGGGCAAGGCCTGGATTCACTTGCGGGCTTTACGCAGGGCCCCACCTTGCAGGTGTTTTTGTACGGCGCCGACCTGACTGCGCCCGGGATCGATCTTTCAGCCGATGCCAACGGTGCCTTCGCCACTTTCGGCGGCCAGGCTGGTGATGCACAAGCCGGCGCTGCTGCACTGGTGATTTCCGGCGGCACGACCAGCTTGGGCTATGTCCGCCTCAGCGCGATCGGTGTTGGCGGCGGGTCGGTGGCGGGCTTTGCCGGTACCGGCCGCGGCGGCATTGTGGCGTTCCGCGTGCTGGATGGCGCCGCTGTGACGCTGGGCGTGCGCATTGCGCCGTTGCAATTGGTTGCCGATGGCCTTGGCGGCGATGGCATGGATGGCGGCCTGGGCGGCAGCGGCTTTGCCGGCAGCATC
>JAIXPM010000425.1 GCA_027486275.1 Sphingomonadales bacterium | reverse complement strand
ACTAGATTGCCGCCGTCTGGCAGCTTAAACCGCGCCCATGCCCAGCCTCGTCCTCCTCCGCCACGGCCAGAGCCAGTGGAACCTCGAAAATCGTTTCACTGGCTGGTGGGACGTGGGCCTCACCGATCAGGGCGTCACGGAAGCAACTGCCGCCGGCCAGCGCATGGCGGCCGCCGGCCTCGATTTCGATGTCGCCTTCACCAGCGTGCAAAGCCGGGCGATCAAGACGCTCAACCTGGCACTGGAATCGATGGGCCGGCTGTGGCTGCCCGTCACCAAGAACTGGCAGCTGAACGAGCGCCACTATGGTGGCCTCACTGGCCTCAACAAGGCCGACACCGCCGCCAAATATGGCGAGGACCAGGTGAAGATCTGGCGCCGCAGCTTCGACGTGCCGCCGCCGCCGCTGGAACCGGGCGGCGCGTTCGATCTGGCCAGTGACCGCCGCTATGCCGGCATCGCCATCCCCACCGCCGAAAGCCTGAAAGACACCATCGCCCGCGTGCTGCCCTATTGGGAACAGGCCATCGCGCCCGAACTCAAGGCCGGCAAGCGCATCATCATCGCCGCCCACGGCAATTCGCTGCGCGCCCTGGTCAAGCACCTGTCCGGCCTCTCAGACGACGATATCGTCCACGAGGAAATCCCCACCGGCCAACCAATGGTCTATAATCTGGCAGACGATCTCACGGCGATTTCGCGGCGCTATATCTGAGGCGCGCGCCAAAAGCTTGACGGCCGTCCAGACTTCGCCAGACTGTCTGCCTCAACCGGGCAGGGGGCAAACGATGATCAGGCATTTGATGGCAGCAACGGCGTTGATCGCCGCACCCGCATTGGCAGCCCCCGCCGATACCGTCCTCCTCCACGGCCGCATCATCACTGCCGACGCGAAAGACAGCGTGGTGCAGGCCCTCGCCATCTCCGGCGGCAAAATCGCCGCGCTGGGCAGCGATGCCAGCATCAGCGCCCTGGTCGGCCCGAAAACCAAGGTGATCGATCTGAAAGGCCGCGCCGCCACGCCCGGCCTGATCGATACCCACGCCCATATCCTCTCCACCGGTCTGGGCGAACTCAACCAGATCGCGCTGGGCGGCGCGCGTTCGGTGGAGGACATGGTCGCCGCGGTGAAGGCTCGCGTCGCCACCACGCCCAAGGGCCAATGGGTGCTCGGCGTCGGCTGGGACGAAGGCAAGTTCGTCGATGGCCGCTACCCCACCGCCGCCGAGCTTGATGCCGTCAGCCCCGACAATCCGGTCTGGCTGGAAAACACCACCGGCCACTATGGCGTCGCCAACGGCCTCGCCCTGAAAATGGCCGGCGTCACCGCCGCCACGCCCACCCCCACCGCCGGCACCATCGAGAAACTGCCCGACGGCCGCCCCGCCGGCGTGATGAAGGAAACCGCGCAGGAACTCATCACACGCCTCATCCCCGAACCCACGGTGGATCAACGCAAGGCCGCGCTCTCCCACATGATCCGCCGCCTCCACGCAGAAGGCATGACCGGTTTCAAGGACCCCAGCATCGGCCGCGAGGATTGGGAAGCCTATCTCGGTCTGGTGAAGGCCGGCCAGTTCCCGATCAATGCCTGTGTCCTCTTTTCCGGCGGGCGATCGATGGCCACCGCCACCAAGGCCCTCGCCGAAATCCGCCAGGCCAAAACCGAAATCGCCCCCGTCGCGAACAGTCCCTTGAGCGTCTGCGGCGTCAAACTCTTCATGGATGGCAGCGGCGCCGCGCCCACGGCCTGGATGTATGAAGACTGGAACCACCACCGCACCGAAATCGCCAAGGGCAACAGCGGCTATCCCCAGATCGATCCAGCCGAATATCGCCAGATGATCGCCATGTTCATCAACGCCGATATCGGCATCGGCACGCACGCCATCGGAGACAAGGCGATCGACTGGGTGGTGGACGGTTATGCCGACGCGCTGAAAGCCCACCCGGTGAAAGACCTGCGCCTCTCCATCATCCACACCAACACGCCCACCGATCACGCCATCGCCACCATGGCCGCCCTGCAACGTGACTATGGCTCTGGCTATCCCGAAACCCAGGCCACCTTCACCTGGTGGATCGGGGACATCTACGCCGCCAACCTCGGCCCCGCCCGCTCCCAGCGCCTCAACCCCTATGCCACCTACGTGAAGAACGGCATCCTGTGGGGCGGCGGATCAGACACGGGCGTCACCCCGTTCCCCGCCAGGCTCGGCCTGTGGTCCTCCACCGCCCGCGAAACCAGCGGCAAGGTGTGGGGAGACGCCCCCTTCGGCACCGCCGAAAGCGTGGACATCCACGCCGCCCTGAAAAGCTATACCAGCTGGGCCGCGCCCCTGATCCGCGCCGACAACTCCGGCACGCTGGCCGTGGGCAAAGCCGCCGATATCGCCGTCTGGGACCGCGACCCCTATTCGGTGCCTACCGCCGCCATCAAGGACATGAAGGCGGATATGACGCTGTTTCGGGGGCAGGTGGTGTTCGAGCGCAAGCCCTAACGGGGGAGGGCAGGGGCCTTTAGATGCAAGGACTTATGCCTGGACTGGGTTGAGCTGCGACAGTCGTGGTTTTTCACGAGCAGCCTCGGGCGCGACCTGGGCTGCATTTGCCATCGGCGCGTAGCGGACTTTCGGT
>JAIXPM010000397.1 GCA_027486275.1 Sphingomonadales bacterium | reverse complement strand
TCGGCGAAGTTCTTGCCGGCGGTGATGGTGGCCAGATATTGGGCCGAATCACCACGCGACGAGATGCCAGCTTGGGCGCGACCCATGATGCCTTCGAAATCGCGCTTCAGCACGAAGTTGACGACACCGGCAATGGCGTCCGAACCATAAACCGACGAGTTGCCGCCGGTGACGATATCGACGCGCTCGATGAGGTCAACCGGGATGGTCGACACGTCAACCGTGGCAGCGCCCGGCTGCGAAGTGACGTGGCGCAGGCCGTTCTGCAGCACCAGCGTGCGGGCGGTGCCCTGGCCACGCAGATCGAGGATCGACAGGCCGGCGGTGCCGATGAAGCGGCCGCTGTTCTGGCTGGTGAAGGTCGGGCGGAACTGCGGCAGCAGCGCCAGACGGTCACCAACGTTCACGGCGCCATTCTGCAGCAGTTCAGCCGCGCTCAGCGAGGTGATCGGCACGGTGGCATCGATATTTTCACGCGCGATGCGCGAACCGGTGACCACCATCATTTCAGCGGCGGTTTCTTCGGCGGCGCCCTAGGCGACCTTGGTTTCCTGATCTTCAGCAGCGAACGCCGGCGAAGCAACGATGGCCAGGGCGGATGCCCCGGCGAGGACGAATGAACGCATGAGAGCCCCTCATTTGCGGTTGAGAAAACGCCCCATGACGAAATTGTTACGCGGCGGAAAGAGCGGAATCGCCCAATTGTGTTGCGCTGCGACAACGAGGCGCAAGACTGTTGCGCGAATGCATCATGTTTCGCAGGCGCGCGGGGCATCGCCGATTGCTCCTGCCTGTTGCTCTTGACCACGCCTTGCGCTAACCGGCCCGGCAATGCCCCTGTGGTGAAATTGGTAGACGCGCTCGACTCAAAATCGAGTGGAGAAATCCGTGCTGGTTCGAGTCCGGCCAGGGGCACCACCCACTCCACCGACCCGGGATTCTGCGGGATTAATCGGGATGTAGCGGGATATCGCCCGGGTTTTCAGGGGCTTGTGGAGCCCAGTGTCCCGAGCCCAGGACGAGAGACGCATTTGGCCACCTGCAGGACGGCAGCCGGAGCCAGATTTCTCTGACCCCCGGTTTTGCTGTCCTCAGATGCGATGCGGATGTGATGCGGGTTTGGCGCCCGCGATGGGCTCAACCAAACCCTAGCATCCGACGTTGCTCTGCCCATTCGATGGGCAGCTTCGCGCAGCGTAGGAGACTGCGACCAGTGAGCGCTGGCGGCTGCCGGCCCTCGACGATGGCAGTGATGATGTCGGGCGCCAGATAACCCAGCCGCGCCAACCGGACGAGATGCTGCTTGCTGTAGCCGTCGACCAAGCTGTCAGGCTTGCCGCTCACCAGATGCTGGCGGGCGGCGGAACCAAGTGTCACCAGCTTGAGCAACGTCGTGTCAACAGCAGCATGTACATCTCCGCCGCCCGGCCCAATGGCCAGCCGGAGGTCTGACCCGCGGTTCACCAGCTTGGCTGGAACCTCCGGCAGAACCTCCTGCTCCCCGCCAGAAACGCTGATCGCGATGGCGACGTGTTCCGCGTGAACCTGGACCTTGGCCTTCAGTTCCAGAAGCACCGTGCGCTGTTCCCGCTGGGTGCCTTTTCGCAGCAGGCTTGCCTGCTCACGAGCTTTGAAGATGGTCTGCTCTGCAGCCACGACTTCCATGTCTTCGGTCGGCGCGACCGCTTCCAGCCAAGCTGCGATCCGGTCTGTGACCAAGGTTTCGATAGCGGCCGCCGGCACCCGCAGCCGGCCCTCGACCCCGCGCATCCCTCGCGCCGCGTCTCGGGTGAGATAGTAGCGGTAGCGCCTTGCCTCCTTGATCGTGAACGTTGGCATCATCGGGCGACCCTGGTCGTCGCTCAGCATGCCGGTTAGCAGGCTGGGGGCCTTGCCTTTGCTTCCCAATCGCCGCTCGACCCGTTTCTGCGCCATGATCGCTTGGGCCTGTTCCCAAAACGCAAGGTCGATCAGGGCTTCGTGCTCGCCAGGGTAGACCTTGCCCTTGTGGGTCACCTCGCCCGTGTATGTTCGGTTCTGGAGCAGATAGGCGATGGGTCCCTTGGTGAACGGGATGCCACCAACGGTGCGGCCATCCTTGTAAGGGCGCACCTTGGTCTTCACCCCATCGCGCGCCAACTCCGCAACCAGGTCACCGATCGACCGCAGCTCGCAATAGCGCGTGAAGATACGGCGAACGATCGCGGCTTCAGCCTCATTGATGACGAGCTTGCGATCCTTGAGGTCATAACCGAGCGGCACCGGACCACCCATCCACATGCCCTTGGCCTTGGAGGCCGCCACTTTGTCCCGGATGCGCTCGCCGGTGACCTCGCGCTCGAACTGCGCGAAACTGAGCAGAACATTGAGGGTGAGCCTGCCCATACTGGTAGTGGTATTGAACGCCTGGGTGACGCTGACGAATGAGGCGCCGGCCTTGTCGAGCACCTCAACGATCTTGGCGAAGTCAGCCAGACTGCGGGTCAGCCGATCGACCTTGTAGACGACGATAGTGTCGACCTTGCTGGCCGCCACATCGGCCATCAATTGCTTGAGGGCAGGGCGGTCCATGCTGCCGCCCGAGTAGCCGCCATCGTCATAGTATTCAGGAACCAAGGTCCAGCCTTCATGGCGTTGGCTCTCGATATAGGCGACACAGGCCTCGCGCTGAGCATCCAGGCTGTTGAAGGCCTGCTCAAGACCTTCTTCGGTAGATTTGCGGGTGTAGACCGCGCACCGCAGCTTGCCGCGTTCAGCCATCGGCCCACTCCGCCGCTGCCTCTTGTGCAGTCACCTTGGCACCCATCGTGCTTACCTTGCGGGCACGCTTGCCCTTCAGTCCAAAGAACCGCGGGCCTGACCAATGGGTCCCCGTAACCTCGCTGCTGATGTGGGTCAGCGATCGGTAGCGACGGCCGTCGAACTCGAACCCATCCTCGGTCACCAGCACATTGATGGTCCGGCCGTGCCAGCTGCGCACCAGCCGGGTGCCGGGCTTCAGGCTGATCCCATTGCCCGAGGTTGCCTCGCCGGTCTTGCGCAAGCGCTCCGCTGCCTTGGCCAGTTCGCGACTGATCGAAGCTGGCAGCCCCCCGTGGCGCCGCTCTTGCAGGCGCCAGGCGATGGCGCGCACCAAAAGCTCTGGAGTCATGTCTGGTGGCGGTTGTCGGAAGGTCTCGCGCCATGCCGCCCGCAACTGGGCAGGCGACATGGCGGCAAGCGCGCTCAATCGGTTCTCAAGGCTCATTCAGAGGCCTCTGAGCCGGTACCAGCCGCTGCAGCCAAAGCCGCCAATCGGTAGCTGGTCTCGCCGGACTTTCGCTCTTCCTTCACCAGTGTTCGACCGGCCTTTCGCAGGCCAGACAGGAAGGCGCGGGCGCTGTGGGGCTGCCAGCTGGTCGCTGCCTGCAACTCGGCAATGGTGGCGCCGCGGGAACGGGCGAGCAGTTTCTTGGCCAGCACTGAATTAGGAACGGCGCGAGCGATAGTCGGCGACTGGGGCAGCGCTGATAGTTGTTCAGCCGCAATCATGGTCTCGTTCATGGTCAGATCTCCGGCGGGGCTGCACCAATTGTGCTGCTCCCACGACCTGATGCCCCGGGGCAGTAAAGCCGGGGCCGCGCGACTCAGTTTGTGCGCTGACCGACCAACGCTCTTGTGAGGCAGGATGTCGAGTGGAATTGCGGCTTGATGAGGTGGTGCAGGGAAGATTGGAGCAAAGCGGGCACGGAGCGACGTTTATGCGCCCAATCTTGCCCGTTCCGACCGGTCTGCTACGGTCCGAAAGTCTGTTATTCGTTCATCTCCCCCTGTTCGTGGCAACGGACACCGGCGAAACTTATGGTGTATCTGCCCCGATTCCGGCGCGACAAGGATCCCTGCTGTGTTGGGCCATCCGAACGTTCTCGTTGGAACAAGTCTTGGCGGCAGTAGCCGGGTTCGTTACCGTTAGATCAGTTCGGGGTATTCCGATTGATGGCATTGGCAGGCTTATCGGCCTGACCGGATACCGGCAGAGTTCTCCGCTTTGCTATGTTTAAGGGGGATTGCGTGGAAATCACCGAATGGTTGGGTCATGGGCTCATCTACTTCTTTACCAAGATTCCGTTTATCGGCGATGCGATGGCCGCATTCTTGGCTCTCGTGTTGGTTGGGACCTCCTTTGCAATCGCTTATCGTTACCGAGTAAGCTTTCATGAGCCGCTTGCCCAGGCGATCGAAGGGCGAATTCGGCTTCTGGATGATGTGACAGGCGGCAGTACGGCGGACGTGGATTCTGCCCGGCTCGCCTTTGCCAGTCGCTTTAATGAAATCGATGAGAAAATGATTGAGGTGCAGCATCAGGAAGCTCTGCCGCTGCGCCGGATCTGGGAGGAATATAGAGAAACGATCGTTGATCCGTCGGCAGACATTCTTCAAAATTCAGCCCGACCTGAAAACTTCTTCCTCAATCTTGGAGATCGTCATCGCGGGCTGAATTGGTTTGCGAACATCTTTATCGCCATCGGCTTGCTGATCACCTTCCTTGGCATCATCGCAGCTTTATCGACCCTCGATTTCAGCGGCGGGGTCGATGCGATGCAGGAACACCTCAATGAATTGATGAAGGTCGCTGGCGCAAAATTTTGGGCGTCGGTGGGCGGCATCGTGGCGTCTATTGTTCTGCGCTCTTACGATTATCGCTTTGACAAGCGGATCAATGACGGTCTCTCGATGCTGTGTGACAAGCTAGAGCATGGGATGGCTTATCTGCCACCGCAACGCATTGCGAGCGACCAACTTGCGCAGCTGAAAGAACAGACCCCAGCCCTGAGATCGTTCTCTGAGCAGCTGGCGGCCGCATTGGATGGTGCCCTAGAGAAACAAATGGCGCCGATGATCAATTACCTGGGCTCGATCCAGCAGGGCATTGACAAGATCAGTGGTGGCGGTGGCGAAGCTGTTCGCGACGCAATCGCGTCGAGCGCTGGCGCTGAGATGGCCGGGCTTGCCGACGCCATTGGAGCGATGACGGTGTCAATGGCGCAGATGTCGGAGCGACTGGAAAAGCAGACTGGCGAAGCCGACCGGCAGATTGAGGAGGCTGTACGGCGATTTGGCCAGGCATCCGAGGAAATGCGCGCCGCTTTTAATGACCTCAATAGAAACTTTGGTGTGATCGCTGCCCGCATGCGCGAGGAGAGTGACCAGTCGAGCGCACTGGCGCGACAGCGAATGGATGAGCTGCTCGGCAGCCTCGGCAGGACCTTGGATGGCATGAAAGCCGGTATGGCGGCGGCAGCCACGCAACTTGGGGAAGCGTCAAGCAGCGCCGCGAGGGAAGCTGCACGGATGGGCCAGGAGGCGATCGAGAAATCCTTCTCTGAGTTCGTGGAGAGGTTCAATGACGCGGGCACCCCGCTGGTTGCCAGCATGAAAGATGCAGGCAGTGCTATTTCTGGTTCGGCAGACCGGCTGTCTTCGACCCAAACGGCTATTGGTGATCACGCCCGCGCCATCGAGCAGGTCGCGGCCCGTTCAAGCGACCTCGCTACGGCATTTGGGACCGTCGCAAACGATGTCGAGGCAGCCGCAGCTCCGGTCCGCCAATCTGCTCTTTCGATTGCGGAAGCTGTGAAATCCGTCGAGGTCATCATCGCAAAGCATGCGCAGTCATCCGATAGCGCCCGAGATGAAATGCGCGAGCTTGCCGTATCGCTAAATCAGACGGCCGCGGCAGCCTCGTCAGCGTGGTCTGAGTACCGGGCTCGCTTTGAGGATGTCGATCGCTCGCTCGGTGCAGCGCTCGAGAAAATCACCGACGCGGCGGATAGCCACGCCACCAATCTCAATGAACGTGTTGGCCAAATCGACCGTGCGCTCGGCGATGGTGTTGCGCAGCTTGCAGGTGCCCTCGAGCCGCTTACAACTCTCCGGGATACGGTCGAGGAGCTGGCCGGACTTCTTGCGAAGCGAAATCGGGAAGCCGCTGAATGATGGAAGGCATCGTTCGCAGGCGCCCCCCTGAGGAAGGCGAGAGCTACTTCATGTCTATGACGGATATGATGGTAGGCCTCTTGCTCATTTTTATCATCTTGCTGGCCTATTTTGCCCTTAACTTGCGAGAAGAAAGAGAAAAGTTGGATGGTGCAAACCAAACTCGAGCAAAAATACTAAAAAAATTAGAAAGGTCTTTGCTAGAAAAAGGGATAGAAGTAACAATAGATGAAAAGACTGGCGTCCTTCGGCTGCCTGAAAAAATTCTCTTTGAGAAAGGTCGTTGGGAACTCAATGAATCCGGCAATCAAGCCATAAGCAAACTGTCTAATGCAATGGTAGAAGTGTTGCCGTGCTACACCGCGTCGGATCTCTGCAAGGGTAAGAGATCAATTCATCTCATCGATGCGATATTTGTTGAGGGACACACGGATTCGGATGCGATGCGTGGCGCGATGGATAACTACGGGCTTTCACTTCGCAGAGCTGAAACTACGTTCAACATGCTCCAGAGCAATCAACTGGCTCTCAAGGGCTTTCTTAACAAACCCAAGGGGCAACCAGGTTCGGCGCCTATCCTTAGCTTGAGTGGCTATGGACCGGATCGACCCATCGACGAACGTGTCAGTGAGGAGGCCAAAACGCGAAATCGTCGGATCGATCTGCGGTTCCTGATGGTCACACCCAGCGCAGGCCTCGACAAGGACATCTTGAGGCCCAAGCAATGAGCTTTCTGCGCGCCGCTATCGCCCGCGTAGACGAACTGGCAGCAGCGGGGCTCGCGAAGCCTCCGACAACCCAGCCCGAGCTGCAGCGACAACTGGCCAAGCTAGACGCCAGTATCGGCGAGGCAGAGCCCGCCGTTGAGCTAAAGTCGTTTTTGCGGAATTCAGCTGAGAATGGCGCGGGGGCGCTGCCGCGCTTTCAACTTAACCGGGTTCTCCGAGGTGCATGGTGCGATCCAGAATTCGACGTTCTGGGATCTGTGGCCCTCGACCTCGCGAACACGGAACGTCGGCGCAGCTCCGATCAAGCGATGATCGAAGGCTACCTGTCCTACTTCCCGGCAGAGCGTTCCATCATGGGGAAGCTTGCCGAAGCAGCCTCCAATGCCGCTGCGCGACACCAATGGGCCTGGCGAGAAAGAGCCCTGCGTTGGGACCTGTTCACACCGGCACGAGGCCCGTCGAAGGTGGCGCTCGATCTGCTCAATCGTGAAGACGATCAAATTTTTCAGTTCATGCGGGAAACAGGGCTGGGTGCAAGTCTGGCGGCAAGCGGCTTCGGGCAGGCAACCTTTGCGAGATACTGCATCGCGACCGCAGAGTTACCGTCAAGCAAGGCCGTCCCGGCGCAACGCAGCCTGCTGAAGCTTTTTGACAAGGAGGCGCTGGCCGGACAGCTCGAGCTGGTGGTGCGCGCGTTGCTGGAGCCCTGGATCAGCGAAAAGCCCGAGCCTGAGCATCGCAAGGCCATTTCAGAGTTTCTCCTCGACCAGGTAGGCGACCCACGTTTGCAGAGGCCCCGCTGGGATAGGATCGTTGCTTCACTGGCCACGAGCATCGGCCAAGAGCGCGCGGTCGCCATCACACAGGTCTTCAAGCGCTGGCTTACCGAAGTCGCCATGCGTGAATTTTTCAGGGCTATTGCCAAGACAACTGATCGACCTGATCAATGGGCGCAGCGAGAGAAGTTCTGGATGGCCTATCTCGACAAGGGCCTCGTCAGCGACGCGTGGCCTGCGTTGGGCATCCGGGCCCGCAACCAGATTGAAAACCTGATCCGCCAAAGCGGTGAGCGTCCGGAATATGGCGTCATTCGCGGTGGCCCAGCTTCCTCATCATCCATCATCATGCGGATCGGTAACCTCAGGATATCCGAATGGAGCGACAATGGCTCATGCCGGTTTTGGAGTGATAGCGACCCGGCTGCGCCGACGCTGTATGCCAAGTCCTATGATGGCAACAGACTGCGAACCACGTCAGGTCGGGGTGACTTTGAGTATGAATCGCACGTCCCAGCCAGCCCAGGATGGGAGGGCAAGTTCGCCGGAATCATTCATCGCAGAACGGCAATCCTGCACCCACGGCTAGGAAAGGGCCGCGGGCGGAATTGGAACGATCAATGGTAACAACCAGGTTCGTTGCGTCCCAGGAGAGCGACGGCAGCGAAGCGATCACGCTTTTGCGCGAAGAGCCCGGCGGGCTTTTCAAACGGGCTTCATCCGAGATGGTGCCGGTTTCGGAATGGCCCAGGGTTGCTCCCGAAGCAGGGCAAGCGGCGCTGGCGCTGGCACGCTCGTTCGATGACAAAGGGCAAATTCTCGAAGAGGAAAACAGAGTTATCCTGCCGGCTCGCATCGCGGCCCAGTTGGACGAGGCCGACGCCTTTGCCGTCGGCTTGCCGCCAGCGACCTCGCTGACACTCCAGTTGAACTCGACCGGCTCACTTGCCGAAGGGTCAATCACGGTCAATCCAAAGTGGGTTCGTCGCGGCGGCGCACCTGTGCGCGCTGATATTGTTGGCGCCCGTGTCCGAGAGGGTGGTCGCGTCAGCCGGATCCCGGAGCCAATGTTTTCCGCTTCGCTGGCCGCACAAGCCGTGAGGGCAACAAGTGACCCGGATGAACGCAGAGCAGCCTTTGCACACCTTCGTGAACTCCTCGGCGATAGTCTGGGTGCAGGGATCGAAGCCGACGGATTCTTGGAGCGCGTCCGGATTGCCTATGCTGCAAACTTCTCCCTGAGCGCAAAAACCGATCACGGTCGCTTCGACTTTGATCCTGTTCTTTTTTCAAGACATGTCGGCGAGTCCTCTGACGGCGACCTAGTCGATGAGCAGGAAGCCTCCCTTCTGACGCCGCAGGATACCCTGCATTTCCAACGCAGATTTCGGAGCCAGAAAGGGGGCCGACGCAGTTATCTGCTTTCTGACGGAACACTGCTGTTTCTGGATCCCCTGCTGGGCCGAGCGCTCGATGTCGTTCGTGCCAAACAGGCCGGCACCTCACAGGAAAAACGGGAGTTCCTGCGTTCGCCGCAGCGCGTGTTGCGCGAAGAGCTCAAACTGGATGCAACCGGCGATGATGCGGCGGCCGACCGACTTTTCATCGAAACCCAGCAATTCTCCGAGCGCGTCAGCGGAATCGAGGTCTGGCAAAAGCCAGTCCTGCCTTGGATAAAACCGAAGCCGAACAGTTGGCTCCCCGAAAGCTTCGGCCTGCGGATCGGCGATCCTCCGGATGCCCGGCACATTGCCTTGGCTCCCGGTGAGGCCGAAGTTCTCGCTGGCAGTCTCGAAACCGCGATCAAAGCTGGAGATGAAACAGT
This sequence comes from Sphingomonadales bacterium, assembly GCA_027486275.1. Next base: position 46,016 of record JAIXPM010000397.1, on the reverse strand, counting down.
CGTCTGGCATGACGACAAAATCCCGGCCACCCCGGCCACCCTCCAGGCAACGCGCGGAATTGCTGATCTTGAGCGCCAGATCGCAGCAGAATCAGGACACCAACCGCAATCCGAGCAGGAGCGTGAACCGACCGAAATCTTCTTTCTTCAGGTTGGGCAGAACTTCGAGCAGCTCGATTATGCACGTCTGCCTCGACCGCGGCTCGCCCCAGCACTATTCGAGATTCCGGCAATCCCACAAGGGCTGAAGTCCGAACCAAAACCTCACCAACGCGACGGGTTCGCTTGGCTGACAGAAGTCTGGGACCGCAAATTGCCAGGCGTCCTGCTCGCCGACGACATGGGTCTCGGCAAGACGTTCCAGGCACTGATGTTCCTGCTCTGGCTAAGGTCGAGCACATCCCGCCGAAAGCCCGTGCTGATCGTTGCGCCAACCGGGCTGCTTAAGAACTGGCAGGCAGAACTGGCTCGACACGTCGAGGCTGGCCTGATGGGGCCTGTGATCGAAGCTTTTGGAGAAAATTTACGCAGCTATCGGCGGGAGGCGGGAAGCGACATTCGGGGCGGCACCTCACGACTGAACTCCGACGAGTGGGAAGACGCTGGCATCGTTCTGACCACATACGAAACGATGCGCGACTATCATATGAGCTTCGCGCGAATTCCATTCGAAGCCATCGTGTACGACGAAATCCAGAAGCTCAAGAACCCCGCAAGCCAAATGACCCGGGCTGCCAAAGCGCTTAATGGTCGCCTGCAGATTGCAATGACTGGCACACCGGTCGAGAATCGGCTGCAGGATCTCTGGTCCATTGCCGATACGGTTTATCCTGGCTTCCTGGGATCGAGCCGGGAGTTCGAGAGCAGCTACCCTGCCAACGATCTGGAGCGCCTTGAAAGCCTGCAACGGCGCTTGGTCGAGCGAGATACCGATCTACCGCCGTTCATGCTCAGACGCATGAAAGACGATATCCTCACTGGTCTGCCGGCAAAAACGGCGCGCAAATACGCAGTCGAAATGCCGCCTGAGCAAGCGCAGGCCTATGACATGGTTTTGGCAAGAGCACGGGCGCTTCGCGAAAGTGGCGAGCAAAGCGCAATGCTCAAGGTCCTGCACATGTTGCGTGGGACATCGCTCCACCCGGCGCCGCCGCGAGGCGTTCCAAATATTGACGCCTATATTGCCCAGTCTGCGCGCCTGAAAAAAACCTTTGAGATCCTCGAGGATGTGAGACAGCGCGGAGAGAAGGCGTTGCTGTTCTGCGAAGATCTTGAAATGCAGACATTTCTCGCAATGGCTATCCAGGAGCGCTTCGACCTTAGGCACCGACCGATGTGCATAAGCGGGAAGGTTCCGGGCCACAAGCGCCAGGAGATGGTGAACACGTTTCAGATCTCGCCGTATGCCTTTGACGTTCTCATACTGTCGCCCAAGGCCGGGGGCGTTGGGCTGACTATCACTGCCGCCAACAACGTGATCCACCTCTCTCGCTGGTGGAACCCAGCCGTCGAGGACCAGGCGACTGACCGGGCCTACCGCATCGGTCAGACACGCCCGGTCACCATACACATCCCGATGGCCATCCATCCGGATGAGGCGATCGGACCGTCAAGCTTCGATCAGCGTCTCGACGCTCTGATGGAGCGAAAGCGATCATTGAGCCGTGGCCTCCTCATGCCACCCGAAAGCGAGCAGGATGTTGAGAACCTGCTTGCGGATGTGCTCGACGGGCAGCAGTCAGCGGGACTGGGTCAATCTCCTCCAAAGCGCGATGCAGAACCCAAGTTCGCCGCAGAACGAACCGATCGCAGCATCGAGCATCCCTCGTCGACTGAGGTGCAGACAGGCCCAGACACGCCGGATCCTTCACTGGGCCGTCCCTTGCCGCCGGCGTCCATCGTTGCGGCGAATACCAACACGACAACGAACGAACCTGCAGATCCAGGAAATGCCGGTGAGCAGATCGTATCAAGAAGATTGGACAAGTCGACCGATCGGCGTCCGGTTCTCTCAGTGCGAACTCCGTTGGAGTCGGCTGAAGCCCGGGCTTCCTATGTTCAACGGGTGGTCTTTGAACAATACGGGCAGAGAGACTGGACCATCTTTGAACAATACGCCCGCAATGCGAACATCGCGCTGCTTGAGGTCCAAGACCCCTACTGCTGCGCCGATCGACGAGCACGAGAGCGGTTGGTCGATTTCATCGGTCGGTTCAACAAGCTCGCTTCACAAATTGCCGCCGTCCAAGTCGTGACCTTCGATGCGGATTCGGTTCAGACGCGAGACCCGGAGAGCACAATCGATCAACGAAATGATCTCGAAGCTCGCTGGCGACGCGCCTTGGAAGCGGTGCAATTGCATGTAGCCCAAAGGTCGCGCCGATCAGGAGGAGACCTGCACGACCGGTTCGTGCGCGCTTGCCTGTCTAATGGGGACACCATCATCTGGGATCTGGGCCGAGGTGTCGATGGAGTGATGGATACGCGCCGCGCCTGTGTGGTCAATGCCTTCCAACAAAAGGCAGTACCAGGCTCTATTCAGAGACACTGACAGCGAAGGTCACGATCATTGATTGTGCTGCAATAAGTATAGATAGTTAGACAGGCTAGGCCGGAGACATCTACCGGCAGCGATCAAGCGGCGGGGGGCAATTCAGAAATGCCGGGACGCGATTTCAAGGCTGAAATCGAAGCTGCACGCAATGACCCCGTTCAGCTGCGCAAGATTGCCGGCGAAATTCAGGCGAACGGCAGTTCGCGTATTCTTGCGATACAGGCCATTCAGCGGGCTCTGGCCGTAGAAACCGCTCCTCATCCACTTGGGAAAGTCAGTGCCAATTTGGGCTTGCCGTTGCCAACGGGGCTGCCGCTATACCGCTACAAGCTGGCGCCCTCGGTGTTCGACCGCATCGAGAGAAAGCTGATGTCCGACCTGTCTTCAGATCGGCAACGCCTATCCCTTGCACCAGCATTTGTTCTGTGGGCTGCCGACTGGTTTCGGCGATCCTATCAGGGCGGCGGCCAACGCTGGTCTGACATTGAGAGCGTGTTAGGGTTATCGCTCCCCCAGAGCGTTTGGCGAGATCTCGCCGACCAAGGGTTTCGCGCCTGGGGCATTGATCCACTGATTACGGCCCATGGCAACCAGCGGTTGGCCAACCTAGCACGCCATGGCGGATTTCCAGTCGCGGCCATCGCGAGCGGTGCAAACTGGCCCAGAAAATACCTTGAGCGGGTCGTTGGCGAGCTTCTCGGCTCCGATACCATGGATATTGGCACAGCAGTCGCCATCTGCGAGCGAAATGAATATCTGTTGCCAATGAGTTGGCGCAGCCAGGAAATGCACGCAATCTGCGGTGAACTCGCACTCAAAATTGTCGAGCTGCGGGCCTTCGCTGAAAAGCAGACGTCAGCTGATGGCCGTCCCTACTCGGCGCGTCTGGACCAGACCTGTGAGGATTGGCGTGACGAGCTGCCAATGACGCTCGACGGAGCGGCGGCGGGTCTGATAGATACCCTGCTGGAAGCAAAGAAGCTGTCGAGCAGCGGCAGCATTCGCGTTGGTCGCCTGATGACCCAGCGCGGCGAGGGCTGGCACGAATGCCTCGATTTCCATCTCGATGGGCGGTGGGATGACGAGGATCGGCTGCTCTCGGCTGACGATTACATCCGCATCTTTCTCCAGCCTGCCGATGCCTTGGCAGACCGCATCTCAGGCAGACTTGCCTACCTCGAGCACGAAGACTCCAATCGCTGGATCGCCAGACCGATGCGCAGCGAAGCAGCCATCGCGTTTCCATTTGATCTTGCGGTCACGGCCGAATTTCACGCTAGAGGTGTTCGGCTTGCACGCAGCTTTGTTCTGCCTGGAGGCAAGCCGGTAAGTAGCGGGCTCCGTGTGTTTGAACGGCGAAGCAGCAATACCGAGGAGGCAGTCCTTGCGCTCATTGGCCAAGGCTCGGGCGGGTTTAGAGCGGACCCTGTGTTCATCGACGTTCCGCTGGACTGGTCTGTTCGGGGCAAGGACGGCAACGCCGAAATTGAGACCGAAGATTTTGCATTTACCGCAGGGCGCAGTCTTTACCGGTGTTCTGGAACGATCATCGCCCAGAAGGGCAACGGCGACTGCTTTCTCGTTCGAACGGGACAAAGCGCCGATCGCAAAGACCGGCTCTCGATCGTCGGCGACATTGTGTCTGGAGTGCAGACAACCGATGCAGAACAGCTGTACAAGCACCCGCTCCATGCGCGCATATTCGATGGGCTTTCAGACCGGGTGGCCTCGCGGGGTGAGGTCCGTTGGCGTTACGCTGGGCAGCGCGACTGGTGTGAAGACATTTCCGAAGCCGGGCCTGGACTTTGTGAGTTCGCCTGGCTTGATGGATCAACCGGGCATGTTCGGGATCGACAGACTGCTTATGTCTTGCCTTCTGAGTTTGAGGTGACGCAGCATCGCAACAGCGCCCATGCGGATATCGAGCTTCACGGGTGGATCGGAGAGGCCTGGCTCGGTGACGAACAACCCGTCTCGAAGCACCGATGGAGAGTGCTCATCGATCCACCTCGCAGGGCCTTGTTAGCGTTGCGTTTGGCATCCGCGCATGGTCCTGCCTTAGATTTGATGGTCCCCCTTCAATCGAAGGAATGGCTCACAACTTGGGACGGCGACCTCCTCCCGCGCGACAAACTCCTCGGCCTGGCCGATCTGCGTGACACGGTTGCACGCGTCCCTACGACTTGCATCTTGATGGGCGAAGTTGCCCATCGCGCCGAAGCTGCACTGGACGCCAACTGGAAAATTGATCGGGAACTTGGCCTGTCGGCGTTGCGAATGGACATCGCAGCCCTGATCCGGCCGCTTGGTATCGACGCCAAGCTAAAGCTCGACTTCCACAACGGCTGCAACGATCACTGGTATGTCACGGAGTTTGGAAACACCCTCGAATGGGAACCAAGTGGAGGGTTACGCCCGAAAACCGCGATAGTCGGTGAGGATGTTCGAGTGTGTGGCCGAGCCCTTGGTGCGCCGGAGACGGAGCTCGACTTTGGCAATTGCGGCGCTCTGCAAAGCAGCCTTGGAGGCCAGATAATCTACTTGCCGCGTCTCAAGGGTCCTTGGCTCGTCTATCTCCGTGAGGGCTCCCGCGTTCTCACTCGACCTAGATTCATTGCCGGCGACACATATCAGGAAGCTCCGCAGCATCGTCTTGGCCGAGCGATGGCACAGCCTCTCGATCTGGCGCGTATGGATCTTCAGTCCCTCGTCGAAGAAATAGCGGCAGATCCCACGACGGCAGAGGCCATTCAGACGATCCAGATCGTCATGAGGCTCGCCTTGTCGCTCAACGGTCTGCCTCCTCAGACATTCGAGATATTCGGCAAGTTCGAACAAGCGGGGGCACTCGCTCCCCTGCTGCTATACCGCTGTGAAGAGCAATACCTGTCGACCATTATCGAACTTTTCGATGGGCTTTGCTCCAGCTGGGTCCTCTTGCCACACGGCATATGGGATACGGCCTTCCAGGCCGAGGGTCGCTATCTCGTTACCCTGCTTGATGACCCCGAATGGGCGGTAACGAGGCTCACCGAACGCCAGAATGAAATTGCGGCACGTGCGCCTCAGCTGGCTCCGCTGATTTGTCGCGATTTCTCCCCGACCAGCTGGGAGGAGGTGCGCAGCCACTTCACCGAACACACTAGCGAAGGCATCAGCACTGTTGCGGACGGTTCTAACCCGTTCCGTCCCGCCTTCCAGGCACTTCTTCCACAAGAGAACTTCCTTCCATCCCTGATGCGGGTCTTTGACGCCCCGTTTGTCGCGGCCTTGACGGCACTAGGCCGGATCACGCTCGACAAGGTGCAGATTCTGACAGTGAAGGAGGTCGAGCGCCGTCACTCAACGTATTCTGCCAAGGCCTATGGCTACTTTCTCTCGGAGCTTAGAAATGACCGCTAGTGACATATCCGAGGCTGTTCGTCTGTCCCCGATGGATGTCCATCGGCGGCTACGGGCCGGCCTCGCAGAAGCAGTCGTCTCGCGAGCGGGCATCAGGAACGAGGGGCTGAACGCCTTCCTTCGGCACAATCTCGCCAGCACCGACCCCACCAACGGAGCGCTGCTGTCGGACCAGCTCTTCCAGGCTGCGCCCGGCTATGTTTCGTCCGGCAAGCGTCCTGATGAACTTACCCCCCTGCTCCATCCCAGGACAATCAAAGCCATCACGCAAACGCCCGATGCCGAGTTGCAGTTCGACTATCCGGCATACGCGCACCAGCTTAAGAGTTGGGAGCTGTTGAGCGGCGCGGACCCTCAATCCGTGCTGGTCTCGAGTGGGACAGGTTCAGGCAAAACCGAGTGCTTTCTAGTGCCGCTGATCGATGATCTGGTCCGCGCATCTGAGACGGAGGGCCAGCTGACCGGTGTCAGGGCCCTCATTCTGTATCCGCTCAATGCGCTGATCGCGAGCCAGGAAAAGCGTCTCGCGGCCTGGACGCAGCCACTCAACGGCGATGTACGCTTCGCTCTTTACAATGGGCTGATGCGAACGGCGCGAAAGTCGCGCCGCGACACGGCCGAACACGAAATCCCGCATCAGGTGCTCTACCGCGAAACCCTGCGCGCAAACCCGCCGCCGATCCTCGTCACGAACCAGACAATGCTTGAATACATGACGATCCGGCGCGAGGACCGTCCCATCCTAGATGCATCTCGCGGCCAGCTACGCTGGATCGTGATTGATGAGGCGCACAGCTACATAGGGTCAGCCGCCGCGGAGCTGTCGCTATTGCTGCGGCGGGTCATGAACGCATTCGAAGTGACCCCCAATCAGGTCCGCTTTGTGGCGACCTCGGCCACCATTGGCTCAGCGGATGACGCAGAAGCTGTTGCTGCGCTCCAGCGCTTCCTCTCCGATATCGCCGGCGTTCCTCTCGACCGCACACATGTCGTAATTGGCAAGCCGCAGCCGGTAGACCTTTCGAAGGTGCTGACGGCATCGGACGACCCGAAGGCCCTGCTGGTCGCTGAGATGCTCGAAACCAGGCCCCAAACGATCTCGTCGCTGGCATCGGTAACATCCTCGGCCGAGCAGATCCTGCTCGACCTATCTGCGCACAATGCCAAAGAGCCAAGACCCGTCCTCCCGATGCGCGCGCACAGCTTTACGCGCGCTATTCCCGGGCTCTGGTCCTGCATCAACGCGGACTGCGTTGGAGCCACGCGCCCGGAAGGCTGGCCGTTCGGCCCTGTTCTGTTTGACCAGAACAACAGCTGCCCACACTGTCAGTCACTGGTTTTCGAGATGCAGAGCTGCCCTGATTGCGGCGAGCCATTCCTGTCGGCGGATGATCTCGGAGATCGGATCGTACCGCGCCGTGGCGACCAAGACGCGGATGAATTCCGCGAGAACAGCTACCGCGAGCAGGATCACGATGATGACGACGAGGTGGAGAAACAGTCTGACTCGATCGGACATCCGCGCCTGATCGCCATAAATGCGAATTCCCAGGCGAAGTCCGTTGGATTTGACATCGTCAACGGCGAGTCGATAGGCGGCGCCGGCCCATTCCTGCTGACAGAGTTGAAAGATGGACGTTGCCCTGTCTGCCTCAGCAGCAAGCGCCACGGCCGGCCCGCCATGCTTTCTTTCCGCTTCGGAACGCCGTTTCTGACGCAGAATGCGGCACCAATCTTGCTTGAAGGTGTTTCGCCACGCCTGGCCGACCATGCCTTGCCGTTTGATGGGCGCCAGCTGATCAGCTTTTCTGATAGCCGACAGGGGACGGCCCGCTTTGCCGCCAATATTGAAACCAACGGCGAGCGCGGCTTCGTACGCGGCTTCATCTACCACGCCGTGCAAAAGGCAGCCCAAGGCAGTGGCCTATCCGAGGAGAAGCGACAGGAACTGATCCAGAAGCGCGCTAAGCTCGCGAGCCTGCTCGACGATATGCCTTCGTTCAAGGACGATATCGCAAAGATCGATGCTGAGCTTAATGGTGCTGGCGGCAAGGGCATCGCTTGGCAGGAGATGCTGTCTGCACTGGCCTCAGAGCCTACGATTGGCATGATGGCGAACGTCTGGGACTTGGATCGCAGCGAGCGATATCACGAGAATCGCGAAGCACTGGCCCGCTTCATGTTGCTGCGTGAACTGGCCCGCAGGCCGCGCAACGCCAACGCCATGGAAACCCTGGGACTTGCGCGCTTGCGCTTTCCTGACATTGAACGGATTGGCAAGGAAAAGCTGCCCGGGGCCGTCGCCGCCAAGGGCTATACGATCGAGGACTGGCGCGACTTCCTGTATTTCATGGTCGACTATCTCCGAGGCTTTTTTGCGTTGGACGTTGACGATGGCGACGCCCGCTGGATGCCGGGGCGAGCGCGTCCCCGGAATGTGATCGGACCCGATCAACCGCCAGGTTCCAAACGGGATATTCTCTGGCCTTCGGTCAACACCAAGGGCGGGCAACAAAATGCGGTCCTCATTCTTGCGACCGCCCTAGGATTGGACATTTCGCAGGACCGCGACCGGCACGAGATTAATCAGCTCCTTCGCACGGCATGGGAACAGATGGCGCCGCTTCTGTCAGGTGTCGGGGGCACTTTCAGTTTGCGCCTTGAGAAGACCGCCGAGATCGAAGCCGTCATAAAGACCTGGCAATGCCCGCTGACTCGGCGGGTGCTACCTCGGCTCGTGTTCGGTCGCTCGCCAAACCTTGTCACGCAGGGGAGCGGAAGGTTCGACGGCAAGTCGGTCGTCGAAGTCGAATTCCCGAAATTGCCGCGTACCCGGCCTCTGAACTCCGAAGTCAAGCAAAGCCTTGCTACCTGGCTCGCTGACAACGAGCTTGTGCGTTCCCTTCGAGGCCTGCAACTTTGGACTTATCACCATGACCAGTCCGCACTTGCGACCCCCTATCTGCGCGCCGAAGAACACAGTGCACAGCAGCCGCCACACCGGCTGAGAGACTTTGAGGAACAGTTCAAGCTGGGTGACATCAACGTCCTGGCTTGCTCCACGACCATGGAGATGGGTGTCGATATTGGTTCGATCGAGGCGGTCCTGATGACCAACGTGCCGCCGTCCATTGCCAATTACAATCAACGCGCCGGCCGAGCGGGGCGACGCGGCCAAGGGTTCTCGACAAGCCTGACGATTGCCCGCAACACGCCCCTCGATCTGGAAACATTCGCTGACCCTGCGAGCTATCTTGCGCGCAAGCTCGCATCACCGCGCGTGTCCCTGGATTCAGACCGCATCGCGCAGCGCCACGCGAACGCCTATCTGCTCGCTCAATGGTTCCGGGAGGTCGACGGCGAGTTCACCCGCACCAAGACAGGCGACTTCTTCGGCTGTCGGGCCGACCTTCGAACTTTCGAAGACCTGCCGCCCGTTGATGCCTTCAGCGAATGGGTTCGACTGCCAAGCACTGAATCGTACACAGAAGCTGGGCTCAAACGTCTCTTGAGCGGCACAGGCCTTGAATATGACGGCGGGATCCGTGAGCGCACCGCCAAAATGTTCGAGAAGGAAGCCAGAAGCTTCCGACGGACCTGGCAACGCCTGAGGGACGATGCAGATGCGCTTGATGGCCCCGCAAAAAAGGCAATCGAGTTTCAGGCGCGCCGTCTGTGCAAAGAGTTCCTGCTCAAGGAACTGGCCAATCGTTCACTGATCCCGGGTAGCGGCTTTGCAACCGCGGTTGTGCCGTTCGATACCTTATGCGCCGAAACCCAAAAGGCGCAGGCGCGCCATCGCTCCGACGAGGAGGGCACGCGAGATCGTCGCTATGAATGCCCGAGCCGCAATGCCGACATAGCGATCCGTGAATATGCCCCGGGTGCCGAGGTTGTGGTCGATGGCCTTGTCTGGAAGTCTGCCGGCGTTACACTCAATTGGCTGAGCCCGATTGATAGCGGCCAGCGAGAGCCACAAAATTTGCGTTGGGCCTGGTGGTGCGATCAATGCGGCGGAGCCGGCTCTGCGCATCAGATGCCGGATCATTGCGAGAATTGCGGCAATCCGAACGTCTACACGGAGCAGTTTCTTGAACCAGCCGGTTTCAGAGTCGACTGGAATGCGAAGCCTCATGCCGACACTGACCAGGCTGTCTATATCGAGCCTAAGTCGCCAAAGGTAAGCGTTGGTGACGCCTCGTGGCAGCCTCTGCTGCAGCCGGAAAGTGGTCGCATCCGCGCATCGCATGATGGTCACATCTACCACCATTCTCGCGGACCGAACGACAAGGGCTACGAAATCTGCCTCGAGTGCGGGCGAGCCGGGGAAGCAGGCATAGACGCGTTAAAGGATCACCGCCCACTGTCGCCACGCGACAACAAAGCAATCGAGCGCTGTCCGGGCAACGATCAGGGCTTCTCGATCACGCGCGCGTTAGCGCTGGGTCATGAGGTTCTGACCGATGTGGTCGAGCTCCAGCTGCCGGGTCTCGAAAGTGACGGCGCGGCCTGGGCGCTTGGGGCAGCACTGCGCGAAAGTCTGGCCCGCTGGCTCGGCCTTGAGCCGCGCGAGCTGGGAATTTCTGTGAGTGCGAGGGATGGTCAGTTAGGTCGCAAGACGCCTTCGATCTACCTGTTTGACCAAGCATCAGGTGGTGCCGGATACGCTCCGAGGCTGCTCGACGACATCTATCATGTTTTTGAGCGGGCTTCTCGTGTTCTCGATTGCCCCAAGGACTGTGAAATGGGGTGCTCTGCCTGCGTGCTCGTAGCTGATCTTTACAAGCAACAAGGCCGTCTTGACCGGCGCGCGGCTTTGATCGCTGTACGATCTTTCCTGGAGAAGAACGCCGAGTTGCCAGAGGAGGACAGGGCGGTCGCAGACGCCAAGGCCATCAATGATGCAGCGAACACGATCCTGCTACGTGCCCGCGGTGGGGACAACATAACGGTATTCCTGCCGGAAGCGTTCGACCTCGCTGAACTTTCGGCGATCAAGATGCGGTCGTTTTTCTCGTCAGCGTCTGCCAGAGGGCTGCCAGTGACGCTCGTTCTTGACCGCAAGTCGTTCGATAACCTTTCAGAGGTAGAACGCCGGTTCCTGCGCGACGCAGGAGTGCGGCACGATTTCCGGCTTGGGCTGGGACCGGCTGCAAACGGTGCTCACGGGAATCACCGCATCGCGGAGCTAGTCTCCTCTGGCGGGGCTAAAGGGTTCTTTTCACGCGACAAGAGTGCAGCGCAGCCAGGTGATCGCTGGGGCGTTGGTGACACTCATGCTGTCGTTGCTGGCAGCATCAACGCCCCGACATCCTTCTCGTTGATCGCTGCCGATGACCTGGAGCGCCAAGTTGCCCCGGGCGATAAGGTCGAGGTCATGCTCGGATTTCCCCAATGCCCTATTGGGCAATTTGGGAGGCGCTTTGGCGCCAAGCTTAAGCAGCAGATGGAAGCGGCCGGCGTCTGGCATCCGGGCCGGCTGGTCAAAATTTCCTACTCAGACCGTTATCTTAATGCCCCGCTGCCCATGCTGCTCTTCCTAAGAACATGCGAGGCTTTAACGGCCGAGCTGAAGGCCAGCGACACGGTCGAAGTCGACGTCGTTGTGCAGCCATTGAAGAGCGACCGGGTGCCCTATCGGATCTTCAACGACTGGGATGACGAGGGCGACCGAGAAGAAGTGGCGCAGTCTCTTGGGCAAAAGCTTGGCCTCAATGTTGCCATGGAGGTGACTGAAGGTGCCATTCACGGGCGGAAGCTCCAGTTGGAATATGCCGATGGGCACAAGGCTCTTGTCTTGCTCGATCAGGGGTTTGGGTATTGGCGCATCGTGGGATCTCCGCCACGGTACGACTTCCGAGCAGCAATATCGGTACAAGCGAATGATCTATATCGCTTGAATGCTTCAGTATTTGGGACGGGAGAAAGCTACTTTGCGGTAACCAGGAAGTGAGTTCGTGATCCAATTGCAGCCGCCATAAGGGGCGCGATGCTTGCGAATCGGAGTTCAAACGGTTGGTCTGAGACCCAACGGTAGCCGTGTCTGTCTCCTGCTCCTTCACAATCGCGATGATCTGCTCGTTCGAAACGCTGCGCCGGCTCATTTTCGGCATCGGTCCAATCTTCGTTGGCCGCAACTAGGCTCAGATGAACACAAGGCTCTTGATCTGGAAGCGTTCGACCGAGTTGATCCGCCGCAAATCTTGATACCATTCCATCCGCTCGAACACCCTTTCATCGCCAAGGGCGGCCCAGAATGGCTTGCGATATTCCTTGTGCTGCACCTGGGCCTTGAGATTGTTCTCGTCTGAATTGAGGCGGCCAGTGACGCCATCGTCCTTGATCTCAATCAGCGCCACCTGGTCTGGGGTTGAGCGGCCCCGCACCCCGACAGCAAAATCCGGAAAGAACGACCGGCCGTTGGGCAAGATGATCCGGCCCGCCCAAGGCGTGTTGTGCACCATCCGCAGCCACCACATCACGGTGCCGCTGGTGTCCTGATCAAGAAACTCGGCGAATTCATTCTCGGGCCTATTCATGCCCGATGGAATGATGCCGTGGGCGCCAAGTCGGGCCTCCGGCAGATTATCATCGTCGAACAGAGGGTCTGGAATGCTGGCAGCCGGCACCACCGTCCGAAAGCGCGCGACCGCTTCCTTTACGGAACTGACCAACGCATCGGCTTCGTTCAGTGCGCCAAGGTCCATGGCCCGGCGCAGATCGGCCTCCTCAAACTCCACACCGGCAGCTTCGGCAGCATGGCGGAGTTCCTGCAGCATCGTCCGCTTCAGCAGCCGAGGATCGATCGAGTCATTGAATTGGAATGCATATTGCGCCTGGTCCGCGATGCGCCGGTTTGACAGCCGCACATTCACGCTCAGCTGCTGTTGGTCGCCCAGGAAAAGATCCCGAAGGGATAGCTGAGCATTCTGCCGCCGGCGCGCGACCAGCTTGGTCAGATCAGCCTTTTCGATGAAGGCCTTCGATACCATCCGCAGGAATTCGTCGCTGCCATAAACATCGGGCCCCGGCGGCTGCTCGGCCATCAGTTGTTCGGGAACGCCCAACTCCCGGCGTAAGCGATATGCGCGCTTGCTGGGCCCGGCGTAGGCAGGCCGCGCAGGCGCAACAGTGCCGGTTACAGCGTCCTTGGGCAGCGATTCGCCAAACAGCGGCGTGTCGGTAACGATCCTGGCAGCTTCTCCCGCGGCAATGGCCCGGTCTTGAGTGGCTTCGCCCATGTTGAGCACTGCCTGGGAAACGAGGCCGCGTTCCACCAATGCCGCCAGGCGGGACTGCCGTTCTTCCCGGCTGGCCGGCGGCTGCCAGCGTACGGGGACCTCGGCCACCTGCGCCGGCTGGGGCGGTGTGGCGGCATAATCGATCACTGCCAACGTGTCGGTAATGCCCTTGATGCTGTTCTGCACCGCTTCCAGTTCGCGTGCGGCAGCGTCCAGGCCCTGCTGCACGTCTGCATCGGTCAAAAAAACATAGCCACGATCGAGCATGGCATCCTGTCCATGAATTGGCCGCACGGCCGGGTGAACACGCATGATCCGGCCCACCACCTGCATGCCGAAGTCCTTCCCCCGGTTTGGGCGCACAGACACCAGCGTCCAGGCACGTGGCGCATCAAACCCCGTTGCCACCGCCATCTTGAACACCAACACTTCGCGCGCCGGATCATAGGCCAGGGTGTGGAAATTGGCGTCGGGCTGGCCCGATGTGTGGATAGCAATCTTGCTTTCCGGCACGCCGATTTCGATCAGCTTTGCCTTCACCCGCTCAACTGGGTCAACGCCGCCCTCTGCCTGGTCTTCCACCTGCACCAGCATCAGCGGCGTCAGCCCGATGCCACGCTCGGCCAGCCGTTCTTTGAGCTTGCTGTGCTGGGTCCAGCCAGCCGTCAGTGCCGCCGTTTCCAGATCGATGAGCTTTTCCACTTCATCGCGGAAGCGTACGATTCCCAGCATCAGGCCATGCTTGTTCAGCCCGGCTTCCACCGCCCGGCGCCGCGAAACCTCGATCCGCCATTGCAGGGTCAGGTTGGCGCGCCGGGCAAACTCATCCAGACGCTCGTCGTTGGGTGTGGCCGTGGCCAGCAGCGTCAGATCCGGTTGCAGCACATTCAGATAGAAGTTGGTCGCCTCCGTCGCGTTGCGGAAGGCGATGTGGGCTTCATCGATCACCACGCCAATGCGGAAACCTCTTTCCCGCAGCACCAGCAGCATCGTGTCGAGCGACAAGGCCGACTCCCGATCCTGTCGAACCCTGCGAGAATCCTTGTTGCTGGCAGCGACCGATGCCCAGGTCTGAACGAAAACATCGCCATCCTGCGCCGACATCGCATCGCGATCGACCGACAGATCACGCAGGCGTAGGGCCGGGCATTGATCGAGCAGTGATTCCTTGGTCTGGGACACCAGCCCGGCAAACGGCGCGAACCAGAACCACACCACCGGTTCAGGCAGGTCACCGGTCACAGCCTCCAGAGCGCGCCCCAGCATCAGCGTCTTACCCGAACCCGTGGGCGCTTGCAGCAATATGGTGCCGGCCGTCATGGCGATGGTGCGGGCATCGGCCGGACGGGCGGCTATATCGCGAGCGACGCCGCGCATGGTGGTGGCCATGCTGGCAACGGCATCAGCCTGGAATTGCGCGAGGTTGTAGCGGCCAGTCATGCCACGAACCTCTTCACCAGCGCGTCGCGCACGCCGGTCACTTCGACATCCAGACCCTCCAGAGCGCTGCGAAGCTGGCCTGGCGCAAAGGCATGCAAGAACAGCGTGGTGCCGCGCGCGACATGAGCTTTGACGGCGTCGACGACCCCAGCAGAAAGCCGGTCCACCAGCATCAGTGTGCCATTCTCACCGGCATGCTCACCAAAGGTTGCACCCTCCTCCCAGCATGTGAGCGGCAGGCCATGAAACGCTTCCAGCGCCAGCCACGCCTCTTCGACCGACAGCTCGAAATCCAGGTCCTCAAAGCCGATCTCGCGGGTTCGCAGATATGCGAACGGCGCCTTGAGTGCAGCCAGGCCTATATCTTCTGATTTGTTCAGCAAACGAATGCGTTCGGCGGTGACGGCACGGCAGATATTCCGTTCGGGATCATCGCCGCTGGCTTCAGTGGAGGAGACCATGATGAAGCGGCGCTGGCTTGTATCGCCAGCGTTCAACTCCATAACCGCCTGCGCCGTGGTGGCCGAGCCCGCGAAGAAATCGAGCACCACATCATCCGGGCCGGTCGATTGCCGGACTAGCTCGCGGATGAGTGACACCGGCTTGGCGTAGTTGAACGCCTTCTCGCCGAACACCTGCTTGATGACCTTGGCACCTTCATCGTTGGTACCGGAGACGATCATGTTGCCCCCCTCGACAACCGTAGCGGCCTCAGCCTTTGGGGTGATCCAGCTAGAAAGCGGCTGCGTAGGATTACGCAGGTCCTTCTTATAGCGCTTGAACGCCGGCGTGCCGAAGCCGACACGCTTGCCCACCCAGAAGTCGAGATCGGGCAATCCGGGACGCAGCATAGGCGTACGGCCGCTCTTTGGCACGTCGCCGGCTGCAATGGCTGCATCAAGGGCGTCGCGCGTCGGCCAAACCTCCACGCGTTGTTTGGCGGGAAACAGAATCTGGCCGCGTTCGACGAACTCTTCCATCGGTCGCGCCTGCACGCGTTGGCCCGGCCTGAGCCTGTCACGTGATGCATACACCCAAATGCGATCCGGGTTCGGCGGATACCATACGTCAGCCTTGGGATCGTGAAGCGGGTAATAGAGGTTGGGCCGCTCAAGATAATTGAAGCCAAGCGTTAGGTCGCTTGGACGCCAGTCTCCGTTCGGATCGTTGTCCGCGTTACCGTACATCTCGAACGATTTCTCGTTGCCGGCGAAACGGAAATCAGGCCCTGCATAGACCAGCACATGCTCATGGTCAGAGCTGAGGAAGGCCACCTGATCGGCATTAGAACCGACGCGGGTCCGCCATACAAGGCTGCCCACCCGCATGCCTGGCAGCACCTCTTCCATCAGCAGATCGAGGCGCGCCCGGTTTTCGTCGTTGATGGTGACCAGCAGTACGCCATCAGACGCCAGCAGATCGCGGGCGATCATCAGCCGCTGATACAGGAACTCCAGCCAGGTCGAGTGCCGCCAGGCATCTTCCTTGTCGATGTAATGATCGTTGTAGACCCAGTCCTTGTTGCCGGTGTTGTAAGGCGGATCGATCAGGATGCACTTCACCCGGCCGCGCATGGTCATGCGCAGCCAGCGCAACGCGTCGAAATTGTCCCCCTCGATCACCAGATTGGGCCATGGCGCGGCGCCGTCGCACAGTTCAGGCGCCAGGGTAAGCGCGATGAAATGGTCATCTAGGGCTCGGTCGCGCTCAATCTCGTCGCGTTCCCAGACCAGCCCCAGTTTCTTCTGGCGATCGCGTTGTCGAACCAGCTGCAGCAGCTGCTCGCGCGTCAGATGTTCGAATTGGTCAGCCACCACGACGCCCTTGGGCCAATAATGCGTAGGGGCTTGAACCGCCCCACGCGTCTTGCGCCCGATGTGTCTGGATTTGCTTCGAAGAACAATACTTCATTACGGCCCCGCTGTCCTCAATGGGAATGGCACAACAGCCCGGCTGCTGTCCACGCCGACGCGCCAGCTTGCCCGGCTTATAGAACTCCGCAAAGCTGTTGAGCGGGGTGAGGACTAAGGGGTAGCCTAGATTGCGCTCTTCAAACCCAACCGAGGAGGATTTGAATATGGTGGCGTAGGTTTGCTGGTTGGTTGGCCGGAGGTGCGGGAGCCGTGGCGCTGCTCGTAGCGCTCGCGCCATACGCGTTCGCCGAACTGACCATGGCCGCTGCCCAACTCGAAGCGAATGTGATGCCACCACCGATCAACCGTGAGCAATTTCGCCCGCGGCCAGGTGAAGCGGCGGGGACGGTTGTCGACGGCTATTGGCGTGTGGAGAAGATTGCCCCGGATACATGGGCGATCGGCGAGCCGGCTAACGATCCCGACAATTATGCCTATCTGCTGGTGGGGAAGCGCCGCGCACTCCTGATCGACAGCGGCGCTACCCGCGATCATGACATTGGCCGCGTCTTGGCCGGCCTGTCGGCGCTGCCGGTCACGGTAGTCCCCAGTCACCTGCATCACGACCACACGAATGGCCTTGGCCATTTTCGCAACATCGGCCTGATCGACCTGCCCGATACCCGCGGCCGGGCTGATGGAAACCATGTCCGGCTTGGCCGCTATCAATATGGCCGCTGGTCGCCGGTCGATTTCACGGTGGCGCAATGGATCAAGCCGGACGCGACGATTGATCTTGGCGGCCGATCGGTCACCATTCTGTCGACCCCAGGCCACACCACCAGCTCGGTCTCGATCTGGGAGCCGGCCGGCCGGCGGCTCTACACCGGGGACTTCCTCTATCCGACTACGCTTTATGCCTTTGCGCCTGATTCCAGCCTCTCGACCTATGTCGAGACCATCGACCGGCTCCTTGCGTTGCTGCCGCCTGACACAAAGCTCTATGGCGCCCACTGCTGCCGCAACGACGCTCCGCCGCAAGCACCCTGGCTTTCAACGCGCGACCTTGAAGACACAAAAGCCGCCATCAAGCGCATCCAGGCCGGCGAAGTGGAAGGCCGGGGCTTCATCATCCGCCGCTTTCCCGTCAATGACCGGATGACCATGCTTACGCTGTACCCGGTCGCAAATCGGTAGCGCACCGGAATGCGATGCGGGGATATCCCCTAAACCCTGGAGCTGACGGTTCAGGCAGATCCTGTCAGGGAAGCCCGGCAGGGCAGGGGACGCAGCAACAAATTCGATAGGGTGTTGGAAGTGGTCACGCGTGAAGAGCTTTACCGTCTGGTTTGGAGCGAGCCGATGTCAAAGCTCGCGGAGCGGTTTGGGGTTTCCGGGAGCTACCTCGCGCGCGTGTGCACGAACCTCGATGTTCCGCGGCCAGAGCGTGGATATTGGGCCAAATTGGCAGTGAGAAAGGCGCCGCCGCAACCAGCTTTGCCAGAACCTAGCGGCGGGATTCAGCTGACCTGGAGCCAAACCGGCGAGCCTATCAAAATGCCCAAGCCGAAGGCGCCGTCGCGGAAAGCGCCCAAGCCTAAGGTCGTGGTCCCCCGGGACCGTGTTCACCCGCTTATTGTCGGTGTTGCCAAGCATTTTGAAAGCGGTAGGGATGTTGAGCAAGGCAGCTATCTCAAGCCCTACAAGAAGATGCTGGTCGACATCACGGCCGCCCAGCCAACACTTCAGGCCGCTCTCGATCTCGCCAATGAGCTCTTTAACGCCCTCGAAGCGGCCGGCCACCGCGTCGCACTAGCGCCATACAATGCGCGCCTCCGCCGATTGGAGGTCGAAGAACGCGAACCTGTTGGTAAGCCTCGCGCCCATTGGGAGTACCCGTATCCGGGCTTCTGGTCTCCTGATCGGCCTACGGTTGTCTATGTCGGCACGGTCGCAATCGGCCTGCAGATCGTCGAGACGTCCGAAACTGTGACGCTGCGCTATGTACGCGGCAAGTACATCAGGGATAGCGAATACGTCCCGCCAAAGCGCGGCTACCAAGACCACACGTTCACGACCACGCGGGCGATGCCATCCGGCAGGCTGAGGATCATTGCATATTCGCCCTACGGCGGTGTGGACTGGTCCGCCCGGTGGCAAGACAGCGCCAGCAGTTCCGTTCGCAAGTCGCTTTCCGCAATCGTTGCAGCGATCACAGCGGAAGCTGCAAATCTTGTCGACAAACTGGCGGAGGCGGAACGTCAGGCGGAGATCCGTCACCAAGAATGGCTTCAAAAGATGGACCGGATTGAGCGCGAAAACGATCGTCGGAAGATCGCTGAATCGGTCGAGCAGAGCACGGCCGATCTTCGCGCCGTCATCACCCGCTGGGGCGAGCGGGTCGAGATTGAGCGCTTCTTGGCCGGCGTGGAAGCAAGCGCTTCTGATCTGCCGGAAATTGAGCAAGCCCTCGTGATACAGCGCTTGGCGCTGGCGAGGACTTTCTTGGGAACACAGGATCCGTTGGACTTCTTTAGGAGCTGGAAGACCCCCGAAGAGCGGTACAGTCCGCGTTTTCCTCTTTCTCAGTGATGCAGGCCGTCCTGAAGGCGCGTGATTTATATCTTAAGGCTGCCAATCAAGTGCTTAAGTCACCGATGGCGGGGCATTTTGGCATCCGAGATTTCAAGGGGACGGGCGATAGAACACTTACATGGCAGCCGCGGCTCGGTTGGCGAGGGCTGCAATCGTTCGCTTCGCGTCCCCAAAGCAGCCGAACTCACTCAAATTCGATTGACGGAATGCTGCCGTGGGCTTTTGGCCGTTCAATCGCTTCCGCTCGCCTTTATCGCGATCGGCAATTGCAGAACTAACCGCGCATTTTCGCGCCAAACAAGCGTGCCTCCAGCACGTGCGATAATTGTGCCGGCTATCGCCAGCCCAAGCCCTGAGCCGTTGGATTCTTCGCCTTTGGCAAAACGTTCGCGCATCCGTTCACGCTCAACCTCGAACACGCCGGGGCCTTCGTCGGCGACGCTGATGGTCACGCTTTGCTCATTGGTGGTGAGGGCGATGATGATGGCTCCACGCCCGTGATTCAGGGCGTTGCTCACCAGATTGCGCAATGCCTCATCAAGATCGGGGGCCATAACGGGTGCCGATGGCTCCGCTTCAACCACGATGTTTCGGTTCAACTGGTCTGCCAGGGGCAGAAATTCTGCCGCAATCTCGCGGCACAGCCGGGCCGCATCGATCACCCGCGTGTCGGCCTGTGCCGGGCGTGTCCCATCCAGCCGGGCCATGGCCAGCAACTGGCTGATCGAACGCTGCATCCGGTCAAGGTCCGCCGACAAGCCCGCGATGTCCACCGGGCTGCCGGCGCTGGCCTGGTCGAGGCGCAATCGGGCTGTCGCGAGCGGCGTGCGCAGCGCGTGAGCAGCGTCGGCGGCGAGACGGCGTTCGTTCAAATATGCGTCGGCAAGCCGGTCAAGCGCCTGGTTGGTGGCCATCACGAAGGGCCGGACCTCTTCTGGCAGCTCGGTGGGATCAATCCGCATGTCAGGCTGGTCAGGCCCAATGTGCTGCAATTGCTGAACCGTGGTTGACAGCGGTCGCAGGCTCCAGCCCGCCACCAGCACCCCGGCCAGCGGTGCAATCACGGCGAACGGTAGCAGTACCAGCAGCAGTTCTGCATATTCGACATGGGCTGGATCGAGCGTGTCGCCCGCCTCTATCTCCTTCAGCTCGATCGCTACGAACCCGAGGGTGACGATGGCAGCCACCAATATGATGGCCCCGATTGACAGTCCGATACGGCGGCGCAGCGAGCTCACGCGTTCGCTCCTGCCATCACCATCCGCCAGCCGATGCCGCGCCGGTTCTCGATCAGGAATCCGCCGGGCGCCAACCGTTTGCGTAGCCGTGAGACAATGGCTTCAAGCGCATTGGGGCTGACGGCTTCGTCGAGGGTGTAGAGCCTGTCCTGCACGACATCGCGAATGACAACACCGGGCATGGCCTCCACCAGCAGGCGGAGCAGGGCGAACTCGCGGCGGCCCAGATCGAGCGGCACTTCCGCCAGCCAGGCCTGCCCTGCGCCGGTATCGACCCGCAACACGCCGTGGGACAGCACGGGCGGCTGGCGTTGGCCGGGGCGGCGCAGCAGGGCCCGCAGCCGGGCGGCCAGCTCATCCAGATCATAGGGCTTCACGACATAATCATCGGCACCAGCGTCAAGCCCTGCGATACGATCCTCGACATCGCCATAGGCCGTCGCCACAAGCGCGGGAACGCCATGGCGCGCCAGCGTCGACAGCAAGCTGAGGCCTTCGCCATCGGGCAGGCGGCGATCGACGATGGCGGCATCGAAGCGTGCCACCCCAAGGCAATCGCGTGCAGCGGCCAGCGTGGCAACGGCATCAACGGCAAAGCCACGCCGCTGCAGGCCGGATGCAGCCAGCACGCGCAGATCCGTTTCGTCCTCGACCAGCAGGATGTGCATGACGAACGGAATAGCAGCCGGCTGGCCCAGCGCCCAGCCCGTCAGTCTGTCGTCAGTCAAGGCTGCTAGGGGGTGGGCATGCCGGTTCCATTCTGTCCTTCCCGCGTCGCCTTGATGTTTGCTCTTGGCCTTGCCGCCTGCGGGCCGAAGCCGGCTGACAAGCCGCCGTCGCCGGCCAAGGTGGAGGCCGTCGGCCACGAAACCGAGCTGATGCGGCTGACAGTCACGCCCGAAGCCGTGCAGCGGCTGGGGATGGCAACGCAGGTGGTGGGCAAGGCGAATGGGCCTGCCCTGTCGCGCACTGTGCCGGGCGAGATCGTCGCTGCGCCGCGCGCAGGCGGCCTGCCGGTGGCGGCCGGTGCCGATCTGGCGGGACTTGCCGGCAGCCAGGCGCAGCGCGAAGCCGAAGTGGCCCGCAGCAGCGCCGATCTGAAACTGGCCGAAGCCAATCTGAGGCGCGCCAGCAGCCTGGTCGACGCCGAGGCCGGCAGCATCCGCGCGCGGGATGAGGCCACGCAGCAGGTGGCTGCTGCCAGGGCCGCGCTGGCCGCCGCTATCGCGCAGCGGCAAGCGCTGGGCGTGGCCGTTGCCGATCTCGCTGAAGGCGGCGCGCTCTGGGTGCGCGCGTTCGTGCCGGCAGCCGATCTGGCGCGCATCAATCGCACGGCGGCTGTGTCGATCCGGCCGGTTGGCGGCGCGGCCAGCATCATGGCGAGACCAGTGCGCGGTCCGGCCACCGCGACACCGGGGGCCGCCAGTGTCGACCTTTACTATGCGCCAGCAGGGCGCGCGAATTTCAGGGTTGGCGAACGGGTGCTGGTTGATCTGGCTGATCGAAACGAGGTTGCGGCTGCGACGGCGCTGGACGTGCCGGCGTCGGCGATCCTCACCGATATTAACGGCGGCGAATGGGTTTATGTGGAAACGGCCGCCCGCACCTATGAACGGCGCCGCGTGGAGGTGGCCCGCATCACGGGTGGACGGGCCGTGCTGGCGCGTGGGTTGGAGGCCGGTGCGAAGGTCGTAACCGCCGGTGCCGCCGAACTGTTCGGCACCGAATTCGGCACCAAGTGATGCTGGCCGCGCTGATCGGTTCGTCGTTGCGCCAGCGGGCGCTGGTGCTGGCGCTGGCACTGGTGCTGACCATTTTCGGCGTGCGCGCGGCATTGAACGCCAAGTTCGACGTGTTCCCCGAGTTCGCGCCGCCCATCGTCGAGGTGCAGACTGAAGCGCCAGGGCTGGCCACCGAGGATGTGGAAGCCCTGGTGACAGTGCCGATCGAAACGGCCGTGAACGGCGTGCCGGGGCTGGCCACGTTGCGATCAAAATCGGTGCTGGGGCTTTCATCGGTGGTGCTGGTGATGGACCGCGCCGCCGATCCCATGCGTACCCGCCAGATGGTACAGGAACGGCTGGCGACGATCACGCCGCGGCTGCCGGCGGCGGTGCGGCCGCCAGTGATGCTGGCGCCATTGTCGGCCACCAGTCGGGCGATGAAGATCGGCCTGTGGAGTGACACACTCGACCAGATGACCATGACCGAAATGGCACGCTGGACGATCCGGCCGCGCCTCATGGCGGTGCCGGGCGTGGCCAACGTGGCCATGTGGGGCGCGCGTGATCGGCAGTTGCAGGTGCTGGTCGATCCGGTGCGGCTGGCGGCGGCCGGCGTGACCGTGGCCGACGTGCAGCGCGCGGCGGGCGATGCCGTGGTGATCGCCGGCGGTGGTTTTGTGGACAGTCCCAATCAGCGGCTGGCGGTGCGGCAGGTGGTGGGTGTCAAGTCCAGCGTCGATCTGGCCAGCGCCGTCATTCGCAGCGTGGGCGGCGCGCCGGTGCGGATTGGCGACGTCGCGCAGGTGACCGAGGGCTATGCTCAGCCGATCGGCAACGCCATCATCAATGGCCGCCCCGGCCTGTTGCTGATCGTCGAAAAGCAGCTGGGCGCCAACACGCTGGAGGTGACGCGCGGCGTTGACAAGGCGCTGGCCGAACTGAAGCCAGGCCTCAAGGGCCTGAACGTCGATGGCAGCATCTTCCGGCCCGCCACCTTCATCGAGCGCGCGCTGGCCAATCTCGCTGAGGCGATGTGGATCGGCATTGCGCTGGTGGCAGCCGTGCTGATCCTATTCACGCGCAACTGGCGCACCGCGCTCATCAGCATGACGGCGATCCCACTTTCGCTGGTGGGTGCCGTGCTGGTGCTGACGGCCTTTGGTGCTGGCATGAACACCATGGTGATCGCTGGCCTGGTCATCGCGCTGGGCGAAATCGTCGATGATGCCATCATCGATGTGGAGAATATCGGCCGGCGGCTGCGGCTGGAGGCCGGCAGCTCCAACCCGCGCTCGCCACTTGCCGTCGTGCTGGCCGCCAGCCTGGAGGTGCGCAGCGCCGTGGTGTTCGCCAGCGCCATTGTCATGCTGGTGTTCCTGCCGGTGTTCTTCCTGGGCGGCGTGTCGGGCAGCTTCTTCCGGCCGCTGGCCACCGCCTATATCGCCGCCATTGGCGCGTCGCTACTGGTGGCGCTCACGGTCACTCCGGCGATGTGCTTGTTGCTGTTGCCGGGCGCGGCGGAACAGGCCGAGCCGCGCTGGGTGCTGGGCCTGCGACGCCGCTATACCCGCCTGCTTGAAGGGCTTGCACCGCGCGGCGGCATCGCCATCGCCACGGTGGCCGGCGGTATCTTGTTGTCCGTCGCCGGCATCGGCTTGCTGCGCCAGCAATTCCTGCCGGACTTCCGCGAAACTGATTTCCTGATGCACTTCGTCGAGAAGCCCGGCATCGGCATCGAGGCGATGGACCGCATCACCATCCGCGCTTCGAAGGAACTCACCGGGATTCCCGGCGTACGCAATTTTGGCTCGCACATCGGCCGGGCCGAGCAGGGCGACGAAGTCTATGGCCCCAATTTCACCGAGCTGTGGATCAGCCTGGATGAATCGGCCGATTATGATGCCACGGTGAAACGCGTTGAGGCCGCCATTGCTGGCTATCCTGGCCTGCAACGCGACGTGCTCACCTATTTGCGGGAACGCATCAAGGAAGTGCTCACCGGGGCGGGCGCAACGGTCGTGGTGCGGCTTTATGGGCCGGATCTGGCGCAGCTGCGCAGCCTGGCCGAACAGGTGCGCGCCGGGCTGGACGGCACCGACGGCATCAAGGATCTGAAGGTCGAACAGCAGAGCCTGATCCCGCAGATCCAGATCGCCCCGCGCCCCGAGGCGCTGGCGCTGGCCGGGGTGACCGCCGGCGATGTGCGGCGCACTGCGGCGACGCTGATCGGCGGCACGCGGGTGGGCGAAATCTATCGCGACCAGAAGAGCTTCGAGGTGGCGGTGTGGGCCGTGCCGGAGGCGCGCAGCGATCTTGGCGCGCTCCGGCGGCTGATGGTGCCGGGGCCGTCCCCCGCGCCCGGCCAGGCCGGATCGGCGCTGCGGCTCGGCGATCTGGCGGGCGTGGCGGTGGTGCCGGCTGCAAACGAGATCAAGCGCGAGGCCGGTTCCCGCCGCATCGATGTGACCATGAACATCGCCGATGGCGCCGATCTGGCCAGCGTGGCGCAGGCGGTGGAGGGCAAGGTGAAGGCGATGGCCATGCCCGCCGGCTATTATCCGCAGTTCCTCGGCGAATGGCAGGCGCTGAAGGAATCGCGGCAGCAGCTTGGCCTGCTCTCGCTGGCCTGCCTGGTCGGCATCCTGTTCCTGGTCTGGCTGGAATTCCGCTCGGGCCGCATTGTCGGGCTGGTCGCGCTCAGCCTGCCGTTCGCGCTGGTCGGAGGCGTCGCGGCAGCGGCGCTCGGCGGCGGCGTGCTGTCGATGGGGGCGCTGGTCGGCTTTGTAACCGTGCTCGGCATCTCGGCGCGCAACGGCATCATGTTGCTCAGCCATTTTCGCCATCTGGAACGGGAAGAGGGCGAAGCCTTTGGTCTGGGGCTGGTGCAGCGCGGCGCTGCCGAACGCTTGGTGCCGATCCTGATGACGGCGGGCACCGCGGCGCTGGCGCTGCTGCCGCTGGTGGTGCGCGGCAATGTGCCGGGCCACGAAATCGAATATCCGATGGCGCTGGTGATCCTGGGCGGGCTGTTCAGCTCCACCATGCTCAACCTCTTGTGGATGCCCGCTCTCTATCTCCGCTTCGGCCAGGAGGCGCGGCCATGAAGCGTGCTATGCTGATCGCCGTACTGCTGGCCGGCTGCGTGGCCAAACCGCCGCCAAACGCCGCGCCGCCGCCGCCACTCGCCGCCACCGGTGCCTTCATCGGTGCGCCGGATGCAGCCCCTTTGGAGACAGCATGGTGGCGGCTTTATGGGGACGAGACGCTGAACGCGCATGTGGAGCGCGCGCTAGCGGCCAATCGCGATTTGCGCGTCTCGCTGGCCACTCTGGAGGCCGCCCGCGCCAATGCGCGGGCGGCCGGCGCCGCCCGCACGCCGGACGTGACACTGGAAAGCGGGGCCAGCCCGACCACGCGCGGGGTGAACCAGCCCAGCACCCTCGGCGTGCCCAAATCCAGTTTCGAACTGGGTGCAGAGGTAAGTTGGGAAGTCGATCTGTTCGGCCGGCTGCGCAACCAGTCCTCCGCCGCCAGTGCCGACGCCGAGGCCGCCGTGGCGGCCCGCGATGGCGTGCGGCTGGCTGTGGTGGCTGATGCGGTGGGTGCGTATCTCGATCTGTGCTGGGCCGGCGAACTGCGGCGCGTGGCGGCCAGCCAGATCGACATGCAGCGCCGGACGGTGGAGACGGTGCAGCGTCAGGTGCAGGCCGGCGAAGTGTCACCCCTCGAACTGGCACAGGCCCGGCAGTTGTTGGGCCGTCTGGAAGCAGGCCTGCCGGCGTTCGAGGCCGATGCCGCGCGTGCGCGCCTTCTGCTCGCCAATCTGGAAGGCCTGTCCCCCGCCGAAGCCGGTCAATTCCAGTGCGAGCGCCCGCCTGCCATCACCGCCGCCTTGCCTGTGGGCGATGGTGCCGGCCTGCTGGCGCGCCGGCCCGACATTCGCGAGGCGGAACGGCGGCTGGCCGCAGCCGGCGCCCGCGTGAAGGTCGCCACGGCCGAGATGTACCCGCGGGTCAGCCTCGGCGCCTCAGGCGGGCTCATCGCCGGCGCGCTCGACGCCTTCATCACCCCGCTGATCAGCTGGTCGTTCATCAATCCGGCTCGCATCAAGGCCCGCATCGCGCTGGCCAAGGCCAATCAGGATGGCGCATTGGCGCAATATGATGCCACCTGGCTGCGAGCCTTGCGGGAAGTTGAAAGCGCCCTGGCCGATCTGGATGCCGAACGCCGCGCCTACCGTTCGCTGGCCGCCGCCACGGACGACGCCCGCTCCGCTGCCCGCCGCGCCGATGCGCGCGTAACGATTGGCGATGCGAGTCCGCTACTTGCACTCGATACCCGCCGCACCGTGTTCGACACCGAACTCCAGGCGGCCCTCTCCGCTCGCCGGCTCGCGCAGCGTCAAGTCTTCCTGTTCCGAACCCTGGGCGGAGGATGGGAGGAGCCTTCAACCATGAAGTGAGGGCCCGATCGGCTGGAATGACCGCTCACGATGCCCGAAACCTGCCCGTCCGCTTTGCGCCCCCCTATCG
Organism: Sphingomonadales bacterium; assembly: GCA_027486275.1. The sequence continues at coordinate 19,437 of JAIXPM010000397.1, read as the reverse complement.
GCCTTTCAGCTAGGTTCAACCCGATCCCGAAACCAGCCGATCGTTCATCCACTCTGAACTGAGGCTGGAACGGCCATTACTGCCATTCCCGACCAATAGGCTTAATGGCGGGGCTTTCGCGAAGCGGATGTACAGCGTGTTGGGTTCGCGTAAGGCACATTGAACTCTTCCATACAGGCGCGATGCCGACTGCTGGGCGCGTGCGAACGGAGAATGACTACCAAGATACCCATACCTCTGCATATTGCGCGCAAACTGTATGTAGATGGATTGACTGTTGCTTATGCATCAGAATTTGGGATTATCGGGTTAACGAGGAGCGCGAACGGGTGGAAGCTCGAGAAGAATGCGTTGGTTCCACGCAGATTTCTCCTTCATTCATTGAGTGATTAGGCTTTTGGGGGTGGAGCTTGGCTTCCTTCGGGATGACATACCTTTCGCCGGACGCAATGCGCGAGGCACGGAAATTCATGAACGCGGACCAGAAAGGTGTCCGTGACGAGATCGGCTTCCTAATCGTCCACCAGCGTTACGCCGACCGCTTCTTCCCTGGCACCTCGGTCCTGCACACCCGGCTGCGCTACGTCCTGTTCGTGCCCTGGCTCTACCGCGACGAGCAGGCCAAGCCCACCAAGGGCATGCGAACCCAGGACAGCATGAAGCGCCGCGAATATCTGCTGACGGGACGGCTGATCAACGAGCCGGAGGGCGTCATCGGAAGCCGGAACTATCCGTTGCCGGTCGATCAGCGTCCAAGCCAGGTATATTGGGGCGCGCTGCAACGCTGGGGGCTGGTGCGCGAGCAGGAGGGGACCGGGCCGCTCAGCCGCTATCAGGTCGAGCGCATCGTTGCCGGAAAGCCCGGCGGACTGTTGAAGGATGACGAGGGGACACCGCTGAACGGCGTGTCCTGGCCGTTCGTGTGTCCCGAACCGCCCGAGGACTGGAACCAGACTGGCGAAGGCACGCTCAGCTTCGACCTCACCGCGAAGGAGAAAAAGTTCCTGGCCAAGCGGTTGCGCAGCCTTACATCGCCGAAGAACCCGGGCGCGCGGTCAATATTATCGCTTCTGGTCGGGCACGACGTGTCGTCGAGCCGCGCTGCGTGGAGTCCCCAGATCCGCGACTTAGCCGAAACCGAGCGACCGGCTCTTGAACGCTCGGGGCAAGCAGCCGCCTTGGCGGCAATTGGCCGTGCAGTCTATGCCGCACAGGTCGAGACGCTGTGTGAAGCCATTGACCGCAGCAAGCGCACCGCTACGCAGCGCGATGCGCTGCCGCGGGTGCTGGAGCAGTGGCGGACGCAGGCGGACCGGCTCGACTGGGCGGCCTTTCTCGAGGACATGAACGACAAGAGCGAGTTCTCCCCCGTCGTCTCGATCGCACTGCGCGATACGCTCTCGTGGATCCGTAACGGGCACAGTGATCCGATGCGGCTTGAGGAGGTCTATCGGAACGCCGAGATCGGCCGCAAGGGGCGCCGCGCGCGGCTGTCGCTCACCCAATTCGGCTTCGATCAGCGCGCGGACTGGGACAATGATCACCATCCGATCGGCGCTCCGCTTCACTATCGTTGGGACCGGGTGCAGATGTTGCTCAAGGATCTGGTCGGCGCATGAAGAAGCCACCGAAGGACTTCCCCGGCCAGGCATTTCTCGAGCTGTTGCGACCGCCAAAGCTTACGCGCACGCGGTTCGCGCTGTTCGCCGCCTATTCGGCCGATCCGATCGTGCTGGGCGGCGCCCTGCTCAATCTGCATGCACGCGGCCGCGATAGTGCTGGCGGCAACAAGTCCGATTTCGCCGGTGCCATCGAGGCGCTGCGCGACCGTGTCCGGTTCATCGTCCAGCGCGGCCGCATCCACCGCGGGCCGAAGCTTCCCCGGATCGCTGCGGTGCTCGACCAGTTCGTAATCGAAATGCCGTATCGGGAGCGTTTGAACAGCTGGCACCCGAAAGCCGCACTGATCTGCTACGAGGACGACAAGTCGCACCGTTTCTGGCGACTCTGGATCGGAAGCCGCAATCTCACGACAAGCCGGGACCTCGATCTCGGGCTGGTCCTCGACGGCGAGAGCAAGCGGCGCAAAGGAAGTCAGGCGATCAGCGGAATAGACGCGCTCGGTGCTACGCTCGCCCGGGAGGCGAAGCTTCCCGACCTCGATTCCGACACGCTCTCCGATGAGTTGAAGACTGTTCGATGGATCGCGCCGGAGGGGACCCATGTCGATAGCATCGACCTGTGGACGCGCGGCGGGGAGCCGGCGCCCCCGCTCGCCGCGTCGAAGGCCGGCAAGATCATCATATTGAGCCCTTTTCTGTGCGACACGTTCGCCGGCGCACTTGGCGGCATGACCGCGGGGTGTGCCGATCGCACCCTCGTCACGACCTTGCCGGCGGTGCGCAAGCTGAGGGCGGAAGGGCGCGCCGGCCTGTCCGGTTTCAAGCTGCTGTCGCTCGCAGCGCCGAGCCCGGACGGGAGCGAGGCGGACGAGGTCCCGATCGACACCACGTGCGAGCCTGCCACCGACGAGGAGGATGAAGGCCGAGCAGGTACTGCGCATTCCGGCCTACATGCCAAGCTGTTCGCCTCAATCACCGGCAACCGCATCGACATCGTCGTCGGCAGCGCCAACGCGACGGATCGCGCCTGGTCTGGCCGCAACGCAGAGGTGGCCGCCCGGTTCAGCGGCGGCGCTGCAGAGATCGACGGAGTCCTGGCGATCGTCGGCTCCGCAACCCCGATCGCGCCAGCCCTGCTGGAGGGGATTCCAGATGAGGGTGAGGGCGAGGCGTCCGAACTGCAGCTGGAACAGGTCCGCTGGATGCTGGCGGACATTCCCCTGACCCTCCGGCGCGATGGCAAGCTGTTCACCATCGAGGGTGAGCAAGCACCTACGCTGCCGGCGTCCGCGCGCCTCGAAGTGGGTCTCGCAACGATGGTGATGCACCCATGGGAAGCTGACGCCCGGAGCGTAGCGTTGGGCGAGGTTCCACTGTCCCTACAGACCGATCTCGTCCAGTTCCGCCTCGTGATGGGCGACTTGCCGGCCGCTTCCTGGATGATGCGGGTGCCGATCTCACCGATGATTGAGGGGGACCGCGATTCCGCGGCGATCAGCCGCTTCCTCAGCGTCGCCGGCCTGCAGGCTTGGTTGCGCGAAATGTTGGAGGGCGAGGCCGGCGCAGGTGCCGAGGACGATTGGGATGTAGAGCCGGTGTGCGGCGCGGGGCGACGCGAGAGTTGGAAGCATGACGGCTTCGCGCTCGAGGATATCCTCACGGCCTGGGCCAAGGAAGAGATGCAGAAGACCGATGCTCTCAAGCGAGTCGATGCGATGCTCGATCGCTACGTCGCAGCCGTACTTGCCCACGGCGAACATCTTTCGAGCGAGGATCGCGCAGATCTCAGGGCGCTCCAAGAAACGTGGGGCGTCGCGCGCGACGTGTTGTTGAAGAAATGAGCAGCACCCCGCGCCCATTCCAGGAGGCAACGGTGGCCGCTGCCGTCGAGGCACTCACCGGCAAGGGGAGCCGCCGGTTCCTCGTTGCGGACGAGGTCGGGCTGGGCAAGACCACGGTCGCGCGCGAAGTCCTCCGACATCTGTCAAAAGGAGGCACCAAGGCGTTCACGGCCTTTTATGTCACCAACAACACACGCGTTTCGGATCAGAATGCGTCGCGCCTCGTCGACTTCCTCGGGAACAAGGATGCGAGGAGACGCGCCCTCTCCAAGGTCGATCGGCTATCTATGATCCCGCTCGACCAGCGGCCGCCCGGAGAGCCACGCTCTCCGCTGCGTCTCTATTCGTTCGCTCCGCAGACCTCGTTTCCGGCCGAGGGCCAACACCAGTCTCCCGGGGCCGCTGTCGAGCGGGCGTTCCTCGGCCGCCTGCTCGAACGTGCCGTGCCAGGGGTTTCAGAGAAGCTGCCCGATCTGTTCATTCAACAGCGCGCCGTGAAGAGCTGGGAGGGCGCGTGTCGTACGGCCGATCGGCTTATGGGTGGCATCGATCCCAAGCTCGTCGATACCTATCGCAACGCGCTCAAGGCGCGCTTCAATCCGGAAGGCAAGCGGCCCAGCCTCGCCGACCGCATTGCTAAAGCTGCGGGCGAAAAGCCCCATTCACGCACCCTGACCGTGTTGAGGCGGCTCCTTGCCGAAGCCTGCCTGGAGGCTACGCCGCCCGATCTCATCATCTTCGACGAATTCCAGCGCTTCCGGGAGATGCTGGCGCCCGCAGCTGGCGACCGTCTTGGGCAGGCACTGCTCGGTATCGGCAGGAAGAGACCGGCGATGCTGCTTCTCTCAGCGACGCCCTATCGCCTCTACGGCGTGTCCTGGGATGGCAAGGATGGACCGCAGGCGCATGAGGAGCTGTTCGAGACGATCGAGTTCCTAACTGGGAACAAGGAGACCCGCGCGGAGGCCGAGCAGCTGTTCGCCAGCTTTGGCGAAATTCTGCGAGCGATCGGCGATGCGACAGGGGACGGTATCGACCCGCTGCTTCGCGACCGTGCCGTAGCGACGCGTGACCGAATCGATGCGCTGCTGCGGCCGTGCATCGCCCGTACGGAGCGCCCGGCGTCGACTAGCGAGGATTATCGGACACGCCGCGCCCCCCTCGCCATCTTGCCGGGCGATCTGCGGGTGTTCAAGCAGTTTGCCGGCAAAGTAACCGACCGGAACAAGACCGCTGCTTCGGCTTATTGGCTGTCGGTCCCGCTGCCGGCGCAGGCGTTGGGCTCCCGCTACAAGATCGCCGAAGATAGACCGTTCGAGCGCGAGCCCGGCGCACCATTCCTGCGCGCCGGCAAGCAACTCGCCGAGGCGAAGCAAGGCTGGGGAAGCGCAAAGTTGCGCGCGCTGCAGGAAATTGCGAAATGTTCGGAGCTGGCCCTGCCATGGGTGGCGCCGTCGATGCGTTGGTGGCGTTTGGCCGGGCCGTGGGCGAGCGCGCCCTCCCAGAAGACTCTTCTCTTCAGCCGCTTCCGCGCGACGCCGCAGAGCGTTGCGGCGCTGATGAGCCTTTGGGTCGAGAACGCCTATCTTAATACGGCAAGCACCGATCGCCGCCGGACCTGGGAGAGCAAGCGCCTGGCGCCGCAGTCCGGCCTGCCGGTGATGGGGCTGTTCCACCCCTCGCCGTTCCTGATCCGGGTGACGGATCCGCTCAAGGGACACCACGCGACCGCGGACACGGCGCTTAAGACGGTGGCCAATCAGCTCCGCCGTGCGCTGGGCCGCCTCAAGATCGAAATCCGTGAGAGGCCGAAGAAAGACGCGGAGCGCTCCCGACCGCTGTGGAACCTGCTGGCCGCGATCGAGCGGGAATCGGGCGACTACGATGCCACCCAGTTGGCATGGGCCGCAACGGCGGGCGATGAGGCCGTGCTCGGGCGGATCGTCGAGGAGCGCGACAACGTAGAGGCGATCGAGTGGATCAGCAGCAGGGAATTCGACCGCCTCGCCGAGATCGCGCTGTCGTCGCCCGCTGTCGCTGTGGGCCGCGCGCTGCTACGCCATCTCCCAACGGCAATCGACCCTGAGCACATCTACGACCTTACTTGGTTTTGCTGGCACCGGCTCCGGACCTATCTCGACAATCGCGTCTTTTGGGGACGGCTCGGGGACGGCAGCATTACCGAGTTGCTGGTGGCAGCGGTACGCGATGGTGGCCTCGAGAGCGTGCTCGACGAACATTTCTGGCTCGCGCAAGGGCAAGTCGAGGCAGCGCAATTGCTCGACGAACTCGGCTCGGCGCTGCACGCTTCGTTGGGCTGGTTCACCTTCCGCGGCCTACCGGCAACCGGGAGCTCGATCCGCCTGCGATGCCACGCGGCCGTGCCGTTCAGCGGGACGGAGAAAGCCGACGCCGAGACGACCGAACGTGCCCTTTCCGATTCCGAAGGGGACGACCCACCGCGTGCCGAGGGTTTGAGGCGGGCGTTCAACACGCCGTTCTGGCCGCATGTACTTGCCACGACGTCGATCGGCCAGGAGGGGCTCGATTTCCACAGTTGGTGTCGGCGGATCGTCCATTGGGATCTTCCGTCGAATCCGGTCGATCTTGAACAACGCGAAGGTCGCATCTCCCGTTATGGCGGCCTGTTGATCCGCCGGCCGCTTGGCGCAAAGGTGCGCGAGGACGCAGTGGCGGCAGGCAAGGGCGGGCTATCGCCGTGGAACGCGGCTGCGGCCCTTGGAGAGGCGCGCTTTCCTAACGACACCGGACTGTCACCATGGTGGACGTTCGAGAACGCCGATATCGACCGACATGTTCTGGTATTGTCGAAGAGCCGTGACATCGGGCGCTTCGATCACCTCCAGCGCCAGCGTTTGCTCTATCGCCTGGCGCTCGGCCAGCCGAACCAAGAGGATCTGGTGAATCACCTTGCGCGCGGTAGCGACGAGAAAATTGCCGCACTCAGCGCTCTTGCCCTTGACCTCCGTCCGGTGTCGAAAGCGCACAAGCAGCATCCAGGTGGCACCGCAGCTGATACCGCACCAAAAGTATGACGAGTCCTGAGCGCTTAGTCACCGGCAACTATCAGTACTCTGGATCTCCAGCTCTTGCAGAACGGAGTGTCGTCCAGCTTTAATCGCTAGCTGCCTCTCGGGGATGCTGGCGCTAACGGCGGCTATTGCGCGATCGCGGTCCAGAAGCGGACTGACCGCAATCGGCCCACTACCCGCCATGCTGTGGCAGTCCTGCCCATGCTCGATGCATATCAGCGTCGCAGATTGCAGCACAGAATTCCCTGCATAAGATCGATCTTATTAGGTTGATATATAATGATAAAATGAGCATTCTTTTAAAAGGAGGCAAGGAATCCAAGCGCCCCCGGAGCCCAACGAAAGGAGAAGAAACACGCATGAACATACCCGGTGAGCGAGTAATCCAATTAGCCCGAGCTTATCACTTTGCTGCCAGCCGGCATGTCAGTCAGCGCCGCAAGGGCGCTGCAGCTGAGCCCTACATGAACCACCTCACTGAGGTGGCCGAACTGGTCGCTGAGGCAAGCGCAGGCGATATCACGCTGATGACCGCTGCGGTCTTGCACGACTCGGTTGAGGACACTGAGGCCACCCTGGAAGAGCTGGAGGCGCTGTTTGGCAGCGAGGTGGCTGCTCTGGTGGCCGAGGTCACCGACGACAAAGCCCTCCCGAAGCAGATGCGCAAAGAGCTTCAGATCGAGCATGCTGCACAGGCCAGCGCGCGGGCGAAAATTATCAAGCTGGCAGACAAGGTGTCCAACCTCAGATCCCTGGCCAACAGCCCGCCTGCTGACTGGGAACAGCAGCGTATCAGGGACTATTTTCTGTGGGCTGCTCGGGTTGTGGACGGCTGTCGGTCGGCAAGCGACCTGCTCGCAGCGAGGTTTGATGCCGAGTTCCAGAGGGGCATGGGCCTCCACGGCTCCCGCGGTTGACCCGCTGATAGGACACGCCGATCGCGCACTGCACTCTGGTCTATCGGGCCCCAATCGCTTCAAGCGCCTCTTTGCTGATCACGATCGGCTTTTCGAACGGCGCAAACGCCATGATGAACGCATCGGCGAGGTTGGGCGACGCAATGTTGCGTTTCGCCAGGTCCTGCTTGCTCTCAACCTTGACGCGGCCGGCCGAGTCCACATCGCGCAGAGGCATAGTGAGCTCATCGATCAGCCGATCCAGGTGCGGCATTGTCGGGTCCAGAAAAATCAGTTCATCGGGCCCGAAGGTCTGGCCCTTGTGAATGGCATTGTAGGTGTTGCGGAACCGATCGGCGACCAGCCACCAAGCTTGCGCCTTTCGATTGGCAAAATGGTCCTTGTTTTTGATCTGCGGCATATAGAAGGAATCGGGGCGATGCACTGCGCTGCCCGCATTGAACTTTGTGTGGGGAACGTAGATTTTGTGTTGGCGACCCAAGTCGTTGAGCATGGCGCCCACCCCGGCACCGACCCCGATAGAATCATAGATGATGTGAGCATTTCGTTGACGTGCCACATTGAACACCCTCGCAGTTGAGGCCAGAAGTTCATCCTCACGGGCCGGCCACAACTCGGCCCAGGTCACGAACGGGCCATGCGCGTAGACCAGCGCACATTGATCGCCGCCGCTGTCAGCGACATCAAAGCCGATCCGGCGCTGGCCTACGGGTTCAATGCCAAGCTTCTCGCGCGCGCCGATGGCGGCGATGATGTGGGCGCGTTTGATGACCGCGTTCTCATCGTCAGCGCGCGGCTCGCCAAGGTATATGTGGCGGAAATCGTCCTCATCGGCGGCGCGGCAGGCCGCAATCTCGTCGAGGATGGTTTGGCTGATGAAGGGGTTCTCGGTGTAATTAATCTTGCGCGTGATGGTCCGCGGCGGCGTGTTGAGGATGAAGTAGCGATAGACGAAATCGGTCGCCAGGCGCGGATTGAACGTCAGCCAAAACTGTGATCCTTGTTTGCGCAAGGTGGGGTTCAAAATCTCCCACTGCTCCTGGGTGAGATTGTGTGCTTCTTCGATCCAGCAGATATCGATCCCCTCCATCGATTTGATCTCATCGATATGGCGATTGAGGCCATAGAAGACGAACTCACTTCCCGTGGCCCGATGGGTGATGCGGTCGCGATGAATGATGAACTGGTCGCGCAGGCCAAACTCTAGAATCCGGTGCTTGATCAGAGCGTAAACCGACTCTTCGATCCGGTTCTGAAACTGGCGTGCACACAGGATCCGGGCCTTTGACCGGCATGCAAACAGCACAGCAACGCCGGCGGCATCCCACGACTTTGAGGCCGCGCGTCCGCCATAAAGCACGCGCGTGCGCGCACGCGTTTTCCAAAACTGCCTCAGCGCCGGATTGAGGCCTGGACCGTGTGTTTTAGGCGGCGGCGTCACCAGACTGCTCATGACTCTTTCCCATCTGCACCGCCGACGGTCTCCGAGGAAAAATCGCCATAATAGTCATCGAAGTCCTGAACCGTTGGCGCCATCGGTACACTGCCACCACCATTCTGCCGTTCGATCCGCAAGCGGTTGATCAGGCTGGTCGTGTTGGCGCTGATATTGAGTCTGGTCCGATCACGCACCTTCTCTGATGCTGCAATTGCAGCTGAAACGAGCTGGTAAAGGCCATAGACCATTTCGTGACAATCAGGCGCGAGCTTAGCCAGATCCACAATTTCGCCTTCGTTGAGCCCTTCCACGTCCAGAATCCCTGCGGCAATCTCGCCCCCATCCCAATACAGTTGCGCTTTGAAGCTGGGAGGAAATTGATCGCGAATGGTGTTGAGCAGGCGGTCGATGGAATGGATGGCGTTTCCGTGGATCGCCCGAACATCACCGCTAAACTTGCCCGACATTGTCAGCAACAAGTCATGGCGCGCCTTCCACAAGCGGTGCTCATCGACCAGATCAACGAAGGGTTGGGCCTGCTCAGCGTCGATCGGGCCTCTTACCTCGCCCATGAAGTTGGCATAATCTAGGACGATATCTTCAGGATTCGGCCAAAGCGGCTCCGAACCAAACATCGCTGGACCTGAGCGCAGGGCAGTTTGTGTGTTCTTGTATTCCGCGAGTAGGCCAATGTTATCGATTTTCTCCTTTTGCTGGCGTTCGAGCGCTGACAGAAGCTGGTCAAAATACTGCCTCTGCGCCCCACGATCACCTTTCGCGGCACCGAGCATCATTTTTCGCACGACAGCTTCATGGGTGGTAATTTCAGAACGCAAGCCGTTGTCGTTGATCGCAATTTTGCGCTTGGCCTCCTTCAACATAATTTGATCGAATGGTGATTCATTCCCGCTGGACTTACGTGCTCGGACCTTTTTGGATGTTCCGCGGGGATTGCCCGACCTCCCGGCCTGGAACTGAGTCGCTTTCGGCGGCTTGCCATATCCGACAGCATAATCTCCCGAGCGGGTTGATGGCGGTTTGGGCGGTTTAGCCATGGCATGCCGTCCGGCTGTCGGCAGCGCTCCCGAGCTCTGCCATCACGACACTTGGCGTCGCGGTCCGTTCTTGGCCGGCGTCTTCATATCGCTCACCGGTCGAGGCAAGGGTTGCATGCTTGCCAGTAAATGACTGCCAGCGCCGGATGATCGTGTCGCAATAGAGGGCATCATACTCGATCAGGCGCGCCGACCGTCCGGTCTTCTCTGCAGCAATCAACGTGCTTCCGGAGCCGCCGAAACAGTCCAGCACGATTTCACCACGGCGCGAACAATCCCGCATGGCATCGGCTATGAGCGCGACTGGCTTGACAGTGGGATGCATCGCTAACTCTTCAGCCCGGCTGGCGCTAATGCTGTTCATGCCAGCATAATCCCAAACGTTGGTGCGGTAGCGCCCGGTCTGGCCAAGGCCGAAGCTGTTGGTATGGGGCGCTGTGCCCTGCTTGAAGGCAAATATGAGCTCATGCTTCGAGCGATAGAAGGCTCCCATGCCTCCTTGTGCCTTGTTCCAGACGATGAGGTTCTTGAACTCTGTGAAGGCAACGCGACCCGCGGCCAGCAACTCGCCCATATGGCGCCAATCCATGCACACAAAGGCAATGGCACCATCGCGCAGGTGGGCGGACACGTTGCCAAGCGTAACCGTCAAAAACGCGGTGAACTCGTTCTCGGACATCTCGCCTGAGGCGAAGGCAAACTCGCGGTGCTTGATCTTACCCAAGCCTGTGACATTGCCGTCGATCTTCACGTTGTATGGTGGGTCGGTGAAGACCAGGTCAGCCCGTTCGTCGCCCATGAGCGCCGCAAAATCGGCTGGTTCCCTGGCATCACCGCACAGAAGTTTGTGCCGCCCGAGTTGCCACAGTTCGCCGCGGCGAATGACCGGTGCCCCGGCAGGTTGCGGGATAGCGTCTTCAGGTGCGTCGCTTCCGTCAGGATTGGCATCAACCGCGCGGTCGAGCGCCAAGTCTATCTCGGCTAGGCTGAACCCGGTGATTTCGACATCGAAGTCCAATTCAATCAGCCCCTGCAGCTCCAGCGCCAGTATCTCAGGATCCCACCCGGCGTTGAGGGCAAGCTTGTTATCCGCAAGCACATATGCGCGGCGTTCTGCCTCCGACAGATGCGAGAGCGCGAGGGTGGGCACGGTCTTCATGCCGAGCAGCTTCGCCGCTTCGACCCTTCCGTGCCCAGCCACAATCTCACCAGTGTCCGAAACCAGCACCGGGTTCACGAACCCGAACCGTTCGATCGAAGCGGCAATCTGCTTGATCTGTTTCTTCGAATGCACCCGCGCATTGCGGCTATATGGCCGAAGGCTGGCCACCTCGCGCTCTACCAACTGGTTGCGGACATCCATTTCGCGACTCCTCGAGCTGACCGGCCTTGCTTTAGGCATGCCGGCTAACAATCAAAATGAGGAGTCAAGAGAAATGAGTCAACCGAATCTCCGGCTTGAACCAAAAATGTTAACTGCGACGTGACGGCTTGAACGTAGAGTTGTGGATAACATGTGTATCGAAAGCCGAGTTGTCATGGGTGACACTGGATAAGCGCTTCATCTATATTGACCGCACGGTCAAGCTACTTCGGTATAATGAACGTGTGTTTGAGGCCAATTTAGTCTCTGCCTTATCGCCGCTATCTTGAGTTTCAAGGGGCGCGGGGGTGCCCTTCGGGTCGCGTTGCAATACCCTGCATCGGCCACATGAATTCCCTGCCAGGGCAGAAAAAATTCCCTGCTTGTTTTCACGGCTGAGCACGACCCTAATGCGCGGATTCTCCGAGAGAATTCGGCTCAAGGCCCGCAGAAAGCGTCGCAGAATTCACTGCAAATTTGCGTGAGCAGGGAATTTTCTCCCAATGTGGCCCTGAGACCGATCGTATGCGGACTGCGTCACGCACCATCCATATTTTTCTTTTTGTTTGGTTCAGAATCTGTCGCTGAAATAGCGGCAGTGTGACTGTGGCCTTGCGATTGCTTAGCTGCGCCGAGCGCATGCACATATCTTACGGGACAACGACCAGGAACAGGTAGAGCGCCAGGATCATGAGGTGCACGGCTCCCTGAAGAATGGTTGCGCGCCCGGCGCCCAGCGTCATGGTTGCAACAACGATCGTCAGCGCAAGGAAGATTTCGTTGGCGGGGCTGAGACCGAGGATCATGGGTTCGCGCGTGGCAATGGCAACGGCGGCGACAGCCGGAAGGGTCAACGCCGTCGAGGCAAGTGCAGAACCGAGTGCGAGGTTGATGCTTGTCTGCAACTGGTTGCGGCGCGCCGATCGCAGTGCCGACAAACACTCTGGCAGCAAGACCGTTGCGGCGACGATCACACCGACCACGGCGTCCGGCTCAGCAATTTTCGCCGCGTGCATTGCGGATTCCAGCACAGGCGACAGCTTCTTAGCGATCAGGACGACAGCGGACAATGCGACCAGAAGAACGACAGTCGCGAGTCCGGTCGCTTTGTTGGATGGGACATGATGCACCAAAGGCTCTGCATCGTCCGGGGTGTCTGCCGCCAGAAAATACCCCTGATGGCGCACAGTCTGGACGAACAGGAAGACGATATACAGGATGAGCGACGCAGAAGCGACGAAGATCAGTTGTGCTGTCGAATAGATCGGGCCGGCGGCCGAACGCGTAAAGCCGGGCAGCACCAGCGCCGATGTGGTCAGCACGGTGAGGACGGCGAGAAAGGATGAGGCGGCGCGAAGCCTGACCACCGGTTCATGATATCGCCAGCCGGCAACCATAAGGCAAATGCCAAGTATTCCGTTGCACGCAAGTATGACGGTCGCGAAGACGGTATCGCGGGCAAGTGTAGAGCCGGCTGGTGAGGTGTCGGACAGCATCACCGAAACGATCAGCGAAACTTCGATCAACGTGACCGCCAGGGCCAGGACAAGCGAACCGAACGGCTCCCCGACGCGATGGGCGATAACCTCGGCGTGGTGGACAGCGGCCACGACCGTGCCCAGCAGCGTGATCGCCATCAGGATCGATATTGGTCCGCCCGCGCCCGTCAGGCTGGCGTAAACGAGCCCGACCCAGGCCAAAAGCGGCACGGCCCACGACCACAGCGGCATCGTCGGCTCCTGGGGCATCCCACGGTCTGAAGTCCACACGACCTGCTCTATCTGGCTTTGTTCAGGTCGTTGCTGGAAAAGCTGGCCTTGAACGTCACTTGCGTCCTGAGGTCATCGCCGCTCCGCCCGTCATTGTCGGTGCGCTTGCCGTACATCAGTTCGCCGCCGACAAGGACATTGGCCATCGGTTCCCAAAGCAGGTTGCCCGTCGCATATTCGCCCTTGTGATAGGCCGATGCTGTCTGGAAATTGGTGTTGTCCACCCGGGTCATGCTGTAGCCGAGCGCGGAGGTGAAGGATTTGGACCAGCGATGGTCCACGTAAGCGATGATGCCGAGCAACGGGACAGCTTCGGGCTCCAGCGCCACTGCCAGCCCGGGCCCGACTGGGACGGTTCGCGGCGCAAGGTCGGTGCCGCCGTCGTTCATGTAGCTGGCAATGCCGTGGCCATAGACAACGCCCGCTCGCAGCGTCGTTGAACTGGCGACATTGAACGAGGTTCCCAGATTGATGCCCCAGCCGATCCGGCTGGCGCGCGGCTGATTGTCGGGGGTTCCCAGGGTTTCGACTGCAAGTTTGGTCAACAGTCCCGACAACTGGACATGGCCCCAATCGCCGACATAGCGCGCCTGGGCGGTCAGATCGGGCAACGGCGTGACATCGCGCAGGTTGGCGGCAAGATCGGGGTCGATCTCGCGAATCTGGCCAACATCGACATCGGTGTTCGGCGTTTCGATCGCAACGGCGAAGCTGAGGCCGTTCTTGTTGGCAATGGTCAGGCGGATCTGCGGGTTGCGAACCAAAACCATGCCAGTGGGGCCCCAATAATCGACGACATTGGGAAACAGATCCGCATCCATGAACAGGGAATTGGTCTGACCGGCAAGGACCGGTCCCCAGGATGCCCAGGCATGCCGCAGCCGGAACGTGGTTTGTCCGGCATTCGACCCGACGCATGTCGTTATACTTAATAATCTATTGTCGAATATCGATTCGAGTTCAGTACAAAGAAAGCAATTAATCGTTTTTGGAGCATATTTCTGCTGTCATCGACGAATAAATAAATCTACCTCACCAAATCGAATATCGATTTGATTTGGTCATCTCGCTGAGAATTATGCATATACAGTGGACAGCTCCATGGACAAATGCCAAGGTGGCCCAATTCAGGTCATTCAGGGGGTGGCGAGATGCGGGTTTCGGTCAATCAGCAAGCCGCCAAAGACGATGCGCGGCTGGTTATTTTCGAACTGGGCAATTGTTTCCTGCTTCAACACCGAATGCTTGGCGACATGCTCGGTCTGAAGCCGGTGGCGGCGTTGATCGTGCTGACGGTGGCGATTTCGACTGTACAGAAATACATGCGTCAACCCGTGCGCGATCCGAACTACCGCGCGTCGGTGCCACTGCCCGACGCGCTTTCGGGCGGCATTTCCCGGCGGGCGATCGCACGGGCCACCGGCTTGCCGACCGAAACCGTCCGGCGCAGTGTTGAGGAACTGTTGGCAATCGGGCGCCTGGAAGTATTGAGCGCGCAAATGGTGCGGACGCCGCCGGGCAGCATCAGTTGGATGTCCGGCGCGCAGCTCGAAGCGATGGTTGCCGCGGTCGCCCGCCAGGCCGATGCCCTCACCCGCGCCGGAGTGCTGGAAATCAATTCGCCTCGGCGAATCGCAGTTACACCCACCAGTCCCGCCGCATGAACTTGCCCAGCGCTCAGTTGGCGAACAGGGACAGCAGCGAGACGGTGTTGACCTTCGCACCAAGCGGCACTGCAGCAAGGTCAACGAAGAAATCCGGATTGTGGTTGGAATAGGGGGCCATGCGTCCGGCCTTCACCGCAGCCTGATATCGGTCCATAGGTGCAACCCCGACAAGCAGGAAAACATAAGGGACTTTGGCGGCAACCATCACTTCCTGAAAATCTTCCGACCCGGTGACGGCAGGGAAATTGTTGATGACCATTTTTGGTCCAAGCAACTGCTTGAGCGGCGGATCGATGATCGTGACGAGTGCAGGATCGTTGACCAGCGGGACGGCAGACCCCTTCATTGATCGGGTCGGCAGCTTGTCCGGTGCAACGCCGGCGCCGATGGCGACGCCGCGGCTGACTTCGTCGATGCGGGTAAGCAACTGGTCGCGCACGGTCTTGTCGAACCACCGCAAGTTCAGCCTGAGCACCGCCGTCTGCGGAATGACATTGTTGTCGCGGCCGGCATCGATGGCGCCGACGGTCAACACCGCCGCGCTTTGCGGGTCAATGTTGCGGCTGATGATCGTCTGATAGCCCAGCACGGCCTGCGCCGCCATCACCACCGGGTCGATCGTCATCTGCGGGGTAGAACCATGCCCCCCCAGCCCGGTGAAAGTCACGTCGAGCTGGTCGGTGCCGGCCATGCGCACCCCGGGCGAGTTCGATACGGCGCCGACAGGGCCCGGTGCCGTATGGCTGCCAAAACCGATGTCGGGCTTGGGGAACCCGCGCGTCAACAATCCATCCTTCACCATCGCCTGCGCGCCCAGCCCCAGTTCTTCGGCCGGCTGGGCATAGACCAGCAACGTTCCCGACCAGGCGTGCTTCATGCGGGCGAGCGCCTGCGCCGTGCCCAGCAGCCAGGTGACATGAGCGTCATGGCCACAGGCATGCATCGCCCATTCCTCGCGGCCGTCAGGCAGCTTTTGCCGCGCCGTCGCGGCATAGGGCAGGCCGGTGATTTCCTCGACGCCATTGGCGTCCATGTCGGCCCGGTACCAGATGGTCCTGCCGGGGCCGTTGCGCAGCACCCCAACGACGCCGGTGCCGCCGATGCCGGTTGTCACCTCAAATCCGAGTGCTGTCAGTTCGCGGGCTACGATGGCAGCTGTCCGCGTTTCGGTAAACGGCAGTTCGGGGTGCGAATGGAGGTCCTTGAACAACAGCTCCAGCCGCCTGGCGTCGGCGTCGATCAAGGTGCTGGCTTGTTCGATGACGGCGGTTGATAACGGCGCCGCAAGGGTGGCCGTCTGAACCGACAGCAATGCGATTGCGGTCACAGCCTTGATGCTGATGCGACGACCCTTGTTCATCTGGCGCTTTCGCATGATCACTCCAGCCTGATGTCATACGATGACGAAGCGCTTGCCAGAAGGCAAGGTGACCCATGATAGGTCACGACCAGCGTTTCCGCGCCTGTTTACCAGCCCCTGGAATCAACTTGTCGTCCCTCGGCGCCATGCAAAGAAGATTTCCCAACAATTCCAGTGTCCAGTTCTGTCCTCTTTGGCGTACCAAATCGCAGCGCCGCGAGCGCAGTTCGCACGGCGAAATGCGCCGACAGGCGCAAGATCGGCCGGCGACCAAAAGCGGGGACCCTCCGGTCGCCGCTTTTGTGTGTCGTCCGACGGCGCGGCTTGGTCGCGCGCTTCCTTCCTTGCTTTGGCCATCCAGCAAACACGGCGGCTCCGCCCCATGCGCGCCCTGTGATTACTGGCAAGGGTGACGCCCCCACCGCCCACTGATAGCCTCACCGCTATGGCTCACGCAAAATACCCACTCACCTTCTCCCCGCTCGACCTGGGTTTCACCAGCCTCAAGAATCGCATCCTGATGGGATCGATGCACACCGGCCTTGAGGATATCGAAGGCGGGTTCGAGCGCATGGCGGCCTTCTTTGCCGAGCGCGCGCGCGGCGGAGTGGGCATGATCATCACCGGCGGCATCGCGCCCAATCATGAAGCCGGCGGTGGCGGCAAGCTTTCGACGCCAGAGGAAGCGGCGCAGCACAGCATCGTCACCGAAGCCGTTCACGCCGCTTCGCCGGATGTGAAAATCGTGATGCAGATCCTCCATGCCGGGCCGCTCGCCGGCACAGCGGCGTGCGTGGCGCCATCGGCCATCCGATCCCGCATCGGCCGTTTCGTGCCCAATGAACTGGATGCGGACGGGATCGAGAAGCAGCTCGATGATTTCGCCAATTGCGCCGCGCAGGCGAAGGCGGCGGGCTATGACGGCGTCGAGATCATCGGCTCGGCTGGCTATCTCCTCTCCACCTTCCTGGTCGAAAAGACCAACACCCGCACCGATGAGTGGGGCGGCAGCTTCGAAAACCGCATGCGTTTCCCCGTCGAGGTGATCCGCCGCACGCGGGCCGCCGTGGGCAATGATTTCATCCTGATCTTCCGCATCCCGGCCATGGACATGCTGGAAGGCGGCATGTCGGGCGAGGAGGTGATCCAGCTGGCGCAAGCCGTGGAGGCTGCCGGCGCCACCATCATCAGCACGCACTTCACCTGGCACGAGGCCCAGGTGCCGACCATCGCCACCATGGTGCCGCGTGCCGCCTTTGCCGAAGTGACGGGGCGCATCAGGAAGCATGTGCGCGTGCCGATGATCACGTCGAACCGCATCAACATGCCGGATGTGGCGGAACAGGTGCTGGGCGCCGGCCATGCCGATCTCGTATCGATGGCGCGGCCGATGCTGGCTGATGCCGATCTGGTCAACAAGGCGTTTGAAGGCCGCGAGGACGAGATCAACACCTGCATCGCCTGCAACCAGGCCTGCCTTGATCACACGTTCACGGGCAAGCTGACCTCGTGCCTGGTCAATCCGCGCGCCTGCAATGAAACGCTGATGCCGGTGGTGCCGGCTGCCACACCGCGCGATCTGGCCGTGGTTGGCGCCGGGCCGGCGGGGCTGGCCTTTGCCGTGGAAGCCGCCCAGCGCGGCCACAAGCTGACGATCTATGATGCCGGAGCGGAAATCGGCGGCCAGTTCAACCTGGCCAAGCGGGTGCCGGGCAAGGAGGAGTTCCACGAAACGCTGCGCTATTTCAGCCGGATGATCGAAAAGCTGGGCATTTCGCTGAAACTCAACACCCGTGTGGATGCTGACATGTTGGCGTCGGCTGGCCATGACGAGGTGATCGTCGCCACCGGCATCCGTCCGCGCACGCCCAACATTCCCGGCATCGATCACCCCAAGGCCGTGCCTTATATTGACGCGATTCTGGGCCGCAAACCGATCGGGCGCACTGTGGCGATCATGGGGGCGGGCGGCATCGGTTTCGATGTGGCGACGCTGATCACTCATGCAGGCCCGTCGGCGGCGGTGGATATCCCGACCTTCTGCCGCGAATGGGGCGTCGATTTCGTCAACCACCCGCGCGGCGGTGTGACCGGGCTGGTGCCGCAGATCGAAAAGGCCGACCGCGAGGTGGTGATATTGCAGCGCCGCGACGGCGCGCCGGGCAAGTCGCTGGGCCGTACCACCGGCTGGACCCACCGGCTGAGCCTGGTGCGGCGCGGCGTGAAGATGATGGGCGGGGTTACCTATCGGAAGATCGATGATGACGGCCTGCACGCCCTTGTGAATGGTGAGCCCCGCCTGTTCGAGGTGGATTCCGTGATCATCTGCGCCGGGCAGGAGCCGGAACGGGCGCTGTATGATGCACTGGTGGCGCGGGGTTTGCCGGCGAAGCTGATTGGCGGCGCCAGCGAAGCGACGGAGCTCGACGCCAAGCGCGCCATTGCCGAAGCGACGGAACTGGCGCTGGCAAGCTAGCGTTACAACAGGGCGCAACCAGCGCCAGGGGAAGCAGACCATGCACGCATTACCACGGCCGGGCTTCCGGCACGCAGCAGCAAGGGCGGTCATTCTTCTGGCAGTGCTCGTTGCGGGATCGGCACGTGCGGCACCGGTTCAAACCGACGACGGCGCCTATACGCGCTACGAATTGCTGGCGCCGGCGTCACACAAGTTCCGCATTATATACGACATCACCGCCACGACCGCGGGGGCAATGGCCTATTATAATCCCATCCGCACCGGCAGCATCGCCACCGACGAGCGCGTGACGGACCGGGCGACCGGTGCAGCGCTGGCCTTTGCCGAGGTCGATGGCGAAATTGCGCGTGCTGGCGGCGTTTCCAATGCGCCGCCTGGCAGCAAGTATATCGCGGTCACGCTGGCGCGACCTGTGCCTGAAGGCGGCGGCGGGCGCATCCGGATCGACAAGACCTATGAAGACGCCAAGAGCTATTACACGGACGGCGATGCCATCGTTTTCGACCGATCGCTGGGGATCAAGCGCAACAGCGTTGTCTTGCCGGCAGGCTATCGGTTGGCGTCGGTGAATGTGCCGGTGCAGGTGCTGCAACAGGCTGATGGCCGCATCGCGGTGTCGTTCCTGAACGCCACGCCGGCCCCGATGCCTCTGGTCATCCGCGCCGTTCCCAGCGGCGTGATTGCATCCGGATCAAGCATGGCCGCCCGGATCAGCGAGCGCGCAGCCCAAACCCGCGAGATCGTCTATTATCTGCGCCCGCCCGAAACGCACAGTTTCGATCTGACCCATGATTATACCGAGGAACGGCCGGGGGTTGGCGCCTATGTCAACGTCGTTCGGGCCGGCAGTACGGTCTCCAACCCGTCAGCGCG